>PMKK01000336.1:0-2737 GCA_003157715.1 Actinomycetota bacterium
ACGGCCATCGCCGCCCTGCTCTTCCCCTACGTCAAGCGGGCGAAGGGCGTGTGGGACTCGTCACCCTACAAGACCTGGAAGTTCCTCGGCCTGCCGGTGGTGGTCTGGGGAGCCTCGATCGACCTCATCTACCTCGGCATCCTGCTCTACTACTTCGTCTTCAACGCCGCCGCGAAGCAGTTCACCTTCGCCGGCAACGTGATCCTGGTGACGGCCTGGGTGCTCGGCGTCGCCTGGTACTTCCTCTGGAAGAGCCGCAGCAAGGCGGTGGGCGTGGACGTCTCGCTCACCTACGGCGAACTGCCGCCGGAGTGAAAGCGGCGCGCCCGGCCGTAGCGGCCTGGGCGTAGTGACCGAAACGGGCGGGGCGGGGGCGCAGGGCTCCCGCCCCGCCCGTGCGTGGATTCGCACCTCCCGCTGGTCTACGATGGGCCCAACTCGTGCGTGGGCGCGAACGTGGCAGCCTGCGCGGCACATACCTGTCGAGCAAGGAGAGGTGAGGCACGTGGCTGACGACGGTCTCGCGCAGATCATCGGCGATCTCTATCCGTACGGGAAGACGACGAAGGCCTATCGCCGCGTGCCGGCGGAGCCCGTGGACCACGCGGCGCTCCTCGCCGAGATCGCCGCGATGGCGCACGCCGAGGACGCCATAGGCGACAGGGGCACCGTGTCGGGGAGCCTCTACTGCGGCGACCACGAGCACTACCACTTCCTCGGCGAGGTGTTCGACCTGTACTCGCACGCCAACGCGCTGCAGCGCGACATGTACCCGAGCGCCACCAAGTTCGAGGGCGAGATCATCGCCATGACCTCCGACCTGCTGCACGGCACCGGCGTGGGCGTCGTCACCGGCGGCGGCTCCGAGAGCCTCATCACCGCGCTCTACTCCTATCGCGAGTACGCGCGCGCGACGCGCGGCGTGACCAACCCCAACGTCGTCATGCCGGTCACGGCCCACGTCGCGCTCGACAAGGGCGCGCACTGGATGAACATCGAGATGCGCCACGCGCCTCTCACCGGCGCCTACCTCGCCGACGTCGCCGCCATGGAGGCGCTTGTCGACGACCAGACGATCGCCCTGGTCGGCAGCGCCGGCAACTACGCGCACGGTTTGATCGACCCCATCGAGGAGATCGCCGCGCTGGCGCAGTCACGCGGCATCGGCATGCACGTGGACGGTTGCCTCGGCGGCTGGCTGCTGCCCNNGCCGACACGCACAAGTACGGCTACGCGCTCAAGGGCTCGAGCGTGCTGCTGTACCGCGACAAGGAACTGCGCAAGCGCCAGTACTTCGCCTTCCCGGACTGGCCCGGCGGCCTCTACCTGTCTCCGGGCCTTGCGGGCTCGCGCAGTGGCGGGATCCTCGCCTCCACGTGGGCGTCGCTCGTGGCGACCGGCGAGTCCGGGTACCTGGCCGCGGCGGACGACATCATGCGCACGGCGGTCGCCATCTGCGACGGCATCCGCGACGGCATCCCCGAGCTCGAGGTCATCGGCGACCCGACGTTCCTCATCGCGTTCAAGCCCGCCGGCGACCTCGACATCTACCTGGTCAACGACGCGCTCATCGCGCAGGGCTGGCGGATGATCGCCCTGCAGTTCCCGCCGGCACTGCACTTCTGCGTCACGCGCCCCAACACCGCGCCCGGCCTCGCCGACTCGTTCCTCGAGGCGCTGCGCGGCGCCGTCGTCTACGCGACGGAGCACAAGGGGCAGCCGGCCAGGTCCGGCGCCGTGTACGGCTTCGGCGGCACGCCGCAGGGCAACATGATGGTCAAGACGGTGATGGTCAGCGTCCTCGACGCGATGCACGAGGTCGCGCCGGGCTCGCCGGCCTCCTGACATGGGCGCGCGCTGGATCCTCGCCGTCGACCTCGGCAACGGGGGTCCCAAGGTCGCGGTCGTGTCGCTCGAAGGTGATGTGCTGCGTGTGGCCATGCGCCCCGTGCGCCTCGACGTGGGGCTGGACGGGACCGCGACCCAGGACGCCACCGAGTGGTGGTCCGGGCTGCTCGAGGCGGCGCGCGAGGCGATCGCGGGGGCCGGCGCCGATCCCGACGAGCTCCACGCGGTCGCCATAACCGGGCAGTGGGGCTCTTCCGTGCCAGTCGGCGCCGACGGGCAGCCCGTGGGCGACGTCATCCTCTGGGCGGATACGCGCGCCCGCGACCTCTCCAGCAAGCTCATCGGAGGGCCCGTCAACATCGGCGGCTTCGCGCCGCACAAGGTGCTGCCGTTCGTGCGCATCACCGGCGGCGCGCCGACTCCGAGCGGCGCCGACCCCACCGGGCACTCGCTCCTGCTGCGCGCGCGTCTGCAGGAGGTGTATGCGAAGACCTCGGTGATCCTCGAGCCAGTCGACTATCTCGGCCTGCGGTTCACCGGCCGGGCCGCAGCGACGCCGGCCTCCATGATCGCGTCGTGGATCACCGACAACCGCATCGGCGCGCCGCTGGGCTACGTGGACGGGCTCCTCGCGAAGACGCGACGGGACCGACGCCGGCTGCCCGAGCTCATCCCGACCGGCTCGGTGCTGGGCAAGCTGCTGCCCGGGGTGGCGACTGCGCTGGGCGTGGCCGCGGGTGCACCCGTGGTGTGCGGCATCCCCGACCTCCACGCCGCCGTGGTGGGATCGGGCGCCGTCGCTCCCTTCGAAAGCCACATCGCCATCTCCACGACCTCGTGGGTGGGCGCCCGCGTGCCGTTCAAGCGCACCGACATCCTGCACCAGATC
>PMKK01000336.1:2746-7684 GCA_003157715.1 Actinomycetota bacterium
CCGTGGCTCAACGGCGAGCGCAGCCCCGTCGAGGACAAGATCGTGCGCGCCGGGTGGCTCAACCTTTCACTGCGCACCGACCGGGCGATGCTCGTGCGTTCGGTGCTCGAGGGCGTGGCCTACAACTCGCGCTGGCTGCTCGACGCCTACGAGAAGTTCATCAAGCAGCCCGTCCCCAGGGTCCGCATCCTCGGCGGCGGCGCCCAGAGCGAGCTCTGGTGCCGGATCTACGCCGACGTGCTGGGGCGGCCCGTCGAACAGGTGAGCGACCCGCGCAACGCGCAGCTCCGAGGCGTCGCGCTGTGGGCGCGTGTGTGCCTCGGTGAGCTCCGCCTCGAGGACGTGCCGGCGCTCGTGCCGGTCCCGGCGGCGTTCGCCCCTTCGGCCGACCGGCGCGTCTACGCGGAGGGCTACGCGGAGTACCGCAAGCTCTACGGCAAACTTAAGGGGCTGTACCACCGGCTGAACGCGAAGCACTCGTCGTAGGCGGCGGGCTCCGTCTCGAGCGGCGGCGCGGCCCGCGCCTACTCGCGGTGCGCGCGGTAGAAGCCGAGCATGGCGAGGCCGAGCGCGACGACGAAGAGGCACACCGACGCCGCGCGAACGGCGTTCGCGATCGCGTCGGTCGCGTTAAGCCAGCCGAGGTCGCGCAGGATGTTGTGCCAGTCGTGGCCGGAGCCNNGCGAAGCGGTCCTTGCGCCACCAGAAGTAGGCGCCGAGGCCGAGCGGCGCGGCCACCTGCAGGAACGAGCCGGCGAACGAGCAGAGCATCGCCGGCGCCCAGAACGTCAGCAGGTGGCCGAACTCGTGGATCCCGAGGTCGGCGCCGGAGAGGAACGGGATCCACCCGTCGCGCGAGTAGGTGAGCCAGGCGAGAAGCACCGCGAGGCCGGCGGCGACGACCCACTGGAGCGTGCGCCTCCAGAGGCCCTGCGCGGGCGCTTGAGCCCGCAGGGCCTGTCTGAGCACGGCCTCCGGGTCCGGCGGCTTGGCCGCGGCACCCGCGACCGCGCGGTCGCCGCCCGCGGCCGTGGGCTTACCGCCGCTCGAGTAGCCGAGCTCCTCCAGCGTCTTAGGCGGTGCGGCCTGCCGCGTGTCGGTGTCGTGAGTGTCCATCATGCGTCCGCCGTCATCATCGGCAGCGTCGTGGCTTGCGCTTAGCTCCGCTGCGACCCGCTTCGCCGTCGCCTCCGGTCTCCGCCAGAGGCGGCAACACCTGCAGCGTCCGCCGCATAGAACAAACGTCTAGCCCGCACACCCTGGACGAGCCTGAGGCGCCGTCGTCGCGCCCGACCCTGGGCATTGGTTCCCATATCCGCCGGGAAGCCGAAGGGCGACGATTCTGCCTGAAAGGGATGGCAGGCCGGCACCGAGTCAGGGACGGGGAGGCAGGCGACATGGATGTGCTCATCGCACACGGCAGCGAGGCGGCCCGGCGAGGGTTGAGCGCGATGCTGGGCGCTCGCGAGGTCCAGACGGTCGAGGCCGGCGACGGCGCCCGCGCCCTCGAGATCCTGCTGCGCAGCGAACCGCCGCGGCTCGCCCTCGTGGATTGGGATCTGCCGGGGCTCGAGGGACCCGAGCTCTGCCGCATCATGCGCGACTTCCATCTCGGTCACCCGCCGTACATCATCCTGGTCACGCCGGCCGGCGCCGAGCGCGACGTGACGGCGGGGCTGCTGGCCGGCGCCAACGACTTCGTCTTCATGCCGGCCGATCCGGCCGATCTGCTGACCCGCGTCGACTACGGGCTGCGCCTCGTCGAGCTCCCGTGGGGAGACGCGACGATCGACGGTGGTCCGGCAGGCACGTGCGGCACCGTCGACGCCATCACCGGCGTGGACGACCGCGAGACCGTGATGGGGCGGCTCGAGGCAGAGCTGCATCGCGCGCTGCGCGAGAAGACGCCGCTGAGCGTCGGGCTCCTGCACGTCACGCAGCTTCAAGAAGCGCGGGAATTGGCGGGCGCCTCCGGTGGCGACCAGGTACTGCGCGAGGTCGCCCGTCGTCTGCGGAGCGCGCTGCGCCCGTACGACATGCTCGGCCGCTGCGCGGAGGCCGAGTTCCTCGTCATCATGCCGAACACGCGGGAGTTCGACCTCGCGCAGGCCCTCACACGTCTGCGCCTGGCGACGGCCGTGGAGCCGGTCGCCCTGGGTCAGCGCCGCCTCGACATCGTGCCCGTCTGCGGCGGAGCGACCAGTGCAGAGGAGAGTCCCGTCGAGCTGCTGGCGAAGGCGCGGGTGGCCCTTGGCGAGGCTGCAGCCGGCGAACGCGACGGCGTCGTCGCCGGCCCCAGGGTGGAGCTGCGCGCCATCCTCTCGCACGAACTGCAGCCGATCATCTGACGCCGCTCCGCGGCGGACTCACGGCGGAGCTGCTGATCCTGCGGCCGTCCGCCCCTGGAGCCGCCAAGCCGCCGTCGTCGGCCGCCGCACGCTCGACTGAACGCGGCCCGCGCAGGTAGACTCACCCGGTCAACAGCCCCCGCCAAGGTACGCGGGCGCGCAGCACGAAAGGACCGGTCGCTCATGACCCTGCACGTCACCCTCCCCGACGGCTCTCCTCTGGAACTCGACGACGGTGCGTCCGTGCGCGACGCGGCGGCGGCGATCGGCCCGCGGCTGGCGAAGGCCGCGATCGCGGGCCGCGTGACCGCCGCTTCCGACCCGGCCGTCACCCTTCTGGTCGACGCTGCGGCGCCGCTCCACGACGGCGACCAGCTGGCCATCGTCACCCTCAAAAGCGACGATCCCGATGCTGTCGACATCCAGCGTCACTCCGCCTCGCACGTCATGGCGCAGGCGATCCTGCGCCTCTACCCGGGCGTCAAGTACGCCATCGGGCCGACCATCGAGAACGGCTTCTACTACGACTTCGCCTTCTCCGCGCCCATCGCCGAGGCCGACCTGGCGCGCATCGAGAAGGAGATGGCCAAGGTCGTGAGCCAGAACCTGCCGGTGGAGCGCTTCGAGCTGCCGGCGGACGAGGCGCTGGCGGTGTTCGGGCCGGCGGCCGCGGCGCCGGGGGCAAGTGCGCCGGAGCCGGTGGGTGCGGCCGCGCCGGTCAGCGCGGCCGGCACGAGCGCCTCCGGACTGCCCACGGGCCTCGACCAGCCGTTCAAGGTCGAGCTGATCCGGGACCTGCTCGCCGCCGCCGCAGCCGAAGGCGGCGAGGCGCCCACGATCAGCGTCTACCGTCAGGGCGACTTCGTCGACCTCTGCCGCGGCCCGCACCTGCCGAGCACCAAGCTCATCGCGAACGGGTTCCGGCTCACGCGCACGGCCGCCGCCTACTGGCGTGGATCCGAGAAGAACCCGCAGCTGCAGCGCATCTACGGCACCGCGTGGCCCACCAAGGACGAGCTGCAGGCGCACCTCGCGCGGCTCGCCGAGGCCGAGCGGCGCGACCACCGTCGTATCGGCATGGAGCTCGACCTGTTCTCCTTCCCGGAGGAGCTGGGCTCGGGCCTGCCCGTGTTCCACCCCAAGGGCGGGATCATCCGCAAGGAGATGGAGGACTACTCGCGCCAGCGGCACCTGGAGGCCGGGTACTCGTTCGTCAACACCCCGCACATCACCAAGGGGCACCTGTACGAGATCTCCGGGCACCTGGACTGGTACCGCGACGGGATGTTCCCCCCGATGCACGTCGACGCGGAGCTGAACGACGACGGCACCGTGCGCAAGCCGGGCCAGGACTACTACCTCAAGCCCATGAACTGCCCGATGCACAACCTGATCTTCAACTCGCGGGGCCGGTCGTACCGCGAGCTGCCGCTGCGGCTGTTCGAGTTCGGATCGGTCTACCGGTACGAGAAGTCGGGCGTCATCCACGGTCTGACCCGGGTCCGGGGGATGACGCAGGACGACGCCCACATCTACTGCACGCGCGAGCAGATGAAGGGTGAGCTCACTGCGACGCTGAAGTTCGTCCTGGACCTGCTCAAGGACTTCGGGCTGGACGACTTCTACCTCGAGCTGTCGACGCGTGACCCCGACAAGTCCGTCGGCAGCGCCGATATCTGGGAAGAGGCGACCCGCACCTTGGAGGAGGTCGGGACGGCCTCCGGCCTCGAGCTCGTGGCCGACCCCGGCGGCGCCGCGTTCTACGGCCCGAAGATCTCCGTGCAGGTGCGTGACGCCATCGGGCGCAACTGGCAGATGTCGACGATCCAGCTGGACTTCAACCTGCCGAACCTGTTCGAGCTCGAGTACACCGCGAGCGACGGGTCGCGCCAGCGGCCGGTGATGATCCACCGCGCGCTGTTCGGGTCGGTCGAGCGGTTCTTCGCGATCCTCACCGAGCACTACGCGGGGGCGTTCCCGGCGTGGCTCTCGCCCGTCCAGGTCGTCGCCGTGCCGGTGGCCGAGCCCTTCAACGACTACCTGGCCGACATCGTGGGGCGGCTGCGGGCACAGGGCATCCGCGCGGACCTCGACGTCAGCGAGGACCGGTTCGGCAAGAAGATCCGGACCGCGAGCACGCAGAAGGTGCCGTTCGTGCTGATCGCGGGGGGCGAGGACGTCGAAGCCGGTGCGGTCTCGTTCCGCTACCGCGACGGTCGGCAGGAGAACGGCGTGCCCGTGGCCGACGCGATCGAGCGGATCGTGGCCGCCGTGCGCGATCGCGTGCAGGTGTGAGCCCCCGGTGAGCGACGACGAGACGGCCGCAGGNNGGCCTCATCGTCGCGCGCGGTCGCAGTGCCTATGTCGTGCTCAACCTGTACCCGTACAACCCGGGGCACCTGCTCGTGGTGCCGTACCGGCACGTCGCGGACTACACCGACCTCACCGGGCCCGAGACAGCCGATGTCGCCGCCCTGACGCAGACCGCGATGCGCGTGGTGCGGGCGGTCTCGTCTCCGCACGGCTTCAACCTGGGCATGAACCAGGGCTCGGCCGCGGGAGCCGGCATCGCCGCGCACCTGCACCAGCA
>PMKK01000336.1:7726-7868 GCA_003157715.1 Actinomycetota bacterium
GAAGATCATGACGCCGCTCGCCGAACTGCTGCTGCGCCTGGGGGTCTCCCCGGACGCCGTGACGATCACCGGGACCGCCATCGTCGTCGGGTCGGCGCTGTGGCTCTACCCGACCGGTCATCTGCTCGCCGGGAGCATCGTG
>PMKK01000075.1 GCA_003157715.1 Actinomycetota bacterium
ATCGCACCCAGGAGGTCAGCGGTTCGATTCCGCTATGCTCCACCATCGTTGTCACTCCACCAAATCAAAAGAACTTGTGCTATGCTGCCGCTGATGAAGACCGCGCGCCAACGCAGCGCCGCAGGGCCGGCGCGACCAGCCGCCGAGGGACCGGCGCGCACGAGCACGGCGACCGGCGTGTGCTGCACGCCCGCCGACCCGGACCTGACGATGCGCATCGCTCGCGTGGCCAAGGCCCTCTCCGATCCCATCCGGCTCGAGATGCTGCGCCTGATGGCGCAGGGCCGCGACTGTTGCGGCCTCATCGACCCCGCCGCGCGCGGCGTGCCCGGCGCCGATGAACCCGCGGGGATCTGCGTGTGCGAGTTCCAGGAGCGCTTCGGGCTGGGCCAGTCCAAAGCGTCGTACCATCTGCGCGTGCTCAAGGACGCCGGCCTCGTCAGCGAGGAGACGCGCGGCAAGTGGAGCTTCTACGCCCTCGACCATGAGGCCGCGGCCGCGACGCTCCAGGCGTTCGCCGGTCTCCTGGGCGCCTGACCGCAGGGCCGCTGCCGGGCGGTGCTATCCTTGGCGGCGGCGATCGGAGTGAGAGGAGCGGCTCGACCGTGGAGACGGTGCCCTGCCTGCTGTGCGGCCGTACCGACGCGCGCCCGGTGCGCAGTTCTGCCGACCGCTTGGCGGCGGCGCGCGGCGCCTTGCCGCATCGCGACGACGAACCGACGGCGCCCGACGGCAGGCAACCGACCTGCGGCGCCGACGAGCCTGCGACCTTCACGGTGGTGCGCTGTCGCGGCTGCGGCCTTGCCTACCTGAACCCGCGGCCCACGGCCGCCGAGATCGGCCGCTACTACCCCGACGACTACCACACCGCGCGCGGGGCGCGCGGCCCCGTGCAGCGCCTCGAAGACGCCTGGCGGCGGCGGCAGTTCGCCGAGGTCGTGGGCTGGCTGGCCGGTCTGCGTCCCGCGCGCGGGCGCCTGCTCGACGTCGGTTGCGGCGCCGGCGATCTGCTCGTGGCACTCCGCGCGGACGGCTGGGGGCCGCGCGGCGTCGAACCGTCGCCGCCCGGCGCGGAGCAGGCACGTGACAAGCACGGGCTGGACGTCGTCACCGGCCGCTTTGAGGAGGTGGACCTCCCGGAGCACTCCGTCGACGTCATCGTCTTCTCGGGAGTCCTCGAGCATGTCCACGACCCGCTCGGCTCGCTGCGCCGCGCTCGCGCGCTCCTGGCACCCGGCGGCCTGGTGGCCGTCCTCTTCGTGCCGATGCTGGATTCGCCGGAGGCGCGGCTCTTCGGGCCGCGCTGGCTCGCCCTCGACCTGCCCCGTCACCTCACGCATTTCGAGGAAACGACGTTCGAGGTGATGGCGGCCAGGGCCGGTCTCGAGATCGTGAGCCGGGAGACCTACTCCCGCCGTCACAGCGCGGCGCAGCTCGTCGGCTCGTTGGCGCCGGGCCTGCAGAAGCACCGCTTCTACCGCGCTGAGTCACGCGAGTCGAGCTCGATGGGGATCGCCTCGCGTCTGACGCCGCTGGCGAAGCGGGCAGCGTTTCTCGCTGCGACGGCGGCAGCCAGGCCGGTCGCCAGACTCGCCTCGGCGGCAGGCGCCCCCTCCGTCTGCTCGTACTTCCTGGAGCCGGCTGCCGGAGAGGGCGACTAGGCCGGCGGGGTCCCGGCTACGGGCTGCCCTTCGTCGTCTTCGTCGTCGGCGATGCCCACGTCCGTGAGGACGACCATCGGGGCATCCGGGTCGAGCTGCACCAGCAGGGATCCGCACTGCGGGCAGGCCGGCAGAGGTGCGTCGGCACTGAACTCGTCGCTGCAGCTGAGACAGGTCGCGGCGACCGGCTGAAGGTCGAAGTGCAGCACGGCTCCGCGGAAGAAGTCGTCCTCGCCGGCGAGCATCTCGAAGTACATCTCGATGGACTCCTGCGAGAAGTCGGCCGCCGGCGTCATGGTGAGGAACAGATCCGTCACGCGGCGGCCGCCGTTGGCCTGCGCCGCCTCGCGGGCGCGATCGATGATGCCCTGCGTGATCCCGAGCTCGTGCACGCTTAGCCTCCGTCGTTGTGCTGCTTCGCTACCGCCGGCGGCGACACCTGGCATGCGACCGGGCGCGTACCGTCGGTCCCATAGTTCTACCACCTCGCGCGCGAGTCTCGCCCACAAGGGCTTCACGGGCGGGCATCGGCACCCGCCCATCGCAACGAATGTCAAATTTGCTGGGCAACTGGACTACGATATTGCGTCCGTTTCGTACGTATTAGTGCGATATTCGTCTCCGCGACGCTTGTGCCCACAACATCCGTCTGATACAACCGAGAGCGACAGCCATGGGCTCGCCGCCTCACGTGAGGCGCGAGCGAAAGGAGTGGGCAGATGAAGGTCCTCATCGTGGGCGCCGGCATGCAGGGTCAGGTCATCACCTGGAACCTCGGCCGCAACCCCGCCGTCACCGAGATCGTCGTCGCGGACTACGACGAGAAGCGCGCGCAGTTCGTCGCCGGCCAGGTCGGCAACGGCAAGGCCACGGCGATGTTCATCAACGCCGCCGACTCGGACGCGATCGCCAAGGCCGGTGAGGGCTGCAAGCTCATCGTCAACGCCGTGATCCCGCAGTTCAACAAGTCGATCATGCGGGCGTGCCTCAAGTGCGGCGCCGCCTATCAGGACATGGCCCAGGGCCAGACGCAGACGCAGACGATCGACGAGGCCTACCTCGACCAGATGACCCTCGCGCCGGAGTTCGCCAAGCAGGGCATCCTCGCCCTTCTCAGCACCGGCATGGACCCCGGCGTCACCAACACCTTCGCCG
>PMKK01000147.1 GCA_003157715.1 Actinomycetota bacterium
GGCCGAGCGCTGGGTGCCCTGAAGAAGCCGCACGAAAAAACCTATGGCCTACCCGGGCCGACTGTGGCTCGGATCTCCTTCTCCAATGCGCTCGCGTCCTCCTCGAGCAGCACGATCGTCCGGTTGGCGAGCAGCGCCCGGAAGGCGAGCTTGGCCGGGGGCAGCAAATCCGGGCCCTTCCACGGAGGCAGGAGGCGGTAGACGAGGTCGCTGGGCAAGGCCGACAGCGCCGCCTTTGTCGCCGACTTGAGGCGAGTCCTCGGCGCCGGGCGGCTGGCGCCCGGCGCCGCGAGAGCCGCCAGCAGGTAGAGAGCTCCGTCGCCCGGCAGCACCCGCTCGATCCGGGGGAGGTGAGTTCGCGCACGATCGCCTCCAGCATCTCCGCCGACTTCAGCATTTCGTACGGGGATGGCGTCGACGACGAACGCGCGTAGGGGACGGCACGAGCCACGCCGTCGGCGATCGTCGTGAAGGCGCGCGAGTGCGCGCGCAGCTCGGCCGGCAGCGAGCGCACCGTCTCGATGATCCGTCGCGCGAGGTGCGGGGTGATGATCTCCAGGTAGCGGGCCTTGAGGCCGTTGAGCCCGGCGGGGTCGATGGGAATATAGCCGGTCTGCATCGCGCGCAGACGATAGTCGAGTCTGCTCTCGCCCTGGGCGACGCGCAGGTGGGCCGGCCAGCTCTGTGGCGCGAGATCGAGCCGGCGGATGACGTGGCTCTCCGGGTAGTCGCCGGCCGCCGCCCCGCCCAAGCTCTGGCGGCTGTTGTCAGGTGTCGGCGAGTGGCGACGCGGGCCATACCCCTCGTCGCCGCGCAGGATGCCCCAGACGCCGGCGCGCGCCAGGTCACGCCACAGCGCGAGACCATCCAGGTAGCCGACGATCTCGTCGTTGCGGCCCTCGTCGGCGGCGACGAAGCGCGCCAGCATCGTGTCAGCGTCGGTACTGGCGTCGATGATCAGGACCTCGTGCTCGACGCGATACCGGCGCGCGAGCCGGCGGGCGATGGAGACGTCGGAGAGAGGGTTGCGCAGCGAGGCGCGCGTCGTCCAGGTCACACAGCGCGGCCGCATGCCGTTGTGGACGAGGAAGGCGAGCAGCGCGCGGCTGTCGCGACCGCCCGAGAGCGCCAGGACCCAGTGCTCGAGGTCGATGTTGAGATGGCCGCAGGTGGTGGCGATGGCCTCGCGCAGGCGGGCGACGTGCGCGTCGATGTCGCCTGCAGTGGGCTCGAGGACGTACGGGGCGCGGCGTTCGCTCAGGCGCCAGGAGGCGCGGTCGAGAGTAATGCGGACGTCGGGTTGGACGCGGCGCAGGCGCGTGTCCCAGGAGACCTCGGGCCCCAGGGTGCCCGAGGAGAGAAAGCAAGCGGTCGCCTCGGGCTGCAGCTCGAAGCCTCCGAGGAGCATGACCAGGGCGCGCTGCGAGGTCGAGGCCAGGAACGCGTCATCGGTGAGCACGTACCAGAGCGTGCGCGAGGCGCAGATGTCGGCCACGAGCTCGACGGCGTCGGCGTCCCAGCGGGCCAGCGCATAGGTGCCCTCCGGGGCTTCACTGCCGGTGCGCCACCAGGAGCCTGGGCGGCCGAAGAGGCCGCCGACACAACAGGCTCCGCCCGCCGGTACGTCCGGTCGTGCGACCGGCTCGTCGGCGTGCGTCCCATCGCCGCCGTGGACCCACACACCCTCGGCCGTAGGGTTGGCGACCGCGGCCGCGACGCCGGCGGACTCAAGCATGAGCGGCTCGCGCACCGGCACCTCGGGCGGTGCGAGGCGCAGCGCCGCACGCCGCATGCGGTCCGCTGCCGCGGGGCGACCGCTGCGGGTACAGGCGAGGATGAGGTCAGCCAGTGCACTCCCTCCTGGGTCTCGTTTTATGATGCTACCCGTAGTAGTAGCCGAGAGTAGTGTTGGCATTCCTTTGATCGGCAGCCAGTCTGGGTACTCTGCGCGCAGCGTTTCTACGGACCGCTCACGTTCGCACGGCCTAGACAGATGGACAGCAAGAAAAACGCCGCAGGTTGCCGAGAACAGGGAGTGAGAGTCGTTCACCTCGGCAAGAGATCAGTCGTGATGGCAGGACAGACAGTCGAAATCCATGACATCGCAGAGCTTGGCGCGGCGCGCCACGAACTGGAGCTCTATCTGGATGGCCACTCGCTGCCCGCGGAGCTCACCTACGACCTGCTGACCTGCGTCCAGGAAGCTTCGAAGAACGCCTTGCGCTTTGCCGCCACGCCTTATGGGGTGCACGTCTCGGTCACCGTAGATGCGGGCGAGATCCTGGTCACGGTGTGCGACCATGGCGCCGGTCTTGATCCTGGGAGGATCGGCGAACTGCCGCCCGACCCGCTCAGCGAGTCCGGCCGTGGTCTCTTCTTGCTGCTGACTCTGATGGATGAAGTCGAATTTCGGGTCAACGGGGGCACCGAGGTAAGACTACGCAAGCGGTTCACACAGCCCGCACTGGAAAACAACGCCGCCTGACCAAGGTGCTTTCCTGGAGGCGACAGCCCCGGGTCGGCTCAAGCCACGCGCAGCACTACCACCTGCAAGTCGTCGCGCAGCCGGCCGTCCGTGCAGAACACCAGATTGGAGTCCAGGGTGAGCACCGCGTGGGTGCTCTCACGGCGATCTCGTTGGTCGAACAGCCCCCTTCTTCACTTTGAACACGCGCCAGGTCGTTGTGGCAGCCGTGTGCGTAGCCGTCTGGGCGATTGTCGCCCGCAGGCGGTAGTAGCTCCTCTGGGCGGGTCTGTACATCCAGTGGTAGGCGCCGCCGGCGCCGATCGTGCGCCTCACCGTCTTGATCGTGATCCACTGGTTGGCCCGCTTCCTCTGCAGGCTCAGCTTCACCTTGCTGCCGACGAGGCTACCAGGCGTGACGGCCCCCTTGCCCGTGACGCGCCTGCCGAGCTTGAGAGTGCCTCCGGTGAGACCGCTCAGCTTGAGCGTTATCGCGGGCGTCGGCGCAACGAAGGACGCCCGGCGGAAGGTCACGCCGACCGGCGTAGGCTGGATCTGCCAGGTGGCGCCGGCGTCCGTGGTGTGCAGGACGATGCCGCCTGTCGACGGGAAGACGGCCCCGCCGACCACCCAGGCTATCTTCCGTCCCAGCGCTCTCACTGATCCCGGCCTGACCGACGACCCAGGCCGTCTTCCCGTTGACGGGGCCGACCCCGTAGATCGCGCCGTCCGGGATCGTGCTTGGCCCACCCTTTCGCACCCATGTCCGGCCCGCATCGGCCGTCCGCAGGATGACCCCATAGCCGCTGTCGGCGTTGCCGACGACCCAGGCAGTCTTGTGATCCACGGCCTTCACGTTGTTGAGCTCCACGTTGGGAACGTCGCTCGCCGTGCCCTGCCGGACCCACACCCGGCCCCCGTTGGCGGTATGCAGGATCACGCCGTAGCCGTCGGCAGCATCGGTGCCCACGACCCAGCCGCTGGCCTGTGTGGCAGAAGCGGTCGCGCCCAGCGCCGCGACGTCGGCGCCGGCCGAGAGCGCCACCTGCGGCAGTCCGATACACCGAAGTGACTGCGATGCGGTCCCCGCCGGCCTCGGCCTTCAGTCTCAGCGTGCCGAAACCTCTTCGGCAACCCGAACTCGCCGCGAACATCGCGGCCCGGCCGGTGCAGCACCCCGAGTTGGCCACCGTTGTGTGGTCGATCGGATTGATCGCGGTGTTCGCTCCACTCGCCGTCTACTTCCACCGACGCGAGTCCCTGCAGCAGAGGCGCCGGCGGCACGGCAAATACGGCTGCTTCCACGAAGAACGAAACTCAGGCCTCTTCGAGCAAAGGTGGCGCTGCTGCTGCAGCCGACGGCCCTCCGTCGGCCACGGATGCAGCCTCGCCGTCGATCGCCAGCAGGTCGCTGTCGCGCACGACACCCTTGGCAAGATTGCGTTTCCCGATCAGCCAGAAGACCACACCGGTGAGGACGAAGAACGCAAGCGTCCCCAAGGTGACGATCTCGAAGAANNATCGCCTCGGAGAGAACCACGCATACCCAGAGGCCGACGGTGCCACCAGGCACGCGGAACGGGCGGCGGCGGTTCGGGTACTTACGGCGAAGCGGGATCACCGAAGGGAGCATGAAGAAGTACATGAGCGCCGTCAGCGAGATGACGAGCGTCACCATGACGGT
>PMKK01000314.1 GCA_003157715.1 Actinomycetota bacterium
GGCGACGAAGGCCACGACCTTGAGAGTCTCTCCCGGCCAGACGAGCAGGACGATGCCGCCGATGAAAGCGATCGCGGCGGCGCCGAAATGGGCGCCCCTCGGACCACCCCTGCCGAGCGTCACGAGCTGGGCCACGCCCATGAACACCAGGAAGAGCCCGGTGAGCCACACCAGGGAGCTCACGCTGCCGAAGGCGTGGCTGAGCACGACGAGGCCGAACACGATGGCGACCGCGCCGAGCGCGAGCAGCCAGCCNNGCCCCAGTTGTGCGCCGCCCAACCCGCTCGCCGGTCGATCAGATGCGCCTCACGCCGGCTGACGGCCACTTCCTCCTGAACGACGACCAAGCCGTCGTCACGCTCGTCGCGCGCGGGCCCGTCGTCGTCCCTGGGCATCCAGCTCTCCCTGGGCGTCGCGTGCTCGCTGGGCGCCTGCTCGCCGGACGCTCCGTGTCCGCTCGGCGTTTCGTCCATCCCGACCTCCTCCTCTCGCGTCTCCCGGATCGCTCCCGGATCGGCCGCATGCCACGGCGCTGAGACGCGCAACTACGACGCTCCTACGACTGTATGCCCACGGAGCGACGCACCGTATCGCCGAGAGAGCCGTGGCGCCGGTGTCCCCCACCGTCGTCAGCGAGCGGGCCGCCCGCGATCCGTGCACGGCACGGGCGGCGGGCGGCCCGGAGACAGGCCCCCGCAAGCGGCCGAGCCGCAATCCCAACCGCCGCAGTCGGCAACGACCGGTCGAGGCGGCCGCGAGTATAATCGGCTGCGCTCTCTTCCTACCCCGGCAGCGAGGCGCCCGTGACGCAAACGACAGCAGGATCGATCCCCGACAGGTACTCGCGACAGGTCCTCTTCGGCGGCATCGGCGCCGAAGGCCAGAAGGCCATCATGGGTTCCCGCGTGGCGATCGTCGGCTGCGGCGCCCTGGGCTCGCTGCAGGCGGAGATCCTCGTGCGTGCCGGCGTGGGCGCCGTGCGGCTCATCGACCGCGACTTCGTCGAGACGAGCAACCTGCAACGCCAGCTGCTCTACGACGAGCACGACGCCCGCACGCTGCAGCCCAAGGCGATCGCGGCCGAGCGCAGGCTGCGCGCCGTGAACTCGCTGGTGGCGATCGAGGGCCTGGTCGACGATCTCAACCCGTCGACCATCGACCGCCTGCTCGGCGGCTTCGACGTCGTGCTCGACGCCACCGACAACTTCGACGCCCGCTACCTGCTGAACGACTATTCGGTCAAGACCGGCACGCCGTGGATCTACGGCGCCTGCGTGGGCTCCTACGGCCTCACCTTCCCCATCCTCCCAGGCGAGACGGCCTGCCTGCGCTGCCTGTTCGAGAGCGCCCCGCCGCCGGGTCTCACCCCGAGCTGTGACACGGCCGGAGTGCTCGCCTCTATCGTCGGGGTCGTCGGCTCGCTGCAGGCCGCCGAGGCGCTCAAGCTCGCGGCCGGCCGCCGCGACCGCATGAGTCACAAGATCGTGACGATCGACCTCTGGGAGAACACCTTCGACGATCTCGAGCTGCCCGCCCGCGAGGCGCAGTGCCCCTGCTGCGGCGAGCACCACTTCGACTACCTCGAAGGCCGGGCAGGTGCGGAGACCACGTCGCTGTGCGGGCGCAACGCGGTCCAGGTGCGCGGGGTCGCAGGCGCGACGCTCGATCTCGACGCGCTGGCCGCCCGGCTCGCCCCCCTCGGCCGGGTCGAGCGCACCGCCTTCCTGCTTCGGGCCGACATCGACACCTGGCAGCTCACCGTCTTCAGCGACGGGCGCGCCATCATCGGGGGCACCGCCGATCTCGCCGTTGCCAAGTCTGTCTACGCACGCTACATCGGTACCTGAGGAACACGTGCGGCAGTGATCTACCTGGACAACGCCGCCACGTCGTACCCCAAGCCCGAGACCGTCTACCGCGCGGTCGACGAGTTCGTCCGGGTCTCCGGTGGCAACCCCGGCCGCGCCGGACACCGGCTGGCCGTAGAGGCCGAGGCCATGATCGACGACACGCGGCGCCTTGTCGCCCGACTCTTCGGCGCGCCGCGACCCGAGCGGGTCGCCTTTTGCCTGAACGCCACCGACGCCCTGAACATGGCGATCAAGGGCGTCGTGCAGCCCGGCGACCACGTGATCACCTCGGTGCTCGAGCACAACTCGGTCAGCCGGCCCCTCAACCGCCTCGAGCGCGACGGCGTCATCACCCTCACCCGCCTGCCGGCGAGCGCCGACCACGTGATCGAGCCCGACGCGGTGGCTGCCGCCTGGACGGCCCGTACGCGCCTCGTCGCCCTGACCCACGCCTCCAACGTGACCGGCACGATCCAGCCGGCCGGCGAGTACGGGCGCATCGCGCGCGAACGCGGCGGCCTGCTGCTGGTCGACGCCGGGCAGAGCGCGGGCGTCGTGCCCCTCGACGTCGAGGCCGAGCTGATCGACCTGCTGGCCTTTACCGGCCACAAAGGGCTGCTGGGCCCGACCGGCACCGGCGGCCTCGTGGTCGGCGAGCGGGTCGAGCTCGGCGCCTGGCGCGAGGGCGGCACCGGCGGCGACTCCGCCGACCCGTTGCAGCCGGCCGCCCTTCCCTACCACCTCGAGGCCGGCACGCCCAACGTCTTCGGCCTCGCCGGTCTGCGCGAGGGCGTGCGCATCGTGCTCGACCGCGGCGTCGAGAGCATCGCGGCACACGAGCGGGCGCTGCTGGCGACGTTCCTCAGAGCGCTTGAGCGC
>PMKK01000209.1 GCA_003157715.1 Actinomycetota bacterium
CGGCACGAACGCTCCGGGCGGCACCATTGCCTCGGGCGGCACGAACGGCGGCGGTGCGGCCTTCGGCAGCCCGCCAAGCGGCGGCCCCAGCGGTGGGGACGGCGGCTCGACCGGCAGGGCTCCCGGCGCCACCGGCGGGCCGGCTCGCGGAGGCGCGAGCGCCGCCGGCGGGCTGCTCGACGCAAGCAGTCCGGGCACCGCGCTGGTCAGACTCCTCAAACACAACGACGCGCGCTTCAAGTGGATCGCGGCCACCGTCGGCGCCCAGTCGGCAGCCGGCTACCAGCTCGCCACGGGCGACCCGGTCATGAGCCTCGGGGGCTTCAACGGCAGCGACCCGTACCCGACGCTGGCCGAGTTCAAGGCCCTCGTCGCCGCGGGCGACGTGCACTACTTCATCACCAGCGGCACCGGCGGATCGGGTACGCCCGGCGCCGGCGCGACGCCAAACGACGGCGCGGCAGCCAATGCCGCGGGCGCCGCGGGTCCTCCGGGCGGCGCGCAGACAGCGGGCGGTGGCACCTCGATGAGCGCGATCTCGACATGGGTCGCGGCCCACTTCACCTCGAAGACGGTGGACGGGATCACCGTCTACGACCTGACCAGCCCCACCGGCTCGAGCTCCTGACGATTGCGAGGAGGAGACGATGCTCGACGACAGCGACGAACTCTCTACCACCGCGAGCGGTCGCGCGACGCCCCGGCCGTCAGCGTGCGGCGCCGGACAGGGCACACCGGCCGATGTCGCGCCGGCACGTTCCCTCGCCGCGGCGGCTGCGGCCGCCATCGATGCCCACAGGCCGGCCGAGCAGGCGATGGGCCGGCGCTTCGCCTCCTGCGTGGCCCGCTGGTTGAGCTGGGTCCGTGTCGACTTTTAGGCTCGCGGAGGCGGTTCCCATCGCCGGCGCGGTCCGCGCCCCGGCTCACGCCGAACGCCCTGCCCTCGCCGAGCGGTCGACCAGCGCCGGCCGTCGCGTTTCGGCCAGCCGTCCGGCTTTGGCCGGCCGTCCGACCCTCGCCGGCCCGTTCGCCGCGTCGGCGGTAACGCCGACAGACGGCGAGATCCGCCGAGCGGTCGCGGCGGTGGTGCCCGACGCGCTGCGAGCTCGCGCCTACGATCAGGTGACCTTCCCCCTCGTGGCACAGCTGGCACACGTCGCGCCGGCCGACGTGGGGCGCTGCTTCCCGACGAAAGCCCAGCTGGTCCTGTCGGCCCTGCAGCCGCTGCCGCGGCCCACGCCGGAGCGGGCCGCGTTCGAGTCGTCGGGAACCGAGATCGTGACCCGCTACCTCGAGTTCTGGGAGACCGGCGACAACGCCGTCGTCCTGCGCTGCCTCTGCGTCGCAGCGGGCACCGACAAGCGCCTGGCGGCGGCCATCGAAGCGCGCACCATCGCTGATCTGATCGCACCGTTTGCCGCCAGCGCCCGGACCACCGATGCCTGCCCGCGGGCCCGCCTGGCCGTCTCCGAACTGCTGGGCCTGGCGTTCAGCCGCTACGTCCTGCGTCAGGAGCCGCTGGCATCGGCCGACCATGAAACGATCGCCGCATGGGCCGGACCGGCTCTCGACTACTTCCTGAAGGGCGAGCTCGGTCGCACGGCCTGAGTAGCCCGGTCCTAGCGGGCGGCACGCGACTTCTCGCGCATCTCCTGCCAGCGCCTACCCGCCTTGCGCAGGCTGAAGGCGCCCAGCACCATGACGACACCCCACACGATGGCGGTCAGACCGACGAAGACCCCGATAAGGGTGACCGTCGCCCCGGGCCAGGCCATCATGAGAATGCCGAGCACGATCAGAGCGATGCCGACGGCGGCCTCGTGGTTGCGACCCTCCAGCGGCCCCCTGAAGGCTGCAACCGCGCGCAGCGCGCCCCACAGCACCACGGTGATGCCGGCGACGAAAGCCACGACTTTGAGGGTCTCTCCCGGCCAGGCGAGCAGGACGATGCCGCCGGCGATGGCGATCGCGGCGGCGCCGAGATGGGCGCCCCTCGAGCCACCCCTGCCGAGCGTCACGAGCTGGGACACGCCCATGAACAGAAGGAAGAGCCCGGTGAGCCACACCAGGGAGCTCACGCTGCCGAAGGCATGGCTCAGCACGACGAGCCCGAAGACGATGGCGATCGCACCAAGCGCGAGCAGCCAACCCCAGTTATGCGCGGCCCAGCCCGCCCGGCGGTCGATCAGATGCGCCTCGCGCCGGCTGACCGCCACCTCTTCTTGAACGACCACCAGCCTGTCGTCGCCCTTGCCACGCGCGGGCCCGTCGTCTTGTCTGGGCATCCAGTTCTCCCTGGGCGTCACGCGCTCGCCGGGCGGCTCGTAGTCGGGCGCCTCGCGTACGCTGGGCGTCTCGTGCTCGCTGGGCGTCTCGTGCTCGCTGGGCGCCTCGTGTTCGCTGGGCGTCTCGTGCATCCCGACCCCCTCCTCTCGCGTCTCTCGAATGCGTCCCTCGAATCGGCCGCATACGACAGCCGTGAGATGCGCAGACTACTGCGGTCCTACGGCTGTATGCCCACGAAGCGACACACCGTATCGTCGCGGGATCCGGCGTCAGGTGTGATCGGCGAGCCGCAGCGCACGCGAGCGGGCCGCCCGCCGTCCGTGCTGGACACGGACGGCGGGCGGCCCTTGACAGACCCGCTGCCGCGGGTCTGGATCTGGCGGAGGCGCCGGGAGAAGCGCCCCTGGCAAGAAGGTCACCGACAGCCAGTGTGCCGCGCCACCATGAGGATTCGATGAGGATCGGATGAGAACCGGCTTAGACTTCGCGGAGGCGGCCGCGAGTATAATCGGCGGCGCCCTCTCCCCATCCCGGCAGCGAGGCGATCGTGGCGCACGCGACAGAAGGACCGATCCCCGGCAGGTACTCGCGACAGGTCCTCTTCGGCGGCATCGGCGCCGAAGGCCAGAAGGCCATCATGGGCTCCCGCGTGGCGATCGTCGGCTGCGGCGCCCTAGGCTCGCTGCAGGCGGAGATCCTCGTGCGCGCCGGCGTGGGCGCCGTGCGGCTCATCGACCGCGACTTCGTCGAGACGAGCAACCTGCAACGCCAGCTGCTCTACGACGAGCACGACGCCCGCACGCTGCAGCCCAAAGCGATCGCCGCCGAGCGCAGGCTGCGAGCCGTCAACTCACTGGTGGCGGTCGAGGGCCTGGTCGACGATCTCAACCCCTCGACCATCGA
This sequence comes from Actinomycetota bacterium, assembly GCA_003157715.1. The sequence goes on from PMKK01000209.1 coordinate 3,190, forward strand.
CCGCCTGCTCGGCGGTTTCGACGTCGTGCTCGACGCCACCGACAACTTCGACGCCCGCTACCTGCTGAACGACTACGCCGTCAAGACCGGCACGCCGTGGATCTACGGCGCCTGCGTAGGCTCCTACGGCCTTACCTTCCCCATCGTCCCGGGCGAGACCGCCTGCCTGCGCTGCCTGTTCGAGAGCGCCCCGGCGCCAGGCCTCACCCCGAGCTGCGACACGGCCGGCGTGCTCGCCTCTATCGTCGGAGTCATAGCCTCGCTGCAAGCCGTCGAAGCCCTCAAGCTCGCGGCCGGCCGTCGCGACCGGGTGAGCCGCAAGATCGTGACGATCGATCTCTGGGAGAATACCTTCGACGAGCTCGAGCTGCCCGCCCGCGAGGCGCGGTGCCCTTGTTGCGGCGAGCGCCGCTACGACTACCTCGAAGGCCGGGCAGGCGCGGAGACCTCGTCGCTGTGCGGGCGCAACGCGGTCCAGGTACGCGGGGCCGAGGGCGCGACGCTCGACCTCGACGCGCTGGGCACCCGGCTCGCTCCCCTCGGCCGGGTCGAGCGCACCCCGTTCCTGCTGCGCGCCGACATCGACACCTGGCAGCTCACCGTGTTCGGCGACGGACGCGCCATCGTCGGCGGCACCGCCGATGTCGCCGTTGCCAAATCTGTCTACGCACGCTACATCGGGAACTGAGGGGCACGTGCCGTCGTGATCTACCTGGACAACGCCGCCACGTCGTATCCCAAGCCCGAAGCCGTCTACCGCGCGATCGAAGAGTTCGCCCGCGCCTCGGGCGGCAACCCCGGCCGCGCCGGGCACCGGCTGGCCCTCGAAGCCGAGGCCATGATCGACGACACGCGGCGCCTCGTCGCGCGGCTCTTCGGCGCGCCGCGGCCCGAACGCGTCGCCTTCTGCCTGAACGCCACCGACGCCCTGAACATGGCGATCAAGGGCGTCGTGCGGCCCGGCGACCACGTCATCACCTCGGTGCTCGAACACAACTCGGTCAGCCGGCCCCTCAACCGCCTCGAACACGACGGCGTCATCACCCTTACCCGCCTGCCGGCGAGCGCCGACCACGTGATCGAACCAGACTCCGTGGCGGCCGCCTGGACCGCCCGCACGCGTCTCGTCGCCCTGACCCATGCCTCGAACGTGACCGGCACCATCCAGCCGGCCGGCGAGTTCGGGCGCATCGCGCGCGAACGCGGCGGCCTGCTGCTCATCGACGCCGGCCAGAGCGCCGGCGTCGTGCCCATCGACGTCGAGGCCGAGCTGGTCGACCTGCTGGCCTTCACCGGCCACAAGGGACTGCTGGGCCCGACGGGCACCGGCGGCCTCGTGGTCGGCGAACGGGTCGAGCTCGACGCCTGGCGCGAGGGCGGCACCGGCGGCGACTCCGCCGATCCGCTGCAGCCGGCCGCCCTCCCCTACCACCTCGAGGCCGGCACGCCCAACGTCTTCGGCCTCGCCGGCCTGCGCGAGGGCCTGCGCATCGTGCTCGACCGCGGCGTCGAGAGCATCGCGGCACATGAGCGTGCGCTGCTCACGACCTTCCTCAGAGCGCTTACGCGCTCCGAGCTCTTCGCGTTCTACGGCGCCGACACGGTCATCCTCGAGCATGAGGGCGCGGGCCGGGTCGGTCTGCTGTCGTTCACCATGCGGGGCTACTCACCCGACGAGCTCGCGACCCTGCTCGACCAGCACTTCGCGATCGCCGTGCGGCCGGGGCTCGACTGCGCGCCCTACGCCCACCGGCATCTCGGCACGTTCCCGGAGGGCACGACGCGCCTGAGCGTCGGCTTCCTGAGCACCGAGGACGACGTGCTTGGGGCCGCGGCCGCGCTCAACGAGCTGAGTGAAGGCTGATCAGAGCCGCGACACGCGACGCCGCGCGGGTCCGCGGCCGGTCGCGTACCTCATTCGGTGCCGCACGACACGGGCGATGATCCGTCACGGCGCCGGCGGGCCGCTCTTCAGCGTCGACAGCTCGTTCGTCATCTTGTGGATCGCGGTCGTGAGCTCGAGGATCTGGTTGGAGAGCGTGATGATCTGCTCGTTCTGGTGCTCCTCGGTCTGCACGGTCTGCCACTGGGCATCGGCCAGCACCTGGCGGCGGGCGTCGGCCCGGTTCTGGCTGATCATGACGAAGGTCGACAGGAAGATCGCCTCGAGCGAGACGATCATGGTGAGCAGCCCGAAGGGGAATTTGTCGAAGCGGATCAGGATCCCGCCGAGCAGGATCCACAGGGCGAACCAGGCGATGTGCACGTAGACGAAGGTCATCGAGCCCGCGAAGGTCGTGATCGCGTCGGCGATGCGCGACTGCAGTTCCTGCAGCCGCTCCTCCTCGTGCTTCTTGAGCGCGGGGTGGCCGGTCACCGTCTCGGGACTTGCAGCCAAAGCGATCTCCTCTCGGTCGAGACGTCGTCCGCGCGCGGCGTGCGCCGGGATTCCGGCGTCGATTCTACCGCAGCTCGCTCGCGACCGGCGCAGGTGTTTCGCGAGCGATACAGGTCTCTTGCGAGAACACCGCGCTCACGCCACTCGCCCGCGGTCAGCCGATGGACTCCACGATCCGCGACGCTCGTCGCGGGACGCGCTTTGCCATGCGCACCAGCGTGCCGCGTCCCGTGGCGGGAGGGCGCACCTCGACCCTGTCCATGAGGTGGTAGATGAGAAACAGGCCGCGCCCGTGGGTCACGAGCGGATCAGGCAGCGTGTCGACGTCCACGGTCCCCACGTCAAAGCCGCAGCCACGATCGTGGATCTCGACCAGCACCTCGCTGTCGAGCACCTGGGCCCGCACCTCGACCGCGCCGGCGACATCGCCACCGTGCAGGAAGGCGTTCACGAAGGCCTCGTCGGCCGCCAGCAGCACCTGGTCGGACGTGGACCGCGGCACGCCGTTCGACGCGAGGTAGCCGGCCAGCGTCGCGCGCAGCTCTCGCGCCGACACTCGCCGCGGCGCCAGGCTGAGCCGCAGGATCATCCCGGCGGCCGGTCGCGGTCGGTCGTGTGCGATAGACATCGTGGCCCCTGATTCATACGTATCGACGACTACGTGCGCGCTGTTCGACCAGCGGCGCCGTTCTCCTGCCATCTCTCCCCCATCGAGAGAGGAAACACCCAGAGGCCGCATCCGTCCGCCGCGCGGGACCCTTCTGCCTCGGCGCGCGGTACTCTCAGGAAACTCCAAGGCGATGTTCAGACTCCCTTCAGTGCGGTGGGTTACAACACCAGTAGCAAACGGGGAGTGTGCCACTTCTTCCAGTCTCGCAACGATCTGGCGGAGCAGGGAATACTCCGGCAAGCAATCAGCATGCGGAGGCATGATGTCTGATCCAGCGTCGCCCGACGGGTCCGCAAAGGACGCGGGTCCCGACCAGAGCGTCACACCGGACGAGCAAGCCGGCCTCGCGGCGGCAAGGTCTCCGGATCCGACCTGGAGCCCGCCTAACCCGGTGTGGGGCCCGACCGACCCGGCGTGGAACCCGGCCAACCCGGCTTGGAACCCGGCCAACCCGGCGTGGAACCCGCCCAACACGGCCTGGAGTCCGCCGGCGACCGGCTGGGAGCAGCCGGACCCGCCGTACGCCGGGTCCTACTCCGTGGGCGCCGCCGACGCCGGACTCTACCCGCCGAGCCCGCCCACGGCATCGATCCCGCAAGGGCCCCACGGCCGTTCGCCGCGGTCTCGAAGGCGCTTCTCTCGTCTTGCGGTCGCACTACTGCTGGTGGCCGCTGCCGCGTTCGTCGGTGTCGCGATCGATCACGGATTCTGGCAAACGACCGCATCGACGACCTCCCAGACGCAGCCCGCCGCCGGCTCCGGCTCGAGCGGCTCAGGCAGCGCGCTGTTCGGCCCCGGCGGCTCGGGTTCGAACAGCTCATCCTCGAGTGGCTCGTCTTCGAGCGGCTCGTCCTCGAGTTCGGCCTCGGGTGCACCCACCGACGTGACCTCGATCGCCTCGACGGTCAATCCGGCGCTCGTCGACATCAACGTCACACTGGGCTACGAAGGCGGCCAGGCGGCTGCCACCGGTATCGTCCTCACTTCGACGGGCGAGGTGCTCACCAACAACCACGTGGTCAACGGTGCGACCAGCATCACCGCCACCGACGTGGGCAACGGGCGTACCTACAAGGCGACCGTGGTGGGCTATGACCGCAGCCAGGACATCGCCGTCATCCAGCTGAGCGGCGCCTCCGGTCTCAAGACGGCCAAGCTCGGCGACTCGTCCAAGACGGCCGTCGGCGCCGGCGTGGTCGCCATCGGCAACGCCGGCGGCACCGGCGGCACGCCCAGCGCGGCCGGCGGCACGATCGTCGCCCTTGGTCAGCAGATCGTCGCCAGCGATTCGGGCGACGGAACCTCCGAGAAGCTCACCGGCCTGATGGAGACCAACGCCGACATCCAGCCGGGCGACTCCGGCGGCCCCCTGGTCGACACCGCCGGCGAGGTCATCGGGATCGACACCGCGGCTTCGGGCGGCTACTCGTTCCAGTCGAGCGCCACGCAAGGGTTCGCCGTGCCCATCAACACGGCCATGGCAATCGTCTCGCAGATCGAAGGAGGCCATGCTTCGGCCACCGTGCACGTCGGCGCGACCGCGTTTCTCGGAGTCGGGCTGCAGTCGACCGACAGCTACGGAAACGCGTCCGGCGGCGGCTCGTCCACGTCGGGCGCCGTGCTGGAGGGCGTGCTCTCCGGCTCGCCCGCCGCGAAAGCCGGTTTGACGGCCGGCGACGTGATCACCTCGGTCAACGGCCAGACCGTCGACTCAGCGACGTCCTTGAGCTCGCTGCTGGGCACCCATAAGCCCGGTGACCACGTCAAGATAGGCTGGACCGACCAGACCGGTCAGCAGCACTCCGCGACCGTCCAACTGGCCACGGGACCGGCGGCGTAGGAACGGCTGCCCTGCAAAGGAACGGCTGCCCTGCAAAGGGGCGGCCGCCCGGCAAGGGACAGCTGCCAAACGAGGGCGGGCCGCCGGCAACGGCAGCCCGCCCGCTGCTCTTCCTGGCCTAGGAGACCGTGACCAGCGTGCCGATCGGGTCGTATCTGAACACCACAGCGGCGGCACTGTAGGGCAACTCGACGCAGCCGAGACTCTGTGGGTAGCCGTAAGATGAGCGCACGAAGCCGTGCACCGCGTCGCCGCCGTTGAAGTAGGCGACGTAGGGCACGCCGGGGTCGTTGTAGTGGCTGCCGTCGGGATTGGTGCCGCTCATCGTCGTCGAGACGTAGCGCGCATAGACCGCGAAACTGCCACGAGCCGTGGGACACTGGGCGACGCCGGTGTTGGCCGCACTACTGTAGATGACGCGGCCGTTGCGCCAGACATGCAGCGCTTCGGGCAGCGACGTGGAGACTTCGATGTAGTCATAGGCACGCCTGGTGGCCTGATGACGGGAGGTCGCCTTGAGAAGGGCGGTCCACACCTTCCGACCCACGGCGCCGTCGGTCGCGAGCTTGTGGTCGGACTCGAACTCCATCACGGCACCCTTGATCAGGGTCGTGTACTTCTTGCTCCGCCACAGCCCGCGCAACGAGCCCGGGACGTGCTTATAGCGCCAGGAGAAGGCGCCCGTGAGAGGCTTGAGGGAGATCAGATCGAGACTGCGAGGCTCGCGAGCCAGCGCCGACACATACCGCTTCCCGGCGCCCGAACCGCCGGCGGCGGAGCCCGACGCCGACGCGGTCACGGCCAGCCGAAAACGCACCGGCAGGTAGCCCAGCTCGGCCAGGAACTGCTGAAGGCGCGCCGTCGACGAGGGTCCGCCGACCGTGAAAGAGAGCGTGCGGCCCTTGGCCAGCACGCCGCCGGCGGCACCGATCACCCCGTGGGGGCCACCGGGAACGCTCAGATACACTCTGGCGTACACCGGCAGGTGACCGGCGGGCACGAACAGCAGGGTCGTGCGGCCGGCGACGATCTTCCAGTGACCCGGCACCTTCGGGAGCAGAACGGGGACCGGGGTAGTGGCGGCGAGCGCCGCCGAGAAGCGGACCCTCAGACCGGCGTACGGCGAGACGTTCCTGGCTTTGGCCCGCGGCGAGATCGACACGATCCTCAGGGGAGCCGGTGGCGTCGGCGTGGCGGTCGGGGTCGGGGTCGGGGTCGGGGTCGGCGAGTCGGTCGGAGTGGGTGTGGCCGTGGGAGAGTCGGTCGGCGTCGGCGTCTCGGCGGGTGAGTCGGTCGGCATCACGACGGGCGTGGGCGTCGAGGCGGCGGCGCGCGAGACGGTCAATGCCGGCACCGCCACGACCAGACCAGCGGCTGCCGTCGCCACGGCCACGATGCTCACCGCAAGCAGCGCGACTCTGGCCACGATCTTCTTCACAGGACTCCCTCCGGTAGGTGACCCCGGAGAGGGTCACGTCGCTGCGGCAGAGCCCCCCTCGCCGCCCGTCATTTGCCTTGCACAGTGTAATCGCAGGCGGCCCCGACGAAAACCGCGGGCCGTCGGCGCACGGCTCACCGGCCCCGAAGACCGGCGCTCACTGGCGCCGGCCCGCGACCTTCCGGATCACGTCGGCGAGCAGGTCGGGCGCGGTCAGATGAGCGGTGTGTCCCTGGCCGGGAAGCGTCACGATCTGCTCGACGCACGGGAGAATCGCGGCGAGGTCGGCCAGTCGGCGGCGAAGGTGGGCCGGGCTGCCGTCGCCCTCGATGAGGACGGCCGGCACATCGAGCGCGCCGTACCGCTCTATACCGAGGCCCAGCGCATCGAGCGCCTCGTCGTCCGCGATCTGCGCCGCGGCGACCTGCGCGAACCGGGTGCGCGCTTCGGGCAGCGCGAACATCGCGGCGACCACGGCCGGCGGCAGGCCGACGATGTCGCGCATATGGATCTCCATGGCCGCGACCGGGTCGCCGGCATCCAGGGCGGCCCGCGCCCGCCGCCCTGGCTCGCCGGCGATCGGCGACGTCGTGGCAAGCGGCGGTTCGTAGAGCACCATGGCGCTGAACGAAGCCGGCGAGACGAGCGCCGCCTCGAGCGCCGCCACGGCGCCGGAGGAGTGCCCGACGAGGAGCGGCCGGTCGAGCCGGTCGGCAACGACGAGCACGTCGGCTGCTTCCGCGGCCATGGTGTGCGGCAGCGTCACGGGGGCGCCCAGCGCGTAGAGCCGCCGCTGCACGCGCACGACGCGAAACTGATCGGCGAGCAGCCCGGCAACGCCGCCCCAGGACGTCGCGTCGCTGGCGCCGGGATGCACGACGAGAATGGGCGGCCCGTCGCCCTCGTCGATCGCGCTGACCAGCCCGCCGTCGCGAGTGCCGACACGAAGGATGCCTGGGCGGGGCGGCCCGCCGGTCACAGGGAATCCATGACGATCGCCGCACTGTGACAGCCCGTGGCGCAGAGACCGCAGCCGCGGCACAGCGTCGCGTCGATGGCGGGCACGACGCGTTCGCCCTTGGTGGGCCCCGCCGACCGGATGATGGCGTCGAACGGGCAGCGCGTCGCGCAGCGGTTACAGCCGTCGCACGAAACCGTCTCGATGCGCGCCACGAACCGCGAGAGCGGCCACAGCTTGCCGGCCCCGAGGCGCTCGCCGGCCAGATGAGGAAAACAGCAGTCGGGACAGCAGGTGCACATGCCCCGCATGGCCGCTCCGGGCATGCCGCCGGTCTGCATGAGACCCTGGCGGTTTGCCTCGCGGGCGACCTCGACCGCCCGCTCCTTGGAGATCTCCCAGCCGAGGTCGTGGTAGTGGCCGTGGGGACCCTCGAAGCGCAGACAGTTCAGGGTCGGCTTGTGGCAGCGTCCCATGATCGCCCGGCAGTCGCACGGATAGAGGTAGATGTGGTCCTGAGCGCGCAGTATGGCTTCGACCTCGTCGAGCAGCAGATAGGTCTGGTTTTCGATGGGGTCGATGGGCCGGCCGGCCTGGGCGGCTTCGACATAGGGCCGGGCCCGTTCGACGTAGGCCGAAAGCTCCCACTCGCGCAGCTGATCGCGCACCTCGTCGGGCAGGTCGAGCCAGCCCTCGAAGAAGATCCAGACGACGAAGCGGTCGTGAAACGAGACCAGACCATAGCGGTCTCGCGTCGTGCGCTCGACCACGCCGCGCCGGTTGGCGCGCTCCAGAAAGGCGCGCATCTCGCGCCGAGGAGCGCCCGGAGCCAGCAGGCGCCAGAGCGCCGTGACGCCCAGCGGCCGCCCGGCCAGGGCGGCGACGAGTGCCGTTTCGGCGGGCTCATAGAAGCGATCGAGGTACGGCGTGACGAACGCCGGAGCGCCGACCGCGGTGGCGACGAGCTGCAGTGGAGCGGTCGTGCCGTCTTCAGCAATCGACTCCCCGGGCATCGGTGCGAACCTGGTGTCGCCTTGATTCATCGCCACGGGAACATCATTTTCATGATAGCCGGTTTGCGGCCAGACTCCAGCTCGATCGAGCCGTCGCGGCAGTCGCGCGACAGGTCGCCGCCGGACCGGCGCGATCGCACGCCAGGCGCTAGACGCCGGCAGTCGCCCGCCGGCGCTCGCGCAGGCGCCGGCCGCGGTTTCTGAGCGCTTCGCGATCGGCCTTTCTGCCGCAGTCGTCGCGCTCGAGGATCCCCAGGCCGGCCGCGCGATCTATCTCGGCGAGAGCCTCGTCTTCACGGCCAAGGGCCTTGAGCACCAGGCTGAGACGATTGAACGCCACGGGCAGATCGCGCCTCACGCGGCGCTCGTCGAGGGGCGACTCGCCGTGCGCCATGAGGCTTTCGATGGCCTCTCGGTACCGCGTCACAGCCTGCCGCGGGTCGTGCTTCTCAAGCGTCCGGGCTTCGTCCAGTGACCGCGAGGCGTCCTCGAGACGGCTGCCGGCTCTGCGCGCTTCGTCGTGGAAGGCGCTCACGGCTGGAGCCGTGACGTGCAGACCACGCGCGGCGGCGTAGTCTATGAAGGCGCGCTTCTCGCCGGCGGCGAGACTCTCGTGCTCGTAGAAGACCGCGCAGCGGCAGCCCAGCCGACTTCGGCAGTGCCGGTGGGGCGCCCAGGTCGCGGCGGCGGCGAGATCGTTCGTTTCGCGCCCGTCCATGGCGCGGCACTCCGGGCAGGTGTCGCCGTCGGCCAGTGCCGAGTAGATCGCATTGCACGCGGTGACACGTTCGCGCCCGGTCGCCGGCACGCTGCCGGCAAGGCTCACGCCGACGGCGCCTTCGGCAGCCGTCGCGAGAAAGAGGGCGAGGTCGTCGCGGCACGCCGGACAGATGCCGTCTTCGGCCGCAGCGGCCGCACGCCCGCACAGCCTGCAGGCTGCCGGTGCGGTCATCTCAGCGGCCGGTGAGGCCGGCGGTGAGGCGGACGGCGCAGCCGGCGGTGAGGCGGGTGCCGAAGCGGACGACGAAACCGAGGCCAGGGCCGACGGCGTCACCGGCGCGGTCGGCGGCGCGGCGGGCTCCTGGATCTCGGCCTCAACGGGCACCAGCGCGCCGCAGGTCGCGCAGAACGTCGCCGTCTCACCGATGGAGAGCTCGCAGTTGTGGCAGTACTTCATGACCATCTCCCGGCAGGCCGGCTCACGAGAGCAAGCAATCGCAGTGAGGTGCGATCTCCCTGCAAGTCATCGGCCGAA
>PMKK01000271.1 GCA_003157715.1 Actinomycetota bacterium
TCTGCCCAAGCCGTTCTCGCCCGATGAGCTGCGCTACGGCCTGCGCAAGGCTTCGACGCAGCTCATCCTCAGCCGTCAGGCCCGGGCGCTCGCCGAAGAGCGGCGCCAGATCCGCTTCAACTTCATCTCGGTGCTGGCCCACGAGCTCAAATCGCCGCTGAACGCCGTCCAGGGCTACCTGAACATCCTGCTCGACGACGTGCCCGCCGATGACCGGCGCATGATCGAGCGCTCGCTGCTGCGCCTCGACGGCATGAAGAAGCTGATCTTCGATCTGCTCGACCTGACCCGCATCGAGTCGGGCCAGAAGCAGCGCGTCTTCACCGATGTCGACCTGCGCACGCTGGCGGCGGCCTCGATCGAGCTCCTCCAGGGCGCGGCCGACGAGCACGGCATCACCATCGCCCTCGACTGCCCCGAGGGCCTCACCCTGCATGCCGACGCCGGTGAGATCGAGATCGTGGTCAACAACCTGGTCTCGAACGCCGTCAAATACAACCGCGACGACGGACGCGTCGACGTGAAGCTGTGCCGCGACGGCGAGACCGTCACGCTGACGGTCGCCGACACCGGCATCGGCCTGACCGAAGCCGAAGCGGCCAAGCTCTTTAACGAATTCACCCGCATCAAGAACGAGCACACGGTGAACATCCTGGGCAGCGGCCTCGGGCTGTCGACGGTCAAGAAGCTCGCCAACCTCTACGGCGGCGACGCCACCGTGGCCAGCGTGGCCGGCGAAGGCAGCACGTTCACGGTCACGCTGGGCGACGCGGTCGAAAGCGAGACCCCCGCCGCCGAGGCGGTCATCACCTCGCCGGCAGGCTGAGCTCCGCCCGCCCCGGCGCTCTCCTGCGACCCACTCTGGCCGCGCGGTTGGTCTGGCCGTTCCTCGCGACTTGTGAAACGATATCGCCACGAGGCACAATGCCCGGCGCAGGGGAGCGACCGGGTTTCGCCTGTTTTGCCAGCTCTCTCAGTGCGCCCAAGTGGGACCGCACACGGACTACGTGACGACGTGGCAATCGAGTGGAGGAGTGCAAGGTGTCCAAGATCTTGATCGTCGACGACGACCCCGACATCCAGGAAGCCTGTCGGCTCGTGCTCGAAAAGGAAGGCTTCACGGTGGACTGCGCGTCCAATCGCGCCGAAGGTCTGCGCCGTGTCGCCGAAGCCAAGCCCGACCTGCTGATCCTCGACGTCATGATGGAAGAGCCCGACGACGGACTCACGATGGCGCGCGAGTTGCGCCGCGGCGGCTTTACCGAGCCGATCATCATGCTGACCTCCGTCAACGCCGCCATGGGTATCACCATCGACCGTGACGACGAGATGGTGCCGGTCGAGAAGTTTCAATCCAAGCCTGTCGAGCCGGCAACGCTGGTCGCTCAGGTCAACGAGCTCCTCGGCCTGTAAGGGGGCGTCCGATGCTGACCATCGACTCCGCCATACGCGATGACATCGCCGCCGTCGTCGAGCGCCACGGCGCCGAGCGCACGTCGCTCATCCCCATCCTGCAGGACATAAAGAAGCAGCACAGCGAGATCACCGACGACGCCATGCAAGTCGTCGCCGACCTGCTCGACATCCATCCCGTCGAGGTCTACAGCGTCGCCACCTTCTACGCGTTCCTGCACGGCGCGCCCGAAGGCCGGTTCGTCGTGCGGCTGTGCGGCACGCTGGCGTGCGATTTCGCCGGCAAGACCGCGGTCGCCGAAGCGCTGCGGACCGCCCTCGGCATCGAGTTCGGCGCCACCACCGACGACGGCGTCTTCACGCTGGAGTGGGCGAGCTGCGTCGGCATGTGCGACCAGGGTCCGGCGCTGCTCGTGAACGACAAGGTCTTCACGCGCGTCACGCCCGAGAAGGTAGCCGAGATCGTCGCCGAGTACCGCGCCAAGGGCACCGACGAGGCCCGTCAGGACATCCTCACGGCGCGCAACGAGCTCACCTACGCGGGCATCGAGCCCGACGCCGGCCTCAAGGCGGCGCTGGCGCTGTCGCGCGGCGACATCGTCGACACCGTCTCGGGCGCCGCCCTCAAGGGCCGCGGCGGCGCGGGCTTTCCGACCGGCATGAAGTGGAACTTCTGCGCGGCCGAGAAGAGCGACCACAAGTACGTCATCTGTAACGCCGACGAAGGCGAGCCCGGGACCTTCAAGGACCGCGTCATCCTGCGCGACTTCCCCGACCTGGTGTTCGAGGGCATGACGATCGGCGGGCGCGCCATCGGCGCCGACATGGGCATCGTCTACCTGCGGGCCGAATACGCCTACCTGCGGGCCCATCTGAACGAGGTCATCCAGCGCCGCCGCCAGGCCGGCCTGCTGGGCAAGAACGTGGGCGGCATCCAGGGCTTCGACTTCGACATCGTGCTGGCGCGCGGCGCCGGCGCCTACGTCTGCGGCGAAGAGACGGCGCTCATNNCTTCCGCGGCGAGCCGCGCAACCGGCCGCCGTTCCCGGCCGTCGCCGGCTTCCTCAACCACCCGACGACCGTCAACAACGTCGAGACGCTGGCCTCGGTGGCCTGCATCTTCGCCAAGGGCACCGACTGGTTCAAGGGCTTCGGCACCGACAAGTCGACGGGCTACAAGCTCTTCAGCATCTCGGGCGACTGCGAAAAGCCCGGCGTCTACGAGTTCCCCTGGGGCATCACCGTGGCCGACCTGTTGAGTGAGGTCGGCGGCACCGGCGCCAAGGCGGTGCAGATCGGCGGCGCTTCCGGCGTCTGCGTGCCGGCCAAGGACTTCGCACGCCGGCTGGCCTTCGAGGACATCCCCACGGGCGGCTCGGTCATGGTGATCGGCCCGCAGCGCGACCTGCTCGACGTAGCCGAGAACTTCCTCGAGTTCTTCGTCGAGGAATCGTGCGGCCAGTGCAACCCCTGCCGCCTGGGCAACCCCAAGCTGCTCGACGGCGTCGAGCAGCTCAAGCAGGGCACCTGTTCGGCCGCGCACCTGGCCGACCTCAAGGCCCTGGGGGCGACCATGCAGGTCGCCGCCAAATGCGGCCTCGGACAGACCAGCCCGAGCGCGTTCCTGTCGATCGTGGGCGCATTTGCCGACGACGTCACCACCCGTCCGCAGCGCGCGTAAGCGAGGAGTGAGCATGTCTGACTCATTGACGACCCGCATGCACCGCGCTCCGCTGTCGCAGCAGACGCGGCGCGTGGTCACCACCACGAGCCCCGACGCCATCGGCGCCACCGTCACCGTGCAGATCGACGGCATCGAAGCCAAGGTGCCGTTCGGCTCGACCATCCTCCAGGCCGCCGAAGCCGTGGGCATCCACATCCCCACGCTCTGCCACCATCCCGACCTCGACACAGCCGGCATCTGCCGCATCTGCGTGGTCGAAGTCGAAGGCCAGCGCCTGCTGCAGCCGGCCTGCGCCTTCCCCGTCACCAACCAGATGACGATCGACACCCACAGCCGCCGCGTGCGGCTGGCCCGCCGCCACGTGCTCGACCTGCTGCTTTCCGAGCACTACGGCGACTGTTACTCCTGCCAGCGCAACGGCAACTGCGAGCTCCAGGCCCTGGCCGAGGAGTACGGCATCACGCAGTTCCGCTTCGGGCATCCCGAGGCGCCGGTGGCCGAGGTCGACTCCTCGAGCTACTCGGTCGTGCGCGACATGAACAAGTGCATCCGCTGCCGGCGCTGCGTGCGCACCTGCATCGACCTGCAGGAGGTCGGCGTTCTCGAAGCGGTCAACCGCAGCGACCAGACCGAGATCACGACCTTCGGCGACCGTCCGCTCGGCGAAGTGGTCTGCATCAACTGCGGGCAGTGCATCAACCGCTGCCCCACCGCCGCCCTCTACGCCAAAGACGAGACCGACGCGGTCTGGGCGGCGATCGACGATCCCGACAAGCACGTCGTCATTCAGACCGCCCCGGCGCCGCGTTCG
>PMKK01000291.1 GCA_003157715.1 Actinomycetota bacterium
GTTCGGCTTGCGGCGTAAAACGCAGGCAATCCAGCCGTGAGCTTCGAGACTGCGGGCCATCACGGTTGGAAGAAACGGCGGTCAGCATAGGCACGGGCGAATTTGCACGCAAGAGCACCTGGAACGCGAAAATGGCTGCGCAGTATCGTCAATGCCGCTTCAGTGCGCTCTGACGATCCCGGGGGCATCGTGTCGAGAGCCTCGAAGTCGCCAAGGTCGAAGATGTGAAGGAACAGGCCTCGGTCGCCCAGCGGTTCAGCGTCAGGGTCGGCAAGCCACGCATCAAGCACCGATTCTATTGACAGGAGGAAGTACTCTTCTTCTCGCGTGTAGAACGCCGCCAGGTCTTCCCGACGCTCGCGCCGCATCTCTCCCCCAAGCCAAAGCTGGAAGTCCCTGATCTTCTCGAAGTAGTCGGTGGCGGTAGTGAGAACGTCGATATCGTCGTCGCTCTGACGAAGCCACGCCTTGGCTGCCGACGGCCAGTTGTCCCATGCGAGCAAATCCTTCCGCCGCATGACGAGTGTGTGGGTGGAGTCCGGTGGCATTCCGCGCCCGACAAGAGTCAGCGGTGGCGGCTCGTAGTGCGTCTGGTAGTTCCGGAGCCCCTGCCAGAACTTCGCGACACCGTCGGAGGAGAACCTCCGGTCTGTTTCTGCCTCGTACAGGCCGACGAGCCCCGGCGTGATTCGGTCTCTCGTGCACCTGGTGTGGTCGACCAGAGAGAACGACGCTGCAAGGAAGTTGTGGACGAGGCGGTGGGTCTCCGCAAACACGTCCTCCTTTTGGCGCTTGCGGGCCTGATCGAGCCCCAGGAACGCATGGCCGGGATTTGTCTGCACATCGACGAGGAACTTCTGGAGTTCGCGGTAATTCTCAGCGAAGACCCGGACCGAAGCTTCAAGGCTGTTCAACTCGATGAGGACGTCTCTGCCGGGCATCGTCCGCAGCTCTCGCTCCATCTCCCTGAGCGTGAGGTCGATCGGTTTCGGCTGGTGAATGGACATCTTGCTACCGTCAGACGATTGAGATTCCGCCATCTCGACTCCCCACATCCCTGAGTGATAAGTGCGCCGCCGTCGCTCACCACGGCTGACGCGAGGGCGAAGCCCCGCGGCACGTCGACCGGTGAATCGGTCAGCCGGTGAGCATGGTGTGACCAACATAGCAGAGAGGTGGGTGACCTGACTGGAGGGGTGGGAGTGTTCACTTCTGGGGCGGTCGCTATACCCCCGGAGACCGTCAAGGGGGCAAGATGGTGGGCGACGTTGGAATTGAACCAACGACCTCCAGCTTGTCGAGCTGGCGCTCTACGCAACTGAGCTAGTCGCCCACGAGAGAGACGTGATTATAGCAGACGGCTCAGGGTGCGAAACCCTGCGCCGCGGGCGCCGCCACCCGCACCGGCGACCCTTCTAGGCTCGCCGTCTCCGCAACGCCCGCATGGTCCGCGCCGGCGCACTCCTACGCTCGATTTGCCACTTCGACGACTTCGGTTTATACTGACTAGTCAGTTTAGTCGGAACATCACTGGAGGTGCTGTGTGACATCGGTTGCAGACCTTTCCGCGGGGATCGTCGGGTCGGGGCTCGGCCTGGAGACCTCGCAGGGTTGGGTGTATCGCGACGTCGAGATCATCGTGCCGCGCGGCTCCCTGGCCCTGGTGACCGGGCCCGCGGGCTGCGGCAAGACGGCCCTGCTGCTGGCCATCGCAGCGCGCCCGCCGGCTGGTCGGCCTCGGCGAGACGAGCGGCGTCAACGACCTCGACCAGACCCTCACGGTCGCGGCCCAGGTCAAGGCCGAGCTCGCCATGCACAGGCACAGTCGCGGTCACGACGAGGTCGCCGCCGCATTCGCGAGCGTCGGGCTCGATCTCGATCCTCACGCCAAGATCTCCGAACTGCACGCCGCCGACCGGTTGCTGCTGGGCGTGGCACTGGCCGCCATCGACCAGCCGCCGTTTCTCGTCGTCGACGACCTTCACGAAGACCTGACCCCCGACGAGCGCGAACTGGTCTTCGACCGGCTGCGCGCCCTCACCCGCTCCGGCACCACCATCGTGGTCGGCAGCCTCGACCCGTCACTCGCGCCGCTGGCAGACGTGGCGCTCACCCTCGACGCCGACGGCCGGCCCACCGACGGCCGGCCCACCGCTGGCCTGCCGGCCGGCGACTCCCCCACTCCCCCCACCGAGGAGACTGCGCATGCGCTCGTTTAGCATCGCCTTCGGCGAGCTCAAGCGGCTCGTCTCGGCGCGCCCCTTTCGTGTCGCGGTAGGCGTCATCTGCCTGGTGCCGCTGCTCTACGGCGTCCTCTATCTCTGGGCCTTCTGGGACCCTTACAAGCGCCTCGACAAGCTGCCGGTCGCGGTGGTCAACATAGACAAACCCGTGGTGGCCGGAGGACAGACCCTGCACGTCGGCGCCGACCTCCTGGCCCAGCTCAAGAAGAGCAAGTCGCTCGACTGGCAGGTGGTCAGCGCCGCGCAGGCACGCGCCGGCCTGCACGACGGCCGCTACTACATGGCCCTGACCATACCGGCCGACTTCAGCAAGCGACTGAGCTCCGCCGAGGGGACCTCGGCGAGCGCGGGCACGCTCACTGTCCAGTCCGAAGAAGCCCACAACCTGCTGGCCACTCAGATCGGCAGCCGGGTGTTTCTGGAGATCCGCTCCTCGCTTTCGGAGGCCACGTCGCAGCGCTACCTGTCGCACATCTTCGTCGGTCTGCAGACGGTCAAGAGCGGACTTACGAAGGGCGGCAGCGGCGCCCAGCGCCTGACCGGCGCCCTGCGACAAGCCACGGCCGGTTCGTCGCGCCTCGGCACCGGACTTTCAACGGCCACCCGCGGCTCGGTGACCCTGTCGTCGGGGCTCTCGAGCCTTGCCGGCGGTACTCACAAGCTCGCCGGCGGAGCGAGCACCCTCTCCAGCGCCGCGAGCCGTCTGGCTGCCGGCATCGGCAGTGCCGCCGCCGGCGCCCAGAAGGTCAGCGCCGGCAGCCGCACGCTGGCCAGCGGCTCGGGTTCGCTTGCCAGCGGGCTCGGTAAGCTCACCGCGGGCACCACGAGCCTGCACACCGGCGCGGCCACGCTGGCCGGCGGCGCCGCGCAAGTACATGCCGGACTGACCACGGCCGCCGGCCAGACAGAGGCGGCCGCCACCTCCGCCGCCACACTCCACAGCGCCGCCAGCCAGGTCGATCAGGCCCTCACCGCATACATCGCCGCTCACCCCGATGCCCCCGACATCGCCACGCTGCAAGCCGCCCTCGCCGGCTCGGGCCAGGTCGCCGGCGGCCTCGACCTGCTCTCGAGCGGCCTGTCGGCCGCCGGCCCGCAGTTGCGCCAGCTCGAGTCGGGCGCGGCTTCGCTCGACAGCGGCGCCCACCAGCTCCTCAGTGGCCTGACCAGCCTGGGAACGGCGGCCAGCCAGGCGCGCGCCGGAGCCCAGACCGTAGCATCCGGCGCGGCGTCGCTCGCGCAGGGCGCCGGCACATTGAGCTCGGGCGTCCGGCAGACAAGCAGCGGCGCCGGCGCTCTCGCCAAGGGAGCCAAGACGCTGGCCGGCGGCGCGAGCGTGCTGGCGACCGGCTCGGCCCAGGCCAAGTCGGGCGGCGGCACACTCGTCACCGGCCTCGAGCAGCTCGAATCCGGCGGCAGCGCTCTGCACAAGGGGCTCTCCAAGGCCTCGGCGGGCGGCCTGCGCCTGACCCGCAGCCTGCGCAGCGGCGCCGCCGCGGTGCCGGCCTACAGCGCCGCCCAGCGCACCCGTCACGCCACGGTCATGAGCGACCCCGTCAAACTGACCACCAAGCGCATCGACCCCGTGCCCAACTACGGCACCGGGTTCGCACCGTACTTCATTCCTCTTGCCCTCTGGGTCGGCGCTCTCATGACCTACTTCATCGCCCGTCCGCTGGGCGGGCGCGCCCTGGCCTCGACGCTGTCCGACGCCGACGTCGCCTTCGCCGGCCTGTGGCCCGGCGTCGTGGTGACCTCGCTGCAGGCCGTCGTGCTGGTTGCCGTGCTCCAGCTGACGCTCGGCCTGCACCCCGTCGAGCCGCTCGCCCTGCTCGGCTTCGCGCTCGTTTCGGCGTTCGCCTTCACGGCCATCCTGCAGTTCCTGTCGGCGGCGCTCGGCACCGCCGGCAAGTTCGTCGCCATCGTGCTGCTCATGGCGCAGCTCACGTCGTCGGCGGGCACCTTCCCGCTGCAGACCGTGCCGCGCTTCTTCCAGGTCATCAACCCCTGGCTGCCGATGACCTACGTCGTCTCGGGGCTGCGTCAGGCGATCTCGGGCGGCAACATGCGCGCGCTCGCCGTGAACACGCTCGTGCTGCTGGGCTTCGCCGCTCTGGGCATCGCGGGGACTATACTGACGGCGCACCGCCGGCGCATGTGGACCATGGACCGCCTCAAGCCGGTGGTGACACTGCAATGACCATGAAGAGCGACACCCCGGCCACGAGAGGCGACCCGCGCCGCCGCGCACGAACGCCGGGCGTCACGGCCAAGCAGAGGAGCAGCCACGTGCCGCGAGCCCACTCAGACACGCTCGGCCGCCTCTTCTCGGCCGCCGTCGAGCTGCTCGGCGAACGCGGCTACACCGGCACCACGGTCGACGAGATCGTCGAGCGCGCCGGCATGGCGAAGGGCACCGTCTACTACCACTTCCGCAGCAAGTCGGAGCTGGTCACGGCCCTGCTCGACGACGGCCTGCGGCGGCTCGCCGAGTCGTTTCGCGGCGAGATCAAGGACGCGCCGAACGGCGAAGCCGCGCTGCGCGCCCTGGTCCACGCCGAGCTCGCCTACATCCAGGGCTACCAGGCCTTCTCCAAGCTCGTGATGTCGGAGATGTGGCGCGCCGACCGTGACTGGCGCGACAGCCTGCGCATGCTGCGCGAGCAGTACGTCGAGGTCTTCGCCGGGACACTGCGCCGCGGCGTGGCCGAAGGCGCCTTTCGCGCCGACCTCGACACCCAGACGAGCGCCTCGACGATCTTCGGCATGATCGCCACCGCGGCGCTCGACTGGCTCGTGTTCGACCCGCAGGCGGCGCTCGACGACGTCGAGCGCCGCCTGCTGCCCCTCGTGCTGGGCGCCGTGCGCGTCTCCGGATGACGACCGGCCCGGCGCGGGCTCCGACCGATCCGGTGCGCGCTCCGGCCCGCTCCGCGGCCGGCATCGTGGCGGCCTTCGCTGCCGTGCTGCCCACCGTGATTCTCGCCTCTCTGCTCGTCGCCCTGCCGTCCGCCGTTCTCGTCGCCGTCGTAGCGGGATGCGCGACCCAGCCTCGACCAGCCTCCGTCGCGTCGACTCCAGCGACCGAGGGGGCGTCGTCGCCCGAGGCCTCGCTCTCGACGACGCCTTCGCCCTCGCCGTCGCCCATCGCTCGGCCGCCCTTTGCGGCCTCGGTCACGACCCTCAGCGCCACGCGCAGAGCAGCGATGATCCGCTCGGGCTCCTGGACGCCGCGCTGCCCTGTGGCGCTCGACGAGCTGCGCCTCGTGACGCTCACCTACTGGGGCTTCGACCACCGCGCCCACACCGGCCGGCTGATCGCCAACTCCGACGCCACGACGGCGCTCGTCGGCGTTCTGCGCCGCCTGTACGACGCCCGCTTCCCGATCCGCCGCATGGTGCCGGTCGACGCCTATGGCGCGAGCGACGAGCGCGCCATGGAAGCCGACGACACCTCGGTCTTCAACGGCCGCTTCGTCGCGGGCACGACCTCCTGGTCGCAGCACGCCTTCGGCCGGGCGATCGACCTCGATCCTCTCGAGAACCCGGAGATCAAGGACGGCAAGGTCTTCCCCACCACGGCGCGGCGCTACGTCGATCGCACCCTCGGGCTGCCCGGCATGATCGTGGCCCGCGGCGTCGTCGCGCGCGCCTTCGCGGCCGCCGGCTGGGGCTGGGGCGGTGCGTGGCACTCGCCGATCGACTACCAGCACTTCTCGGCGACGGGGACTTAGGCTAGCCGCTCCGCACCGGTCGGCCCGGTCGGCCCTGCTGCCCCCGCGATGAGCTCCATGAGCAGCCCGTCGCGCCACGTGCCGTCGGCCAGCCGTTCGTAGGCGCGCATCACCCCGACGCGCCGAAAGCCGAGGTGCTCGTAGACCCGGATGGCGCGCTCGTTGGCGACCGCCGGATCGACCGTGAAGCGGTGGTGTCCGCGCACGCCGGCCAGATGAGCGATCAGCGTGCGCATGACGTCGCCGCCCACGCCGCGACCCTGCCAGCGGTCGGCGACGAAGATGTCGAGGGCGGCGCTCAAGTAGTCGGGATCGTCTTCTTCGCAGTACTGGATGCAGCCCGCGATCTCGCCGTCGACCGTGATCGCAAAGACGGTCGCGCCCTCCTCGTTCACGCGCTCCCACGAGTCGCGCCGCCACCAGGGCGTCACGCCGGGGTCGTCGAGAATGGCGAGCAGGGCGGCCGCGTCGCCGTCGGTCGCCGGGCGCAGCACGACGAGCTTCCCACGCAGGGTGGGAACGTCCGGACCGGTCATCGGCCGGCGTTCTGCCCCGAGCCGGCGCGCCACAGCAGGTAGGCGTGCACGAACTGGTCGAGGGCGCCGTCGAGCACCGCCTGGGAGTTGCCGGTCTCGTGGTCGGTGCGCAGGTCCTTGACCATCTGGTAGGGATGCAGCACGTAGTTACGGATCTGCGAGCCGAAGTTGACGTCGAGCTGCTGGCCGCGTTCGCGAGCCATCTCCTCGGCCCGCTTGCGCTCTTCGAGCTCGATCAGGCGGCTCTTGAGCATGCGCATCGCGGTGGCGCGGTTCGAGATCTGCGAGCGCTCGTTCTGGNNGCCGAGCTCGTCTTGTTGACGTGCTGGCCGCCGGCGCCGCTCGAACGATAGGTGTCGATGCGCAGGTCGTCTTCGTCGATGTCGACTTCGACGTCGTCGCTGACGAGCGGGCTCACCTCGACGGCGGCGAAGCTCGTGTGGCGCCGGTTGGCCGAATCGAAGGGGCTCAGCCGGACGAGCCGGTGGACGCCCTTCTCGGAGGCCAGCAGGCCGTAGGCGTTCTCGCCCTCGACGCTGATGGTGGCGCTCGTGATGCCGGCCTCGCCGCCTTCCTGAACATCGTTGACCTCGACCTTGAAGCCGCGGGTCTCGAACCAGCGCAGGTACATGCGCATCAGCATCTGCGACCAGTCCTGCGACTCGGTGCCGCCGGCGCCGGGGTGGATGGTGACGATGGCGCCGCCTTCGTCGTAGCGGCCGCTGAAGAAGCGCAGCTCCTCGCCGCGCTCGAGCTCGTGCTCGAGGGCTTCGAGGCCGCGGCGAAGCTCGGTGATGAGATCCTCGTCGACCTCGTTGCCGCCGAGCTCTTCGCGGGCCAGCTCTTCGGTCGTCTCGAGGTCGCCGAAGCGCGCTTCGAGATCGGTGAAGTCGCCGAGGCGGCGCTTGAGCCGGCTGTACTCGGAGGAGGTCGTCTGGGCGGCCTCGGCATCGTCCCAGAAGTCGGTCGCCCGCAGGCGCTCTTCGAGCGCGGCGATCTGTTCGGTCAGGCGAGGGGGGTCAAAGATAGCTCCGCAGCCAGCTCAGGCGTTCTGAGGCGCCGTGCAGCCGCTCGCGGAGCGAGTCGAGTTGTTCGATGGCTTCGGGGACGATCATGACCTCGAAAGTATACCCCACTCGCGCGGCGCGCCGTCTACAACCGACGGACCGGGCGAGCGGAGGCCGGCGAGGGGGGCGGGCGAGGGGGGCGAGGGGGCCTGGCGAACTGATCTGGCGACTGGGCGGCCCGCCTGTTGCCGGCGAAGTACGAACGAAGTGCGATTCACCTCTCTAGTCAGCAGCCCCGGCGGCCGATACTAGAGAGACCGTGATTGACCACACCGGCACTGGACAGGCGACTATCGACGCGGCGCCGCGCGCTCGCGAGGGCGTGAGCGTCGGCGTCGTGCTGTGCAACGCCGCGGGTCACGCCATCCACGTCGACGACGAGGCCGCCGTTCTGATCGGCCGCGACCCGTCCGCGGGCGCCACCGAGCGCCTGCGTGCCTGGCAGCGCCTCGAGTCGCTGCTGCTCGACGAGACGGGCGCGCCCCTCGACCCCGAGCGCTTCCCGGTCCGGCTGGCGGCGGCCAGCGGTCAGCCCGTGCACGATGCGATCGTCGTGCTGCCGGCCGTCGACGGCAGGCCCGCCCGCCGGCTGCAGATCACCGCCGAGCCGCTGCGCGCCGCCGCCAACGTACCCCCGTCGGGGATCGTCGTCGTGCTCATCGAAGTCGCCGCCGACCCGAGCTCGGCGCGGCCGGCTCAGGCCGGTGCCCCGGCCGGCCGCGCCGAGCTAGAGTCCCACCTGTTGCGTCTGCTGAGCGAGTCCCAGGCCGAGCAGCGCGGCTTTGCCACCCTGGCGCTGGGCATCGACCGCTTCAAGAACGTCCATGACTCGCTCGGCCACGGCGCGACCGAACAGCTCGAGTGGCAGGTCGCCGGCCGGCTGCAGCGCGACCTGCGCGACGACGACTTCGTGGCGCGCACCGGCGAGGGCGACTTTCTTCTGCTGCTGGCCGGCACCTCGAGCTCTACCGACGTGGCCCGCGCCGTGGAGCGCATCAGAGCCGCCTTCGACCGGCGCTGGGAGACCGACGGGCGCGAGATCTTCCTTACCCCGAGCATCGGCATCGCGATCTTCCCGTCCGACGGCGCCGCCGGCGACGAGCTGGTGCGCAACGCCGCCAAGGCGATGCGTCACGCCCAGTCGGCCGGCGGCAACACCTGGCAGTTCTTCCAGGAAGAGATCGACCCCGCCACCAGCGAGCGGCTCGGGCTCGAGAGCGCCCTGCACAGAGCGCTCGAGCTCGATCACTTCATTCTCGACTTCCAGCCGCAGATCGACAGCTACAGCGGCGGCGTGGTCGGCGTCGAGGCCCTGCTGCGCTGGAAGGACCCCGAGCGCGGCATCGTGCCGCCGAATCAGTTCATCCCCCTGGCCGAAGAGACCGGCCTCATGCTGCCGATCGGCGCCTGGGTGCTCGAAGCCGCCTGCCGCCAGGCGATACTGTGGAACCCCGGAGTCACCGACTCCGACAGCGGCGTGCGCATGGCGGTCAACATCTCGCCGCGGCAGTTCGAACAGCAGGACATCGTCGGCCTCGTGCGCAAGACGCTGAGCGACACCGGTCTGGCGCCGCACCTGCTGGAGATCGAGATCACCGAGTCGATGGCCATTCAAGACCCGCAGCACACGATCGCCCTGCTGAACGGCCTCAAGCAGCTCGGCGTGCGCGTCGCGCTCGACGACTTCGGCACCGGCTACTCGTCGCTGTCGCACCTCGCGCGGCTGCCGATCGACACGGTCAAGATCGACCGCAGCTTCGTGATGAACCTTGAAGAGGCGCGCGAGCACGTGGTGATCGCGACGTCGGTCATCGCCCTGGGCCACCGTCTCGGGCTGACCGTCATCGCCGAGGGCGTCGAGACCCACGAGCAGGCCGCCTTTCTGGGCGCCGAATCATGCGACGTACTGCAGGGCTTTCTGTTCAGCAAGCCGGTCTCGCCCGACAAGTGCGCCGACCTGCTGGGCGGCGAGGCGGCCTTCGCGGCCATGCTCGAAGAGGCCGCCGGACGGCTCGCCGACCTGATGGGCAAAGGCGGGTTCGGAGCGCGCTAAGAGCAGCCCGCCAGGCGAGGTCGCTGCGGGAATGAAACGAGCGCCCTCTCGCCGCAGGCGAGAGCGACGGCGTTGCACGGCGCAACGTCAGGCAAGCTCAGCTTGCCTGGCCCCTAAGCGCCGTGACACTTCTTGAACTTCTTGCCCGACCCGCACCAGCACGGGTCGTTGCGTCCCACCTTCTGTTCGACGTGGCGCTGCTGCACCGGGACCGGGGCTTGGGGCATCTGCTGCTGGGCCGCCATCGCGGGCGCGCCCTGAGCGGCCGGCGGCGCGCCGTAACCCGAGTCGCCGCCGGTCGAGGTGGTGGCGCCGGCCGCCACCGCCGCGCCGGCGAACGAGGTCTGATAGGCGAGATCGTCGCCGCTTGTGTAGTTCATCTGCAGCATGGGCTGATCGAACGTCATGGCGGCGAAGTAGGCGAGGTCCTCGGGGGAGTTCTTCATGACGGTCATGACCACGCTCTGGCGCACGCCGTCGAGCATGTCCTCGAACAGGGTGTACCCCTCGGTCTTGTACTCGGAGAGCGGGTCACGCTGGCCCAGGGCCCGCAGGTGGATGCCCTCCTGCATGTAGTCCATGTCGAGCAGGTGGTCCTTCCAGCGCACATCGACGATGGACAGCATGACGGCCCGCTCGACGGCCCGCATCTGCTCCTCGCCGATCAGCTTCTCGCGCTCCTCGTACTGCGCCAGGGCGTCGTCGACCGCGAGCTCGGCCGCCTCGTCGGCGTCGGACACGCCCTCGAAGTCGACCTTGGTGAGCGACGGGTCGTAGATCGCGCGCAGGGCGACGAGCAGCGCCTCGACGTCCCAGTCCTCGGCGTACTGCGTGTCGGCCAGGGCCGTCACGACCGTGCTCTCGATGACCAGCTGGATCATCTCGCGCACCTGGTCGCCGAAGTCCTCGCCTTCGAGGATGCGGCGGCGCTGCTCGTAGATCACGCGCCGCTGTTCGTTCATGACTTCGTCGTATTGCAGCACGTTCTTGCGGCGCATGAAGTTGAGCTCTTCGACCTTTTTCTGGGCGCGTTCGACGACGCCCGAGAGCATGCGGTGCTCGATGGCCTCGCCCTCGCCCGGCCCGAGACGGTTGAGCACCTTGTACATGCGGTCGCCGGCGAACAGCCGGATGAGGTCGTCTTCGGCCGACAGGTAGAAGCGGCTTTCGCCCTTGTCGCCCTGGCGGCCCGAGCGGCCTCGCAGCTGGTTGTCGATGCGCCGGCTCTCGTGGCGTTCGGTGCCGAGCACGTAGAGGCCGCCCAGGTCGGGCACGCCGTCGCCGAGCTTGATGTCGACACCGCGGCCGGCCATGTTGGTGGCGATCGTCACGGCCTGCTTTTCGCCGGCGCCCTTGATGATCTCGGCTTCGCGCTCGTGCTGCTTGGCGTTCAGCACGTTGTGCGGCACGCCGTGCCGTTCGAGCAAGGTCGAAAGCAGCTCGCTCACCTCGACCGACACGGTACCGACCAGCACCGGCTGGCCCTTCTCGTGACGCTCGACGATGTCGTTCACCACCGCGCCGTACTTGTCTTTGCGGGTCGTGAAGATGAAGTCGTTCTCGTCGAGGCGGACCATCGGCACGTTGGTCGGGATCTGCACGACGTCGAGGGCGTAGATGGTGCGAAACTCGTCTTCTTCGGTCTTGGCCGTACCGGTCATGCCGGCCAGCTTCTCGTACAGCCTGAAGTAGTTCTGCAGGGTGATCGTGGCGAGCGTCTGGTTTTCTTCGCGGATCGGGACGTGCTCCTTGGCCTCGATCGCCTGATGCAGGCCCTCGGAGTAGCGCCGCCCGTCGAGCACGCGGCCGGTGAACTCGTCGACGATCAGCACCTCGCCGTCCTTGACGACGTACTCGACGTCGTTGTGATAGAGCGCCTGGGCGCGCAGCGCCTGCCCGAGATGGTTGACCAGGCCGCCGTTGACGTCCTTGTAGAGGTTGTCGATGTTGAGCGCCTTCTCGACCTTGGCGACGCCCGACTCGGTGACCGCCACGGTGCGCTGCTTCTCGTCGATCTCGTAGTCCTCGCCCGGCTTGAGGCGGGGCACGATGCGGGCGAAGTCGCGGTACGTGTTGGCGGCCGTCTCGGGCGCGCCCGAGATGATGAGCGGCGTGCGNNCGCAGGTAGTCGAAGCCGAACTCGCTGTTGGTGCCGAAGGTGACGTCGGAGTTATAGGCGACGCGGCGTTCCTCGGGCGACATGTTGGCCTGGACGACGCCGACCTCGAGCCCCAGGAAGCGGTAGATGCCGCCCATCCAGTCGGCATCGCGGCGGGCCAGGTAGTCGTTGACCGTGACGAGGTGGGCGCCCCTGCCGGCGAGCGCGTTCAGGTACATCGGCAGGACGGCCACGAGGGTCTTGCCCTCGCCGGTNNACGATGCCGCCCATGAGCTGCACGTCGAAGGGCCGCAGCCCAAGGACCCGCTTGGAGGCCTCGCGCACGACCGCGAACGCTTCGAAGAGCAGATCGTCGAGCGTCTCGCCGTCGGCCAGCCGGCGGCGGAACTCGACCGTCTTGTCGCGCAGCTCTTCGTCGCTCAAGGGAGTGATCTGGGGCTCGAGCGCGGTGATCTCGGCGACCTGCTTTTCGAGCACCTTCATGCGCTTGCCCTCGCCGGCGCGCAGGACTCGTTCGACGAAATTGGCCATGATGTGTCCTTGAAGTCCTTGTCGTTGCTGAAAAGTCCTCGCGCTCCAGACTACCCCATCCGGGCGCGCATGGTGAGGCTCGGTCGGCCCCTCGGCGCATCCTGGGCTCGGCTCCCGGCGGACACGTCCGCCGGGAGCCGAGCCCAGGACTAGTTGCGCGCGGGCTCGATCAGGCCGAAGTCGCCGTCGCGACGCCGGTAGACGACGTTGGTGTCGTTGGTCTCGGCGTTCGTGAACACGAAGAAGCTGTGCCCGATCAGATCGAGCTGCAGCGTCGCTTCGTCGATCGACATCGGCTTCAGCGCGAACTGCTTGCTCTTGACGACCCGCGCCTCCTCGAAGTGGTTGCCGCCATCGTCACCGGGGGCATCGGGGGCGCCGGTCACACCGGCCGCGCCAGGCGCTCCGGCCGGCCGGAGCGCCTGGCCGCCCGCCAGGGCCGCCGCCTCGTCGGCGATCGCGTCGACGGGAGTCGCCGCGGCGGACACCGGCTTGGGTGCGTGGTGGCGCAGCGCCTTGTGTTGCATCTTGTCGTGGTATTTCTTGACCTGGCGTTGCAGCTTCTCGTAGACGAGATCGATCGAGGCGTACATGTCGGGCGACGACTCCCGGGCACGCAGCACCGGCCCGCGGGTGAAGATCGTCGCCTCAGCGATCTGCGACTCGGCGCTGGGATGACTCTTCTCCACGATGAGCTCGAGCTCGACCAGCGTGACGTCGTCGATGTGGCGCTCGTTCAGAAGCCGATGCAACCTCGTCAACTTCTCTTCGGCGTACTCCCTCATCGGATCGGTGACGACGACGTGGCGGCCCTTGACCTGGATCTTCATCGAGGCGGCTCCTTTACTACCTATCCGAAGCGATCGGCAGACGAAAAGCGCGGGCGGCGCGCGCAAACGTGAACGCATGCGGCTCGCAACCCGCGTGTCTCAATACGGCTGAACACGCATGGAGCGTCTCACCCGTCGTGTAGACATCATCAACAACCAACACGGTACTCACTCTACCCACTTTATCGGCCGCTGTGTCGTCGAGCGTGAACGCCGAACGCACGTTGGCGGCACGCTCGGCGGCGCCGAGCCCGCTCTGCCGCCGGCCGCGGCGCGTGCGCACGAGCAGCGGGGCGAAGGGCAGGTCGGCGGCGGCGGCCAGGCGGCGGCCCAGCAGCGCCGCCTGGTCGAAGCCCCGCTCGAGATCGCGATCACGATGGACCGGCACGCAGGTCACCAGCTCGACCGCGGCGGGACCGCCGAGTGCCGCGACGGCACACCCGAACGATTCTGCGGCGAGAGCGGCCATCTCGGCCGTCAGCGAACGCAGCGCACGGAACTTGCACGACGTCACCAGGCGGCGCGCCGGGCCTTCGTAGAGAAAGGCGGCCCGGGCCGAAGCGAAGGCGAGCCGGCGACCGCGGCACTCGCCACACTCGGGCAGCGAGCGCGAAAGCGGCGCCCCGCAGCGACCGCAGACGGTCGCCGGCAACGCCACGAGCGCGGCCGCGCAGACCTCGCACAACCACGCCCCGGCGCGCCCGCATTGCACGCAGCGCCTGGGCAGGAAGAGATCGACGGCCCCATCGGCCAGACGGCCGATCGAGATCACGCGAGGTCTGTGGACGCGGCCGATTCTGGCTCGGCCGACGGGGCCGCGGCCGGCCCGGACGCGGCCGATTCGGGCGCGGGCGCTTCGGACGCGGCCGATTCGGGCGCGGGCGCTTCGGACGCGGCCGATTCGGGCGCGGCCGGCACGGCATCGACCGCGGTCTGCGGGCCGAGCCGAGCGTCGGGCCTGACGACCGCGCCGTCGCCGACCACGCAGCCGTCGCCGATGACCGCGCCGCGGTGGACGACGGCATCGTCGCCGATGCGCACGGCGCGGCCGACGATGCCGCCGGCCAGCGCCGCCCGGTGTCCGGTGGCGGTGCCGTTCCAGTGGATCACGCCTTCGAGGACGGCGCCGTGACCGATGGTGCAGCCGTCGCCGATGACAAGCGGTCCGATCAGCCTGGCCTGCGCGGCCACCCGGCAGCCGTCGCCGATCAGCACGGGCGGCACGATCTCGACATCGTCGGCCACCTCGGTGTCGTCGCCGACCCACACCCCCAGGCGCAGCTCACGACCGGGCATCGACACCGCCACCCTGCCGCGCAGCGCGTCGAAGTTGCCGCGCCGGTACTCGCGCAGACTGCCCACGTCGTTCCAGTAGGTCTCGAGGCGCCACACGTGGAACGGCTCGTCGTCGACCAGCAGCCGCGGAAACACGTCTTTGGCGTAGTCGCAGAACACGCCCGGCGCGATGACGTCGAAAATCGCCGGCTCGAACGCATAGATGCCGCAGTTGCACAGCCGCGACAGGGCGTCGGCGGCGGCCGGTTTTTCCTGGAAGCCGGTGACGCGCCCGTCGGCGTCGTGGACCACGACGCCGTAGCGCGAGGGATCGTCGACCTCTTTGACGGCGATGGTGGCGATGCCGCCGTGCGCGCGATGGGCGGCCACGAACGCCGAGATGTCGACGTCGGTCAGGGCGTCGCCGCTCACCACCAGGAACGTGTCGTCGCCGAGCAACTCGCGAAACCCGCCGGTGCCCCCGGCGGTGCCCAGCAGCTTCTCTTCGAAGCCGTAGTGGGCGTTCAGGCCAAAGGCCCGGCCGTCGCCGAAGTAGCCCCGGATGTCGTCGGCGTAGTGGTGCAGGTTGATACAGACCTCGGTCACGCCGTGACGCGCCAGCAGCCGCAGGATGTGCTCCATCACCGGACGATTGACGATGGGCGCCATGGGCTTGGCGGTGCGGTCGGTGAGCGGCGCCAGGCGGGTGCCGAGACCCGCCGCCATGATGTGCGCCTTGGGCGCCCCGCCGGCAGCCATCAGCCGCACGTCCCTTCGAGGCAGGCCCGGCGCAGGGCGCGGTCGTAGGGCGGCCGCAACACGCCGACCTCGGTCACGATGGCGCTGATGAAAGCCTGCGGGGTGATGTCGAAGGCGGGGTGGCGGGCGTGGGCGCCGGCGGGCGCCACCTGCACGCCGCGAAAGCTCGTGACCTCGCCGGGATCGCGCTCTTCGATGGGAATGCCGGCGCCGCTTGCGACGCCGCGATCGACCGTCGACAGCGGCGCGGCCACATAGAACGGCACGCCGTGCTCTTTGGCCAGCACCGACAGCGTGTANNGCCGTTGGCGGCGATGCGGTCGGCTCCGACCACGATCCCGTCGACCTCGCCCCTCGAGATGAAGTGCCCTGCCATGCCGTCGGCGATCACGCTGTACTCGATGCCCTCGACGCCGAGTTCCCACGCGGTCAGGCGGGCGCCCTGCAGCCAGGGGCGTGTTTCGTCGACGAACACCGAGATGGCGCCGTCGTAGCGCTCGTGACAGGCGCGAATGATGCCCAGGGCCGTGCCGTAGCCCGCGGTGGCCAGGGCGCCGGCGTTGCAGTGCGTGAG
>PMKK01000217.1:0-3677 GCA_003157715.1 Actinomycetota bacterium
GACCGCGACGCCGAGCGGGCGTTCGTCGACGAGGTCGGCAACGCCGAGGTCGCGGCGGCGGGCGCTGTCGAGACCGACATCGCCCGCCGCCGCGACGAGCTCGAACGCACCGTCGCCGACGATCGCGAGCGTGTCTGGCACGCGCGGCGGCTCGACGCGCTGCAGCGTCGCGAGCAGGCGCGCGTCTCGCGTCTGGCGGCACTCGACGCGCTCGATCACCTGTCGAGCTTCGTGCGCGACGTCTGGGCGGTCGGGCTCGGAGCGGTCGGCGCCGTCTCCAACCGCGATCGGCTGGCCGAGCTCCAGCACGCCGCCGTGGCGCGGCCCGACCTTTACGCCCGGCTGCTCGTGGTCGTCGGTCGCACCCGCAAGGACTTATCCCTGAACATCGACCGCCGGCTTGCTCTGCAGGCGATGTTCGCTCGTTTCCAGGAGGTCTGGGACAGTGCCTGAGATCGTCAGCGTCGTCTTCGGACACGGCGGCAAGAAATATCACTTCGACCCGGGTTCTCTGGAGCTCGCGGTCGGCGATCAGGTCGTCGTCGAAACGGCGCGCGGCACCGACTACGGCCGCGTCGTCGAGGCGGTCCACGAACAGCCCGAAGGCGGTGGCCGGCCCCCGCTGCGACGTGTCGTGCGGGTCGCGGGGAAGGCCGACTCAGACCAGGTGGCCGGCAACCTCGAGCGCGAGTGTGAAGCGCTCTTGCTGGCTCGCGAGCTGGCCGCGGCGGCTGGGCTGGCCATCAAGGTAGTGGCGGCCGAAAGCACCTTCGACGGCAACCGTCTGACGCTGTCGTTCTCGGCCGACGACCGGGCCGACGTCCGTGGCCTCGCCACCAAGCTATCGGACCGGCTCAAGCGCCGGGTCGAGTTCCACCAGGTGTCGGCGCGCGACGAGGCGCGTCTCGTCGGCGGCTACGGCCCCTGCGGACGGCACCTGTGCTGCGCCAGCTTCTGCGGCGACCAGGACCCGGTCTCGATCCGCATGGCCAAAGACCAGAACCTGCCCCTCAACCCCTCCAAGATCTCGGGCTGTTGCGGGCGCCTCATGTGCTGCCTCAAATACGAGCACGGCGTCTATCTGTCGTTCAAGAAGCGCGCGCCGCGCCGCGGCGCCATCGTTACGACGCCGGCGGGGCGGGGAAAGGTCACTGAGCTTCTCGCTCCGGCCGACAGCGTCTCGGTCGACCTCGGCGAGGGGCGCGTGGTCACCTGCCGGTTGGCCGAGCTGACTGCCGACGGCGACAAGGAGGACACATGAGCGAGACCAGACACGTCGTGCTGAACGTACCCGACGTCTCCTGTAACCACTGCAAGATGGCCATCGAGAAGGCGGTGTCGGGGCTTGCGGGCGTCGACAGGGTCGAGGTCGACGTCGGGGGCAAGACCGTCGCCGTGTATCTCGGCGACGGGGGCGACCTCGGCGCGGTCAAGGCGACGCTCGAAGAAGAGGGCTACCCGGTCGCCGGCGAGCACGAGTTCGCCCTCTGACCAGGCCGACGCCTCGCGGGCTGGTGCCGCGCTCGACAGACTGGTACCATATCGCACCGTGTTCGTGGGCCGTTAGCTTAGTTGGTAGAGCAGGGGACTCTTAATCCCAAGGTCGAAGGTTCGAATCCTTCACGGCCCACCACGACTTCCGCCGAAAGCCCCACACGCCTGTTGCCGTCGCCGGAGGCGCGGTGCTAGGGTCTGACCAGTAGTCCGTCACGATCGCAGTGCTCAAAGAAGACGAAGGGACGATGAGTGAAGCGCAAGCTCAACCTGCGTGATTCCGGTCTGCAGATCACACGGTCGTGGCGCGGCGCCCTGCCGGCCGGCGGCCGCGACGCGCTTCGCCAGTTCTTCCTGCTGCTCGGCTGTTATGCCGTCTACGACATCGCCCGGATCGCGGTGCGCGGGCGCGAGGCGGTGGCCCAGGCCAACGCTCAGGTCATCATCAACGCCGAGAAGTCGCTCCATCTGTACGTCGAGCCGTTCATCCAGGGCAAGGCGAGCCACCTGCACGAACTCGTCGTGTTCATGGACTGGTTCTACGCCAACGTGCATCTCTCCGCGACGATCCTCGTGCTAGTCTGGATCTACCTCTACCGGCACGAGGCCTTCGCGTTCTTTCGCAACCTGTTCCTCACCATGAACGCCCTGGCGATGGTCGTGTTCGCCCTGCTGCCCGTGGCGCCGCCCCGCCTCGTGCCCACGTCCGGCGTGGTCGATACGCTCTATCTCTACTCGACCAACAACTACCACACGGGCGTGATGTCGTTCGTGACCAACCAGTACGCGGCGCTGCCCAGCCTGCACATCGGCTATGCGCTGTTTCTCTCGCTGGCGGTCTGGCTGCTCACCACGAACCGTGCGGCCCGCGTGCTGGCGGCGGTCTACCCGGTGCTCGTGCTGGCGGCCATCATCATCACCGGCAACCACTACGTGCTCGACGCGGCCGCCGGCGTCCTCGTGCTCGCCATCGCCTTCGCGGTCAACTACGGTCTCGCGCCGCAAAGCGTCCCCGAAGCGATCACGGTCTCCACGCGCGATCGCGACTCGTGACCACGGCGTGAGCCTCAAAGACTCGTACACGATGGGCGTGCGCCAGGCCGTCGTGCCGCTCGCCGGGCGCCTCGCCAGCGGCGGTCACATCACACCAAACGCCCTGACGGTGGGCGGCCTCGTGCTGAACGTCGCCACCGTGCCGCTGATCCTTACCGGGCACTTCATCGTTGCGGCGATCGTGCTGCTGGCGGCCGGCGTGTGCGACATGTTCGACGGCGCGGTGGCCCGTCTCTCCGAACAGGTCACGCCGTTCGGCGCCTTTCTCGACTCGACGAGCGACCGGCTCTCCGAAGGCGTGGTCTACCTCGCGATCGGCGTCTGGTTTGCCCGCCAGGGCGACACCTGGGACCTGGCCGCCGTCTTCATCGCGCTCATGATGTCGTTTCTCGTCTCCTACACCCGGGCCCGGGCCGAGGCCCTCGGCCTCGAGTGCAAGGTCGGTCTGGCGTCGCGCCCCGAGCGGGTCGTGCTGCTCATCGTCGGTCTGCTGCTGGCGCGCTACCACGTCCTGACCGTGATGGTCTGGGCGATCGCCGTGCTGACCACCTACACCGTGATCCAGCGCATTCTTCACGTGCACCGGCGGCTCGCCGGCAACGGTCGCGGAGCGGCGGTCTGACGGTCGTGCAGGGGTGCTTTCGCGGCCTCGCGGCGGCACGGGTCCGGCCGACCCGCTGTGGTATACTCGCCAGCGTTCACGACAGTCTCGCGCGGTCGCGGATCGCCCGCGCTTGCGTTCAGATCCCGCCGGCCAGCCGGCCCGCGCAGTGGAGGGGAGACATACGTTGAGTAACCCGGTTCGCGTAGCCATCGTCGGCGTGGGCAACTGCGCATCGGCGTTCGTCCAGGGCGTCGAGTTCTACAAGAACGCCAAGAAGAGCGATTTCGTGCCCGGACTCATGCATCCCGTGCTGGGTGGGTACCACATCAGAGACATCGAGTTCGTGGCGGCCATCGACATCGACGCCAACAAGGTCGGCAAAGACCTCTCCGAGGCGATCTTCACGACGCCCAACAACACCGTGAAGTTCGCCGACGTGCCCGCCAAGGGCATCACGGTCGCCAGAGGCATGACTCACGACGGTCTCGGCAAGTACCTGTCAGAGATCATCACCAAGGCGCCCGGC
>PMKK01000217.1:3718-12353 GCA_003157715.1 Actinomycetota bacterium
CTGGCAGAAGCGCTTCGTCGAAGCGGGCGTGCCGATCATCGGCGACGACATCAAAAGCCAGGTCGGCGCCACTATCGTGCACCGCGTGCTGACGCGTCTCATGCGCGAGCGCGGCGTCAAGCTCGAGCGCACGAGCCAGCTCAACGTGGGCGGTAACACCGACTTCCTCAATATGCTCGAGCGTTCGCGTCTCGAGTCCAAGAAGATCTCCAAGACCAACGCCGTCACGAGCCAGCTCGACTACGACATGGGGGCCAGGAACGTCCACATCGGCCCGAGCGACTACGTGCCGTGGCTCGACGACCGCAAGTGGGCCTACATCCGCATGGAGGGCCGCACGTTCGGCGACGTCCCTCTGAACATCGAGCTCAAGCTCGAGGTCGTCGACTCACCGAACTCCGCCGGCATCGTGATCGACGCGGTGCGCTGCGCCAAGATCGGCCTCGACCGCGGCTTGGCCGGCTCACTCGAGGGCCCCAGCTCGTACTTCATGAAGTCGCCGCCGGTGCAGCACCCCGACGACCAGTGCCGCACGCTCACTGAGCAGTTCATCAGCGGCGAGGGGCGCGGCGCGACGGCCGTCTGCCAGGGCTAGCGCCGGGCGGCGCGCGGGGTCGGCGCGAACGACAGGCGGAGCGGTCGCTTGCGGCGTGCGGTTCCTTCAGGACGAGCGGGGGGAGAGGGCGGCCGGCCGGCGTACGCTCGGAAGAGAGCGTGACGCGACCGGACTTGGGGCTGTGGATACGGCAGGCTACAGGATCGCGATGCTCACGCCGTACGCGTGGACCGTCCCCGGCGGTGTGAACAACCACATCGCCGCTCTTGCCGAGCGCTTCACCGACAGCGGTCACCGGGTCACGATCATCGCCCCGAGCGACGACCGGGGGGCCGTCAAGGCCGCTCGCGAGCGCGTGCGCGGCGTGCTGCTGGGAGAGCGCGAGAGCCTGTTCGCGGCCGACGAGCCCTATCCGCGGTACTTCTTCGCCGGCGGCACGTTCTCGGTGCGCCACAACCGCTCGGTGAGCTACATCTCGCCGCCGGTCGACCTGCTTTCCAACGTCGACGTGGTGCTCGAAAACGAGGAGTTCGACGTTCTGCATATCCACGAGCCGTTCGTGCCCAGCCTGGGCTGGACGGCCATGAACCATGCCGAGTGTCCCATCGTGGCGACCTTCCACGCCAACTCCGAACGCTTCTTCTGGTACTGGCTGGGCAAGCCCGTGCTGTCGCGCATCTTCCCGGTCTTCGACGGCGTCGTCGCGGTCTCTCAGGCGGCGCGCGACACGGCCGAACGCTACTTCGAGGGGGAGTATCGGGTCATCCCCAACGGCATCGATCTGACCCGCTTCGGCGCGCCGGGCCCGCGGCGCGAGGGTCCGCTGCGCGTTTTGTTCGTAGGCGGCGATTCGCGGCGCAAGGGCCTGGGCGTCCTGCTGCGCGCCTTGCGCTACATGGGCGACGCTCTGCCGCCGTTCGAGCTCGACGTCNNCCGTCGCTGGGCAACGAGTCGTTCGGCATCGTCCTGCTCGAGGCGATGGCCACCGGCACCGCCGTGCTGGCCTCTGACATCGAGGGCTATCGCGACGTCGTGGCCGACGGCGTCGAGGGTCTGCTCGTGCCGCCGCGCAACGCGCGCGCCCTGGCCAAGAGCCTTGGGCGGCTGCTGACCGACACCGCGCTGCGCGACGCCTGCGCGGCGCGCGGGCTCGCGACCGTACAGCGCTACAGCTGGGACATCGTCTCCGACGAGGTCATGCAGCTCTACCGCGACGTCATCAGCCAGCGCCTGCGGCAGCGCTCAACGCCCCGAAGACGCATCGAGCCCGAGCTGTTCGCCGACTTTCACGTGCACACCAACCACTCCAAGGATTGCGCCGTCACCCCCGAAGAGGTGCTCGGCAGAGCCGCGGAGGTGGGGCTCGACGTCGTCGCGCTGACCGACCACAACGAGATCGCCGGCGGCCTCGAGGCGCTCGCGCTGGCCGAGCGCTACGGCGTGCGCGTGATCGTCGGCGAAGAGGTGAAGACGTCGGAGGGCGAGGTCATAGGCCTGTTCCTGACGGAGCGCATCGCGGGCGGACTCACTTTTGCCGAGACGATCGCCGAGATCAAGCGACAGGGGGGTATCGTCTACGTGCCGCATCCCTTCGACCGCATGCACATGGTGCCCGGCAGCGCGCTGCTCAAGGCTAACCTGACCGATGTCGACGTGATCGAGGTGTTCAACTCGCGCATCGCCTATCCGGGCTTCAACGAGAGGGCGGTGCGCTTTGCCGAACGTCATCGCGTGCCGGCCGCCGCCGGCAGCGACGCCCATGTGCTGGCCGGCCTCGGCACGGCACTCACCGGCATGAGCCAGTTCACTGGTCCCGGCGACTTCGTCGAGGCTCTGCGGGGCAGCCACATCATCCGGCGCCCCAAGAGCCTGCTCTACCTGCAGTCTCTCAAGCTGCTCCAGACGAGCCTCGAAAGCAACGCCCAGCGCTGATCCTGCGCCCTTCACGCGGGCAGAATCGCAGGATTTCCCCTCGCGGCGCAAAATAGAAGGGGCAGGCAAGGGAAGGCAAGCGGTGGGACAGCCGAACGAGATCTACGACAAGTATCTGACCCGCGCCATCTCCGAGATCAACGACCTGACCGGAGAGATGTTGCGCTGTCGCCTGTGTTCGCACAGCAGGTCGATGCCGGTAATCGGCTCCGGCCACCCGCTGGCCGACATCATGCTGNNATGCTGCTCAAGTACCGCGTGCAGGCCAGCGAGCTGCACGAGGGAGTGGCCTTCTTCGGCCGGGCCGGCACGGCCGTCATGAAGAGCTGTCAGCGCCTCGGCATCGATCCGCTGCAGCTCTACGGCACCAACGTCCTCAAGTGCGGCAGCGTGCGCGACGACGACAAAGCCGAGGGTCGCTGCCTCGATTACCTGCGCCGCGAGATCGCCATCGTCGAGCCCAAGCTTATCGTCGCCATGGGCGAGAAGGTGGTCGCGGCCCTTGACCGGCTCGCGCTGCCGACCGCCCGGCCCCTCGAGTTCGCGGTCGGTGAGACCATCGAGTTCACGCCCGGCACCGACGTGCTGGTCACCCCCGACATCGACGCGTCGCTCGACGAGCAGCGCCTCAAGGCAGCCTTCTGGCAGGCCTTCCGCCGCCTCGGCGAGTGGTACGAGGCGATCCCGCCGTACTAGGCGTGCGACGAAGTCACACATGCCTGAGCGACGATGACGAAGTCGATTATCGGACAGATCCGTGCGACGAAGTCACGTATGCCTGAGCGATGATGACGAAGTCGATCGTGGGACTGACCCGGGGAGCTCGCCGATGAACGGCCTCAGAACGGTCTCCGTAGCGGTCGCCGCCCTTGTCTTCGTCGCCTTCACGCTGTGGAGCGGCGCGCTGCCGGCGTTTGCCTTTCGAGCCGACGTCATCATCTCCATGGCGCTCGGTGTCGCCCTTGTCGGTGTCATGGTGGGCGCCGTCGTCACGGCGCGACCCGCGACCTCGCAGCTTCTCATGGCGGCCGGTGTCGGGCTCGTCGGGGCGATCCTCGGCAGCGCGCTGGGCGTCGTGCCGGTGGCCGATCTGGGCAAGATCGCCTTCGGCGCGAGTGCCGGCTTCTGGCTCGGGTCGGCGCTCGCCGATCTCACCGACGATCTGCGCGTCATCGTAGGACTGGCGGTGGCGATCGGTGTGCTCGACGCCGCCAGCGTGTTCCTGCCTCAGGGGCCCACGCACCTGCTGCTCACCAAAGCGCCCCAGACTGTGTCTTACTTCGTGGTGGCGTTTCCGACCATCGGCTACAACGTGCACGACGCCTACTCGGGGCTCGGCACGAGCGACGTGATCTTCTTCGGGTTGTTCCTGGCCGCGGCGGTGGGGTACGGGCTGCGCGTGCGCCGTACGCTGGCGGCGATGGTCGCCTCGTTCGTGGTCACCGTCACGGTGGCGCTCTGGACGCGGGCGCTGCCGGCGCTGCCGGGGCTCTCGCTCGCCTTCCTTGCGGTCAACGCCGACCTGATCGCCCGGCGCTGGCGCTCGCCGGCCGGCGACGGTCCGCCGGCGACTCCCGGCGACGGTCCGCCTACGTCTCCCTGACGAACAGGGCCACCGCCTCGATGTGGTGCGTGTGGGGGAACATGTCGACCGGCGTGACGGCGGTCAGACGATAGCCGATCGTCGCGAGCTGGGCGGCGTTGGCCGCGAGTGTCGCCGGGTTGCACGAGACATAGACGATACGCTCCGCGCCGAGCAGCGCCATGCGCTCGACCGCCTTTCTGGCCATGCCGGCGCGCGGCGGGTCGGTGACGACCACCGCCGGCGGGGCGAAGGGGTGCGTGGCCGGCGTGCGCAGCGACTGATGGGGCTTGCCGTCGGCCTCGATCAGGCGCGCGATGCCGGTGTCGCGGCCGGTCGGCGGGTCGAGTAGCAGCTTGCGCACGTCGCCGGCCGTGAAGGCGACATCGGCGGCGCCGGCGAGGCGGGCGTTCTCGGTGGCCGCGGCGATCGCCTCGTCCTGGAGCTCGAAGCCGTAGACCGGCGCGGCCTGCCGGGCGAGCAGCAGGCTGAGGCTGCCGATGCCGCAGTAGAGGTCGTAGGCGCTTCGTCCGGCCGCGGGCGCGGCGTAGCGCAGGGCGGTCTCGTAGAGCACGCCGCACATCTCTGAGTTGGTCTGCAGAAAGGCCGGCGCCGGCACGCGCAGGCGCACGCCGGCGAGCGCTTCGTGAAAGTAGGGCGGCCCGACGATCATGAAGGGCCCTACACCCACCGCGGCGTCGGCGCGCGTCTCGTTGACCGTCACGGCAAACGACGTGTAGGGCTGCTCGGCGGCGACGCGTGCGGCCAGCTCGCGCTCCTCGGGGAAGCGCTCGGTGACGAACAAATTGAGCAGCAGCTCGCCGCTTGCCAGGCCGCGGCGCACGACCAGGTGGCGCAGCAGACCGGTGTGGGCCGCCGAGGAGTAGACGGGCAGCTCGAGGGCGCGGCAGGCGGACAGGACCGCCTGCCGCGCCCTCGATATCTCGAGCGGCGCGAGATGGCAGTCGGGCACGTCGACGACTTCGCGCCACGAGCCGCGGCGGTGCATCCCCAGGACCGGTTCGCCGCCGTCGAGCCCGAACGAGTACTCCATTTTGTTGCGGTAGCGCCAGGGGTCGGCCATGCCGGCGATCGGCTCCACGGTCACGTGGTCGAGACCGCCGATGTGAGCCAGGGCCTCGACCACCTGACGATGCTTGAACTCGAGCTGGCCCGCGTAATCGAAGGTCTGCCACTCGCAGCCGCCGGCGTCGGGCGCGTGATCGCAGCGAAACGGCGTGCGGCGCGGCGAGGGCGCGACCAGCGAGACGAGCCGCGCTTCGGCGAAGCCGGACTTGCGGCGCGTCACCTCGACGACGGCAAGGTCGCCGGGCAGCGCCCCGCGCACGAACACGACGAAGCCGTCGACGCGGCCGATCCCCTGGCCGCCGTAGGCCAGGGTGTCGATGGCAAGCTCGAGGGTGTCGCCGGGCTGCGGAGGCATGGCGGCCAGTGTACCGCACCTGAGCGGTGTGATTGTCCACCCGTCACGGCCGCGCTCCCTCACGATTTCGCGCCGACGGTCTGGTAGAGTGCCGCCACGGGCAGAAACCGGTAAACCAGGCACGAGCCGTCCGTTCTACGTACGGCCCACCTCTTTCAAGGAGACACGCGCGTGGCAACGTTCGATCTCGCCGAGTACCGGCGCCGAGCCGAAGAGTTCACCGGCGCCCTCGACCTCGAGGCCTATCAGCACTACGCCGGGCTCAAAGAAGACTGCGACTTCACCGCCGTCTACGACCGCTACCCCGAACTGTTCACGCTCGACTCGGTACGCTCGCTGCGGCGGCTCTACGACTCCGCCACCGGCGACGACGACCGCCGCCGCCTTTCGTTTCTGCTCAACCTCGGCATCGAGGGGTTCCTGGGCAACGAGACCAAAGAGATCTCCGACGAGATCGCCAACACCGAGTCGCGTGCCAAGATCGCAGTCGACGACGAGCAGATCGGCTTTCGCTACTCGAGCGTCGTGCTGGCCAACGAACCCGACAGGGCGCGGCGGCGGCGCATCAGCGACGCCCGTCTCGAACTCACCAGCACCGTCCTGAACCCGCTCTACGAACAGACTTGGCGGCGCCAGCACGAGCTGGTCGGCGAGCTTGGCTATCCCACGTACTCCGAACTCTTCTCAGAGGTGCGCGCCGTCGACTTCGGCATGCTGCGCGGCGCCACGCAGGCGTTCCTGCAAGCCACCGAAGGGCTCTACCAGCGCACCCTCGACAAAGTGGCGCGCGCCCGGCTCGGCCTCTCGCGCGAAGAGCTCGAGTACTCCGACCTGCCCTTCCTGGTGCGGGCTCCCGACTACGACCACATCTTCGCGAGCTCACGCTTGCTGCCTACCTTCGATCGCACGCTTCAGGGTCTCGGCATCTCGCTCGCCGAGCAGCCCAACGTGCACGTCGACGCCGAAGTGCGCGAGCTCAAGTCGCCCCGCGCCTTCTGCGCGCCGGTGCGCATCCCCGACGAGATCTACCTGGTCGTCATGCCCAAGGGCGGGCAAGACGACTTTCAGGCGCTGCTCCACGAAGGCGGTCACACCGAGCACTTTGCCCACACAAGGCCCGACCTGCCCTTCGAGTACCGCTTCCTCGGCGACAACGCGGTCACCGAGGGCTTCGCCTTCGTGTTCGACCATCTCACCCTCAATCCCCGCTGGCTCGACACCTACCTCGACTACGCCGATTCACTCGAGTACCTCACCTTCGCCAACCTGGTCGAGCTCTACTTTCTGCGTCGCTACGCCGGCAAGCTGGCCTACGAGACCGAGTTCCATGTGCAGACAGGCCCGCTCGACGGCATGGCCGAGCGCTACCACGCGCTGCTCAGCCAGGCCGTCCAGATCGACGTGCCGGCGGCCAGCTATCTGGTCGACATCGACGACGGTTTCTACGTTTCGAACTACCTGCGGGCCTGGATGCTCGAAGGGGCGTTGCGCATGCTCCTGCAAGACAACTACGGCATGGAGTGGTTCCTCAACCCAGACGCCGGCGAATGGCTCAAGAAGCTCTGGTCGACGGGGCAGATGTACTCGGCCGATCAGCTCCTGCTCAAGAACGGTGGCGGCCGGCTCGACACGCGGCCGCTCGAACTGCACCTCGAGCGGGCGCTGGGTCGTTAAGCCGAGCGAGCACGCGGTGCTCGGCGAAGTCCTGACGTTACTCGATGCGTGCGTCTACCGAGCGGTGACTTCAGGAGCGCGGTCCCGCCAGCGGCTGCACCAGCAGACGTCGCTGCCGGGGACCGTCGAACTCGGCAAAGTAGATCCCCTGCCAGGTGCCCAGCGCCAGGTGTCCGCCCTCGACCGGTACGGTGACGCTGCCGCCCACCAGCGACGCCTTCACGTGGGCGTCCGAGTTGCCCTCGAGGTGGGCGAACGGCAGATCGACCGGCACCAGACGCTCCAGGGCCATCGCGATGTCGCGCCGCACCGTGGGGTCGGCGTTCTCGTTCACGGTCACGCCGGCCGTCGTGTGCGGGCAGTAGACCAGCACGGCTCCTTCGCTCAAGCCGCTGGCGGCGAGCGCTTTCTCTATCAGCGGCGTGACCTCGAGCAGCGTCACGCGGTCGTGGGTCGAAAGCGAGAGCGAGATCATGTCGCCAACCTCCGTCGCATCAGCGTCTGAACAGGTCGAACAGGTGGCCGACTCGCCGGCCGGCGCCCCGCGGCGCCTCGGGCGCCACGGGCGCCACCGCGCCGGCCTTGATGGCCGCCACGACATCGGCGGTCGAATCCACGCCACCGTCGATCTCGGTCGTGCAGACGCCTATGCGGTCACTCGCGTGGGCGTCGCTGCCGCCGGTCGCCGGCAAGCCCAGGGTGTGGGCAAGTCGCTCGGCCGTCTCGACGTAGTTCGCGCCGGTCCAGTTGCCGTTCCATACCTCGACGGCATCGATCAGCGGGGCGACCTGGTGAGCGAGCGCCGGGTAGTAGGTCGAGCGGCTGAGGCCGCCGCCGGCGGCCGGATGCGCCCAGACGATGGCGGCGCCGGCGGCGATCGTGCCGACTCGCGGCACGGCCTGGACGTCGCTGAACGAGGCGAGGTAGTCGAGGTCGGGCGAATAGACGACGAAGTCGCCCCACAGGGTCGAGATCTCGACGCCGTGCACGAGGACCGTGCCGACCTCGGCCAGGGGGCCTTCGAGGCGGCGGTTGTCGCTGACATCGCCGTGGTTTGTGAGGGCGATGGCGGCGATGTGCTGCTCCCGGCAGCACGCGATGAGGTCGCGGTAAGCGATAGACGAGCAGTTTGAGGCGGGATACGTGTGAACGTGCAGGTCGACTCTCATCAGGGGCGAGTATACACTCGGGTCATCCATGCACGGCACGCTTGACACGTTCAGCGTCGTCGAGGTCCTGCAGATGCTCGGCAGGGTGCGGCGGTCCGGCACGCTCCACATCGAGTGCGCCGAGCGTCAGATCGACGTCCATTTCGTCCAGGGCCGGATCGCCGAGACCCGCGATTCCACGCGCGTCTACGCCGATACCGTTCTCGGCAGCCTGCTCATCAAGCGCTCTCTCGTCACCGAGGCGCAATTAGACCAGGCCCTGCGCGAGCAGGAGACCG
>PMKK01000155.1 GCA_003157715.1 Actinomycetota bacterium
GTGAAGGCGGCCATCAGCGCGACGGCCAGCCAGGCGTGGTGCAGGGCGAGCGCCACGAGCTCGGCGAAGGCGGGCGTCGAAGCCAGGCCGAGCTTGTCGAGCGGCGTGAAGGCGAGATTGGCGAAGAACGTCATGCCGAACAGGTGGCTGAGAGCGAAGACGACGACGAGCATCCAGGCCAGTGCCCAGGTCAGGGAGCCGAACACGCCGACCGCCTGGGTGCGCGCCGGGCGGCGCACCTCGCCGGCGATGAACACCGAGAAGTAGCAGCCCACGAAGACGATCCAGGGCCAGATGGCGGCGTGCAGCGTGGCCGACCACGAAAAGCCGGTTGCCGAACCGGCGGCCAGCGGCGCGACGGGGCCGGCGCCCAGCCGTGCCAGGGCGCCGTCGATGTGGGCCAGCGCCGCGGAGTGCGAGAGCAGCAGGCCGGCGGCGACCACGACGGCCAGTGCGGTGGTGCCCGCCACGAAGGCCACCGTCTGCGCCCGGAAGTAGAGCTTGCCGCCGCGGATCATGAGCAGCGCGTAGGCGGCCAGCACGGCCAGCGAGACGACGAAGGTGCCGGTCGGCGTGGCCAGCCGGTCGGCCAGATGAAGCGCCCAGGAGTCGCCGCTGTAGGCCGCCCAGACGCGGGCAAGGGGGGTCAAACCGTACTGCACCGTGTAGAGCCCGCCGAGCCCGACGAACAGGCAGAAGTAGGCCATGGCGGCTACGTTGACGGCAAAGCCCAGCGCCGGGCTGAGCGTGCGCGAGATCGAGACGTAATCACCGCCCGAGCGTGGAAAGGCCACCGCCAGGCGTACGTAGAGGAAATTCAACGGCAGAATACCGACGAAGGCCAGCAGGACGGCGAGGTAGAGGTTGGCG
Source organism: Actinomycetota bacterium (assembly GCA_003157715.1). The sequence continues at coordinate 871 of PMKK01000155.1, forward strand.
CCGGGGTAGAGCCCGGGGCCCAGCAGGGTGAGCCAGACCAGCCCGATGCCGATGTTGGCGTTCATGACGTTGAAGCCGAAGACCTGCCAGGCGGTGATCTCGCGCACGAGGCCGCTGGCCGGTCGCACGAAGGGCCCCACCGGCGTGTCCACCGCCTTGCCGGTCGCCTTGCCCGCCGCAGCGCCTCGCGAGACCTTGTGAGTAGGGGATTGCATCTGCCGCCGACCTCCGCATCCGACCTGCCAACAAAAAATCCCGGGCTTGCGACCCTTGCGAGTCGAAGTCCGGGATCCTCCGTTTTTGGATCCGCGCGCAGACCGATTCCCGCCCCTGTACCACGAGGACGGCAACGGCACTGCATCAGAGACAGGTCTTCTGGCTTACCGGATCATCCTTGCGCCGCGCCTTCCCGCCGGCATGCCGGCAGTGGCTTCGTCTGCGACGTTCGTCCCCGGTTACAGCGGCGGGTCCGCGACGGCTTTGCACCGTCTTCCCTCAAGGCCCTTGCGGGCATCTCCAGACGGAATCCTAGCGGCCGGTCGGGAACGGCGCAACCGGGAGCGGCGCGACCGGAGGCGGCGCGACCGGCCCGAGACCAGCCGGCGGTGGCACCGCGGCGGAGTCGGGGCGCAGGCCGGGACCGTCGGCGACGCCCAGACTAGACCTCGTAGGCGACCACGCGGATCAGGCCGATGGTCTCGCCGGTGTCGCCGGCCGTCGTCGAGTCGCTTACCGAGTAGACGGTGGTCGCCTTCTCGTCGGCGAGAAAGCGGCCGACCGTCTCGTCCAGCTCGGTGAGCTCACGGATGGTGGCGAAGATCTTGATCGGCGTCGCGAAGGTCTTCATCTTGATCATGGCGTTCCCCTTCAACCGGTGGTGGGCTGCCGGCGGCGGGTGCCGGCGTCACCGGGAGATACCCACACGGGGCGTGCCGCAAGCACCGTCGGCCGGGGGTACGGATTGTTCGTCTTGTAACGCCGTACGGGAAGCGTATAGTGGCTAATCGATGGCCGTCGTACAGCAATGGGATCTCTCGCTGCTGGCGACTCTGGGCGGCGCTCTCGGCGACGCTACCAGATTCGCCATGTTCGAACACGTCATGACGTCGTCTGATCCCGTCTCGGCCAGCGAGACCGCCGCGGTCTTCGGTCTGCATCGCACGGTCGCCCGCTCGCACCTCGAAAGGCTCGCCGAAGCCGGTCTTGTCACCGTCGGTACGCGGCGTAACCCGCGGGGCGGCCGTCCCGCCAAGGTCTACTCGCCGGTGAACACGCGCCTCGACATTCAGGTGCCGCCGCGCCGGTACAGGTCGCTGTCGGCCATGCTCGTGCGCCTGGCGTCAAAGCTGAACGGGAGTGCCGTGGCGCTCGCCGAAGAGGTCGGCTGCGAATGCGGCCGCCAGGCGGCGACGGGCTTGCCCGGAGGCCAGTTCTCGCGCGACGGCCGGCTCAACCTGGGCGGCATCGTGGCCCATCTGTGCGAGACCGGCTGCAGCCCCCGCGCCACGGTAAGAGACAACCACACGCTGGCGCTCGAGGTGAACAACTGCCTCTACCTCGAGATCGCCCGCGAGCGCCCCGCCGTGGTCTGCGGGTTGTGCTCAGGCATGCTGTGCGGGATCGTCGGGGTCGATCCCGGGGCCCGCCGTCAGACGGCCTCGATCGTCGAAGGCGACGAGGCCTGCGTGCACGAGTTCACGCTGCCGGCCTGACAGCGCCGCGCCCTCCCGCCTGAGAACGCCTCGCCCTCCGGCCTGACAGCGCCGCGCCCTGCGGCTCGAGAGCGGCGCCGCGCCCCCGGCGGCCGCGATCTCCCGGCGGCAACGATCGCCGGCAGCCGCGTTCTTACCAGCCCGGCAGAGCCTGCCGGCCGTCGAGCGCCCGCGCGTCGGTGAGGTCGGAGTTGACCTCGAGGATGCCGCGGTAGACGCCCTCGTCGTCGCGCACCGCCGTGTAGCGCGTGTAGTGAAACTGCCCGTCATCGTCGTGCCAGCCTTCGGCGACGTCACGCTCGCCGCTTTTGAACGCGGTGAGGATGGTTTCGAGGGTGTCGAGCGAGGCGGCGGGATGGCAGGCGCGGATGTCCTGACCGATGAAATGCGGATCGCAGGTGCGGTAAGTGTGCCCCGACCAGTAGCGCAGCACGTCGTCTTCGTCGGCGAAGCTCACGTCGATCGGCAGCATGCGCAGCACGAACTTCAGATGCTCCTGGTCGATCGCGCCCCGCTGAAAGAAGAGGGTCATTTGTGGGATCTCCTTTGTCGCCCAGACCGTGGAGACGAGTCTAGCAGCAGCGGTCAGCCGATGTTGGTGCGGTAGTCCCAGGGGCCGGCGGCCACGGCGGCGCGCAGCGCCCGGCGTGCGTCGTGCAGCACGGGATCACCGTGGGTGGGGAGCACCCGCTCGACGTCGAGCTGCAGCAGCGGCGCCAGCGTGGGTGCGAAGCGCTCGTCGTACCACGTCGGTGAGGTCGGGGTCTGCTGCCAGACGCGCAGCCCGCCGTCGATGCCGATCACCGCGTCGCCGAAGACGAGCGCCTTGTGAGCCGCGAAGTAGAGCGGCGTCTCGTAGCGCCGGGGCTTGCCGATCGCCAGGGCGACGGCCGACCGGCCGACCGCCGCGCCGGGTACGATCGGCGTGAGGGGAGTGGTCTTGCCTGAGAAGAGCTTGGCGACCGCCGGGTGTCCCCAGATCGCCACCTCGAGGTTCGCGCGGTAGCGTTTGAAGAGCTCTTCGGCGCTGCGTACGTGGCAGGGGACGGTGATCATGATGTCGAGCCTTGCTGCGGCTTCGGCGAGCCGGTCGAGGGCCTGCTCGACCACAGGACGGGTGGGCGAGCCTGGGGCGGGCAGCAGCGGGTCGACCAGGGTGAATGCCCGGTCGCCGGCGAGGGCGAAGCAGGCCACCTCGTGACCCCACTCGATGCGCGTGTGCCACTCGGGGTGGCGCGTCTGCCAGCGGAAGATGCCGGGTGCGATTTCGTTCACAGACCCTCCCTCTGCTCGCAGGATGCCTCGCGCAGGGCGATCTCGAACCATTGCTGCACGTGGCACGGAAAGCAGCGCCGGGTGAGTTCGTCGAGACTCTCGTCGGTGGCCGGCCGGGTCTCGGCCGGGCGGCCTTCGGGCAGCCGCACGAACCACGCCACCGCGGCGGTCTCGATGATGATCTCCGGCATGCAGGCTCCTGGTGGTCTGGCGAGAGTGCAGGCTCGTCGTGATCGTGCGAGGCGAACGCCCGACGAGCTCCGTACGATACCACGCGGCGGGAACGGAAAGACCGGCGTCCGGCGGCGTCGCGTTACCGGGAAACGCGCGAGGGGCGCCGGCCGGCGCCCCTCGCGCGTTCACGTTCTGCCGCGCCCTTCCGTGGTCGCGGTATCGTGGCGCGACCGGGGGCGGTGGCTTAGGCCAGCACCGCCTCGACGGCCACCATGTGTTTCTTGAGGCCGAGGTCAGCGGCGCCGACACCGATCGCGCGCCCGACGAACTGGCTCAGGTAGACGATCGGCACGTCGACCCACGACGGGTCGGCCTTCTTGATGTCGCCCTGGCGCGTGTCGAGGTTGACCTGACACAGCGGGCAGGCGCAGGCGATGGCCTGCGCACCGCGGATGCGAGCGTTGACGATGATCTTGCGCACCAGCTCGATGACCACGGCCTGCTCGCAGAGTGCGAGCGACGCGCCGCAGCAGTCGGTCTTGAAGGTCCAGTCGACCGGCTCGCAGCCCAGAGTCTCGAGGATCTCGTCCATGTGGGTCGGGTACTCGGGATCTTCGGCCAGTGTGATCTTGGGCGGACGGGTGAGCAGACAGCCGTAGTAGGCCGCGACCTTGAGGCCCGTGAACGGCCGTACGGTCTTGGCCTTGAGCGTGTCGAGGCCGACCTCGTCGTGGTAGAAGTCGACCATGTTGAGCACGCCGACGTCGCCCGCGTAGGGGCGCCCGACGACCTGCGCCACGTCGCGCGCCGTCTCTTCGTCTTCGACTTCGTGGTTGGTGGCCATGAAACGGGCAAAGCAGGCCGCGCAGGGCACGGCGACGCGCTCGAGGCCCATGTCGTCTTTGACCTTGGCCATCTCGTTGGCCGGTAGGGCGGTGGCCAGCAGCCGGTTGGTGGCGTGCGCCGCGGTGTTGCCACAGCATTCCCAGCCGGGGATCTCGACCAGATCGACGCCCAGCTTGGCGGACGTGCTCACGAACGAGCTGTCGAGCTCGCGGGCGGTGCCGTGCAGTGAGCATCCCGGGTAGTAGGCGACGCGGCTCATCGGACACCTCCCGGCGTGGCCGGCGCGGGCGGCGTGCCCGGCCGGTGCGCGGCGCTGCCGGGCAGGTCCATGGCCCGCGAGACGGCCCGCTTGTCGCGGTTGATGCGGTCGGCGATGCCGGCCATGCGCTTCATCTGCGAACGGTCGCCCATGGTGGGCAGCGGGTTGATCTTGCCCTTCAGGAACATGCGGATACCCATGGCGACATCGTCGGTGAAGCTGGACGGCCGGGTGATCTTGTCGATGGCCAGCAGCTCGACCTCGTAGAGCCTGCCCCAGCGCCGGAACGAGTCGTAGTTGAGCTTGAGGATGTTGGCAAACGGTGCGTCGGAGCGCACCCGGTGCTCCTCGCGGGCGATCATGCGCAGCTCGTCCATGATGGCCGCGATGTCGATACCCTGCGGGCAGCGCGTGGTGCACGTCTCGCAGCCGGTGCACAGCCAGATGAAGCGGCTGTCGACGGCCGCTTCGACGGCGCCGATCTGCACCGCGCGCATGATCTGCGCCGGATGCAGGTCGCCGAACCCGGCGACCGGGCAGCCCGTGCTGCACTTCTTGCATTGATAGCACTTGTAGGCGTTCTCGCCCGAGCCACGGTTGACGCGGCGGGCGAGCGTGGCATCGATGGTCGTCGTCACGTCACCCTCCTTCCCGCTACGCCACTGCCGGGCGCGGCAAGAGACCGGCGGCCTCGACGATTTCCGGCACGGCCGGCTCCCACTCGACCGCCATGAGGTGCACGCCGGCGACGCCTTCGATCTCGGCGATCTCCTTGATCATCTCGACGGCCAGCTTCTTGCCCTCGGCCTGCTGCGGCGCGCCCTTCTCCTGGGCGGCGATGCGGTCGACGATCTCCTGCGGCACGTCCATGCCGGGCACGAACTTCTTCATGTACTTGGCCATGCCGGCGCCCTTGATGGGGGTGATGCCGGCGAGGATCTTGACCTCTTTGTGCAGGCCCAGCGCACGCACCTCTTCCATCCACTTCTTGAACTTGGGGACGTTGAAGATGCACTGCGTCTGCATGAAGTCGGCGCCCGCTTCGATCTTCTTCTTGAGGCGCAGGGCGCGAAACTCGAACGGGTCGCCGAAGGGGTTCTCGGCGCAGCCGATGTAGATCTGTGGGCCGACGGCCATCTCTTCGCCGCACTGGAACNNGCGCATGTCCTTGTACATCTTGATCAGGTTGATCGCGTCGAGGTCGTGGACCCCCTTGGCCTGAGGGTGGTTGCCGAAGCTCATGTGGTCGCCGGTCAGGCAGAGGATGTTCTTGATGCCCAGCACGGACGCACCGAGGATGTCGGCCTGCATGGCCAGGCGGTTGCGGTCGCGGCAGGTCATCTGCATGATCGCTTCGAGGCCGTTCTGCTGAGCCTGCCAGCCCGAGGCCATGGAGCAGACTCGCACCACGGCGGTCTGGTTGTCGGTGATGTTGACGGCGTCGACGAAGCCCTTGAGGATCTTGGCTTTGTCTTCGATGACCGTACCGTCGGCGCTCTTGGGCGGGCCGCACTCGCCGGTGACCGCGAACTTGCCCTCGCTCAGGATCTTCTCGAGGTTGGAACCTGCCTTGTATTCGGTGGCGGTCATACCGGCTTCGCCTCCTCACGCACCATCTTGCGGGGGCCGCCGGAGCTGCTCTTGCTCCAGTCCTTGGGCGGCCGGTTGACGAGCATCAGCTCTTCGCGACCCTGGGCCCTGAGACGGTCCCAGATGAGCGCCCAGGCGCAGTCGATGTCTTCTTTCTCGGGGGTCGTGACCTCGCACTTGCCGTCGTGCGAGCCGCCGCAGGGCCCGTTCATGAGGCTCTTGGAACAGCGCACCACCGGACAGATGCCGGCGGTGTCGCCGATCACGCACTCGCCGCAGGCGCCGCAGCG
>PMKK01000247.1 GCA_003157715.1 Actinomycetota bacterium
TTCGGCAGCCGCTGCCCCCTCGGCCGCCTCGGTCGCCTCAGTGCGCTCGGCGCGGTTCATCTTTTCGTGGCCCTCGTGTTCGCCCAGCCGACTGCCGGTCATGAGGCCGGGGATGATGGCGAGCAGCGCGGCCAGTGCTGCCGCGTAGAAGGGCCATTTGAACGACTTTGCGATGTTGTAGGTGTAGATAGCCCCTATGTGGGCGGCCATCTGCTGTTCACCGAGAGCCTGAGGCGAGCCGGCCGGCGGCTGTGGCAGACCCTTCAGGGGATTCGAACGCAGCGCTGTCGCGGCGTCGCCGCCGCCCGACTGGGCGGCTTTCGCGGCAGTGCTCGTGATCTTGGCGACGATCAGCGGCTTGGCTGCCGCCGGGACTTGCGGCTGAGCCATGACGTAGGCGATCGACTGGCGGGTCGCGGTCTGGGCGTTGACCGCCACGGTGTGCGTGAAGATGGCGACGAGCACTGCCACGCCCAGCGTGAAACCGATCTGCCGCAGCGTATTGAGGGAGCCTGAGCCCACGCCGCGCACCTCCGGCGGCAGCGACGCCATCGACGCCGCCGAGAGCGTCGGCATGGCGAAGCCCATGCCGACGCCGATGAAGGCGATGCGCCACATGATCTGCGCGACCGTCGCCGAGCCGTCGAGCTGGGCAAGCAGCACGAGTCCGACCGTGAAGAAGACCGCTCCCACGGCTGCCGGGATCCGCGGTCCGATGCGGTCCACGAGACGTCCGCAGTTGGGTGCGATGATCAGGGCGACGATCGGCATCACCGTGAGCGCGACGGCGGCGCGCAGTTCGGAGTAACCGAGCACCGAGACCATGAAGATGACGACCAGCAGGAACGTGCCGCCCATCGCCATGCCGACGAACATGATGGCCGTGTTGGCGGCCGTGAACGAGCGGATGCGCAGGAGCTTCAGGGGAAACATCGGGTAACTCGTGCGAGCCTCCCACCAGAGAAACACCGGAAAGCAGACGATCGCCGCGACGAACATGACGACGACGGTCGGCGAGGTCCAGCCCCACGAGTTGCCCTGGACGAGGGCGAGGGTCAACAGGAACAGCCCCACGGCGGCGATCAGGATGCCGGGCGCGTCGATGCCGCCTTCGAGCTGCCTGCTTCTCACGTGCACCGGAATGATCAGCGCCGCGAAGATGATCGCGGCCAGGCCGATCGGCACGTTGACGAAGAAGATCCAGTGCCAGCTGCCATAGGTCACGAGCAGGCCGCCCAAGGTGGGGCCGACGGCTGCCGCGGCGGTGCCCAGAGCGCCCCACAGGCCGACGGCCATGCCCTGCTGGCGGCGCGGAAAGGCGCCCAGCACGATGGCCAGCGAGATGGTCAGCAGCGCGGCGCCGCCCAGGCCTTGCCCGGCGCGAAAGGCGATCAGCCAGCCGATGTTGGGCGCGAGTCCGCAGAGCAGAGAAAACAGGGTGAACGTCACGAGGCCGAAGATGAAGACCCGCTTCTGGCCGTATTTGTCGCCGATGCGGCCCAGCGACAGGAAGGACACGGCCAGCACGAGGCTGTAGGCGTTCAGCACCCAGGAGGCGCTGGTGACGGTCGTGTGGAGGTCGGTGATGATGCGCGGCATGGCGATGTTGACGATGGTCACGTCGAGCAACGCCATGAACATGCCGACTGAGACGGCGATCAGGATCCACCACTTGCGGGGGTCGCCCTGGTCGGGGGCGTGGGCGGGTTCGTTCACGAGCTGCTCCTTGGATGTCGCGGGGTCGGCGGCGGGGGGTATGAAACCACGAACGCGACAATTCTACAAGCGTTGAATTCTCTGTCAAGATGACTCGCGAGGCGGCATGGCGTACCATCCGGGCGCCGCACTTCCGGCGTCGGCGACACGAAGGGATCGAACCGCTATGAAGGTGATCGTCAGGCCTCCCGGCGAGGCGTTCCGCCACGCTCTGTCCGAACATCCCGACAAGGACACGATCGATCTGGCGCTGGCCGGCGAGCAACACGCGGCCTTCGTCGCTGAGCTGCTCGCGGCCGGCGTCACGCTGATCGAGCTGCCCGCCGACGACGGGCTTGCCGACGCCTGCTTCGTCTCGGACGTGCTGATCACTCTGCCGGCCGCGACCGGCGCGACCGGCGTGACCGGCGCCTCTGGCACAACCGGCGTGGCCGGTACGGCCGGTGCGGCCGGTACGACCGGCGCGGCTGGGCCCGCGGTCCTGGCCGTCGCCACGCACCCCGGCGCGCCGAGCCGGCGGCCCGAGGTGGCGACGGTGCTCGCGGCGGCCCGCGGGCTGGTCGGTCGGACCTGCGCGGTGACGGCGATCACCGCGCCGGGCACGCTCGAGGGCGGCGACGTGATCGTCTATGGCGACCGTGTCGCTATCGGGCTTTCAGGACGCACCGACCGCCGCGGCGCGGAGCAGCTTGCCGGGCTCGTTCGTGCCGCCGGCTACCGGCCGTATCTTTGCCCAGTCGAGGGTCGTCTTCATCTGGCGAGCTGGGTCAGCGTCGTGCGTCCCGACCTGCTGATCGGCGTCGCCGGCGGTTTTGCCTCGCTCGATGCCGCCGGACTCGACGCCGCGCCACAGGGCGAGATCGCCCGTATCGTGCTGCCCGACGACGAGGTCGTGGCCGCCAACGTGCTGCCGCTGGGCGGCCGGGTCTTCGTGGCGGCCGGCAACCCGCGGGCCGCCGCCGCGCTGCGTGCCGCCGGCGAGACGGTCGTCGAAGCCGATCTGTCTGAGTTCACCAAGGCAGACGGCGGACCCACCTGTCTGATTTCGCACGTCTTCTAGAGGCCGTCGGGCAGGGCGACGAGTCGCCGTCGCGGGCGCTCCGCAGGCCTTCCTGGCCGCCGTCGGCGCCTGCGGGTGTCGCCTGCGGCTGTGCTCAGCTGAAGGCCATGATCCAGGTTCACCCTGACGCTTGCCGGCGCCTGCGGCCGCGCGTTCCGCTCCCATGTTCAGTTTCGCGGCGTGCCTGTCGACTACAACAGTGAAAGAAGCGAAGGCGGATCCGCGGCGTGAACCCAGCCGTCAAGGCGAGCGCACGGCCCGTCGCGCTTGCCGCGAACTGCCGGGAGACGCCAGTTGGCCGGTGGACCAAGAGACGATCGTGCGGCGGAGCGGTTCCTCGTCGATGCCGAGGGGGAGAAGCTGCGGGCTCAGGCGCTCCTGGCCCTGGTCGACGCCGCCCCGGGCGCGATCGACGAGCTCGGCCCCGACAGGGGACTGCCGCTCGTCTGCGCTCGCCTGCTGCGCGCCATGGACTGCACCACTGCCGTGTTGTCGCTTGTCGATTTCGGGCGTGACACCCTGGAGTCGGTGGCCGGTTACGACGTGAGCGGGGTGCGCACCACCGTGTGCGGCTCGCGCTCTCTTGCCTCCGACGCCACCGCGGCTCGCGTGATCGCCAATCGAGAGCCGTTGTTTGCCGCGTCCGAACCGTCGAACCCGGCGGCCGCGGCACNNCTCGTGGTGGGCGGCGAGAGCATCGGCATGATCGAGCTGCTCGCCGGTCAACGCGAACGGCGGTACACGACGGCCGAGCTCGTGCTGGCGCAGGGCGTCTGTGCGGCGATCGGCGAGGCCGT
>PMKK01000003.1 GCA_003157715.1 Actinomycetota bacterium
CCCGTCTACCGGGCTTGTGCATAGCATTCCTCCGGGGTCCTGTAGCCGAGACGCTTCCTCGGCCGTGAGTTGAGCTTGGCGGCGATCGCATCGCAGTCGTGCTGCGTGATGTGCGCCAGGCTGGTGCGCTTGGGCAGGTACTGTCGGATGAGCCCGTTGGTGTTCTCGTTCGTGCCGCGTTCCCAGGCGTGGTGCGGCGTCGCGAAGTAGAAGGTGGCGCCGGTCGCGGCTTCGATCTCGGTGTAGCTGTGGAACTCGGTACCGTTGTCGGCGGTGATGGTCGCTACGCCGCCGCTGTGGCGCCCGATGAGCTCGATGCAGCAGGCCGTGGCGTCCGCGGCGCAGTGCCTGGCGAGCTTGCCCATGGCGGTGTAGCCGGTGCTGCGTTCGACCAGCGTGAGCACGCTGTTGCGACCGTGCTCTGAGCCCATCACCGTGTCGATCTCCCAGTGGCCGAACTGCAGGCGGCCCTCGACCTCCGGCGGGCGCTGCGAGATGTGGCGCTTGCCCGCCAGGCGACCGCGGGAGTCGTAGGCGCCGTAGCGCTTGCGCCGTTTCTTGCCCGCCTGGCGCAAGTGCCGCCAGAGCTGCCCGCCGGCGGCTTTGTCGCGCCAGATGTGCACGTAGATCGTCTCGTGGCTGATCGCCGGCAGACCCCAGGCACGCAGGAAGCCGGTGATCTGCTCGGGGCTCCAGTCGAGCGCCAGATAGCGCTCCACCACGGCGTACTGCTCGGGCGTGACGCGCTCGTTGCGCCGCGAGCGGCTGCGCCGGCCGCGCGTGCGGTGTGAAGCCTTGAAGGCCCGGTAGCCGCCGTCGGCGCAGCGGTTGCGGGCGACCTCACGCGAGATCGACGAGGGCGCCCGCCGCAGGTCCTTGGCGATGGCGCGCAACGAATACCCCTGCCGGCGCAGCGCAGCGATGGCGTATCGTTCACCTGAGGTGATCTGGTGATACTGCATCGATGGTTCCCCTCTTCTTGGCGGTTGCGAGGAACCAGCAGTGTCCCAGATCGCCTCACCTTTCAGGGGGTGGGGTGTTGCGCTTAGTATCTGAATTCGCAGCGCCTAACAAGCGCGTCAACCTGACGCGCCGAACGGCTCATGTAGTAACCTCAGACTACGGCCCGCGCAGGTCACGCGCGGAACGTTAGAACGAGCTAGGGCGACCGTGGACGAAGAAGGTATAGAAGGCATTCGCGTACACTTCGCGCACCTGGATAGCGAGGGCTTCGATCATGCCGTCCCACACCTCTGGGAACACTCGGTCGCAGGCTCGACCCCCAGCGACCTGCTTCAGTTCGCGGATCGTGTGGCCGAACTGGGCTTCGACGTCTTGGAGCGGGAACCGTTCCAAGTGCCGGGTAGGGACACGTACGTCCTGAACGTGAGACGGGAGCAGGTCCACACGCCCGAATCGTTAGCTGCGGAGTGCGATGATCTGGCCTCTCTCGCCGAAGAGTATGGCCTCAGCCTCGGCGGCCACGCTGTGCGCTGGACGACTGAGTGAGCGCCGTTCTAACAAGCATTTCGTTGGTGTCACGCCGAATGAGTACGCCAAGACAAGCTGCCTCGCTCGCAGCTCAAATGCAACGACGTTAGGTAGGACAGGCGTGACGCAGCCTCAGCCACAGGTCGTTCTTCTGTTCGGGCGCCCCGGCGTCGGCAAGCTCACGGTCGGTCGGGAGCTGGCCGCCCGGACGAGCTACCGTCTGCTGCACAACCATGCAGTCGTCGACCTGGCCGAGACGCTGTTTGCATTCGGCAGTCCGCCGTTCGTTGCCATGCGCGAGCGCCTCTGGCTGCAGGCGGTCGATGCGGTACTGGCCGAGAGTCTGCCCGGCCTGATCCTCACCTTCGCACCGGAGCGCACGGTCAGCGATCACTTCCTTGCCGACCTGGCTGACCATGTCGAGAACGGTGGCAGCCGCCTGCGCATGGTCGAGCTCGTGTGCAGTTCAGAACAGCTTGAACTGCGCCTTCTCGATCCCTCGCGCAAGGCGTTCGGCAAGCTGCGCGACCCCGAGCGCTATCGGCAATCTGAGGCAAACGGCGACTATGATCGTCCTGTCATGCCGACTGCCGAAATCACCGTCGACACCAGTGAGATGAGTGCCGCTGAGGCGGCCCTGCGCATCGTTGATGGCGTGTCGACTAGCGCCGATGGCGTGCCTACCCAACAAGCGTTTGGAGCAGGCTCGCTGTAGGGTTGCGCCAAGGGCGAGCGGCAGCGCTCGCAGCTCAAACGCCACACGTTAGGTGGACAACAACACGCCCCGCTGGTACACCTGCCGCCGCCTCGGCTATCGTAGAGGAATCGCAAGGAGGCGAGAATCATGCGTTCGTTTCATTTCGTCGTCGAACGTGACCCGCAGACCGACCTGCTCGTCGGCTACGTGCCGGGTTGGCCCGGCGCCCACACCCAGGGTGGCGACCTCGACGAGTTACAGGACAACCTGCGCGAAGTCATCGAGATGCTGCTCGAAGACGGCGAGCCGGCCCTGGAGTCGGAGTTCGTCGACGTCCGCACCATCCAGGTCGCCTGACGCGTGGCGGACCTGCCAGTCCTCAAACCCCGGCAGGTCGTCGCCTTGCTCGAAGCGCACAGCTTTGCCGAAGCCCGTCAGCGCGGCTCCCACAAGCAGTTCCGCCACGCCGATGGGCGGTCTACCACGGTCCCCTTTCATGCCGGCCGCGACATCTCGCCCGCCCTTCTTCGCAAGATCGCGCGCGACATCGGCTTGACAGTCGACGAATTCCTGAAGCCCCAGCGTCATGGCGAAACC
>PMKK01000156.1 GCA_003157715.1 Actinomycetota bacterium
AGCCGGTGTGGTCGCCGAACGGTCCCTCGCGGCGCGTCTCTGCCTTCTCGACGTAGCCTTCGAGCACGATCTCGGCGTCGGCCGGCACCTCGAGGTCGACGGTGGCGCACGAGGCGAGCTCGACCGGCCGGCCGCGCAGAAAGCCGGCGAACATGAACTCGTCGATACCGGNNGGCAGCGGCGCGGTGGCCGCGTAGGTGACGGCGGGGTCGGTCCCCAGGGCGACGGCCACCTCGAGCCGTCCGTCGGCTTCGCGGAAGTTCGCCGCGCCGTCGTGGTGGATGTGCCAGTGCATGCCGGTCGTAGCGGCGTCGTAGACCTGCAGGCGGTACATGCCGGCGTTGCGGCGCCCCTCGCGGTCTTTGGTGACGACCACCGGCAGCGTGACGAAGGGGCCACCGTCGCCGGGCCAGGTGGTGAGCACCGGCAGCCGCCCCAGGTCGGGTGGCTCTACGACGATGTCGCGAAACGCCGCCTTGCCGACGATCTTCGGCGTAAACGAGGCGAGCTCGCGGAGCTGGCCGAGGGCCTTGACCTTGCCGACCAGGCCCTTAGGGATCTGCAGCTCGACGAGCCCGGCGATACGCGCGGCGAGCTCGTCGAGCGGCGCGCCCAGGGCCAGTTCGAGCCGGCGATACGAACCGAACTGGTTCATGAGCACCGGCAGCGGCGGACCTGACAGGCGGTGAGCGTTGGCCGGCAACGCTCCGCCGGCGACGGCGGCCGTCACGGGCCGTTCGAAGAGCAGCGCCGGTCCGCCGGCCTTGCTGGCCCGGTCGGCGATCTCGGCCATCTCGAGATAAGGATCGACCGGCGCCTTGACCACCGCCAGCTCACCCTCGCGGCGCAGCAGCTCGACGAAGTCGCGGAGGCTCACAGAGCGACCTCGGCGTCGGGCCGCGCGACGGCGTCGAGCGGCGCGCCGTCGTCGGCCAGCCCAAGGGCGGCGCGCAGCGGCGCCGCCTGGCGCAGCCAGAGCGTCGCCGCCCCGCGCCGCACGACCTCGGGCAGCCGCTCCACCCGGCCACGCTCGAACAGCCGGCCGACGTCGTCGAACAGGCGCAGCGCCGCGAAGGCGTTGCCGCCCGACGCCGACGACGCGATGCCGGCCACGCACAGCGCCCACAGATCGTCGTCGTAGACGAACGGCTGCTGTTCGGCGCGCAGCCACGAGCAGCTGGCCATGAGGCGCGTCAACAGACGCACCGCGTCGAGGTCGCCGGCGCGGGCGACCAGGCGCAGGCCGCTCGCGTCGAACCGGTCGCCGGCCAGAAGGCGCGTCGTCAAGGGGGTGTCGGACCCCAGCAGGCGACCGACGCGATAGTGTGTCAGATAACCCTCGAAGACGAACTCCAGCGCCAGCGGGTAGATGTCGGGATCGGCACCGGGAGCCAGCGCCCGAAACAGCGGCGCGTAGACGAGGTCAAAGCTCGTCGGCGCAGCCGGCGTCTCCGCGGACGGAGCCGGTGTCGCCACTTCGGGCACGGGCGGAGCCGGCGGCGCCACTTCGAGCACGGGCGGCGCCGCGAACGGCGCCGCCGCCGCAGCCAGCGCTTCGCGGATCGCGGTATCGTCCACGCTTCTCAGGCCTCGCGATCGAGGTAGAACGACAGGAACATCAGCTCGCTCGAGAAGTCGACCTGACGCACGATCACGTCGCGCGGCGCGAAGACCTTGACCGGCGCGAAGTTCAGGACGGCGCGCACGCGCCGGGCCGGTTCGAGCCCGACGAGCCGATCGATGATCGACTGGGCGGCGTGGGCCGGCACCGCGACGATGGCGATGTCGACACGCTCTTCCTGGCAGAACGACTCGAGATCGACGGCATCGCGGATGGTGCGCCCGTCGCCGAAGCTCACGCCGACCTTGCGCCGCGACGAGTCGAACATGGCGGTGAGCTTGAAGCCCTGTTCGCCGAAGCCGCGGTAACGGGCCAGCGCCGTGCCCAGCGAGCCGGCACCGACGATGATCACGTTCCACGAACGCTCCAGACCGAGGCAGCGCCTGATCTCGCTGACCAGCCGCTCGACCTCGTAGCCCACGCCACGCCTGCCGAACTCACCGAAATACGAGAAGTCCTTGCGGATCTGCGCCGCGTTCAGGTCGATCAGGCCGGCGAGCTCCTTCGAGGAGACGCGCTCCACGCCGCGCGCCTGCAGCTCGCGCAGCTTGCGCAGGTAGACCGTCAGGCGCGGCACGGTGACCGCGGGGACCGCACTCTTGTCGACGGGGCGCGCCATCTTCTCCTGACTAGAGACCCTCGAAGAACGATCGGGCGGCGGCCGTCGCCACGGCGACATCGGCGTCGGTCAGCGCCAGCGAGACCATGACCGATTCGAACTGCGACGGCGCGAGATAGACCCCGTGCTCGAGCATATGGCGAAAGTAGCGCGCGTACAGATCCGTGTCGGCCCGCTTAGCGTCGGCGAAATCTGTCACCGGTCCCTCGCGGAAGAACAGCGTCATCATGGCGCCGACGCGGTTGAGCGTGGCCGGCACGCCGGCGCCGAGCGCCGCCTCGACCAGCCCCTGGCAGAGCTGCACGGCGCGCGCCTCGAGCTCTTCGTAGACGCCGACCTCGGCCAGCACCTTCAGCGTGGCGATGCCGGCCGCCATGGCGAGTGGATTGCCCGACAGCGTGCCCGCCTGGTAGGTGGAGCCCAGCGGGGCCACCGTCTCCATGATGTCCGCCCGGCCGCCGAAGGCGCCGACCGGCAGGCCGCCGCCGATGATCTTGCCCAGGGTCGTGAGGTCGGGCACGACTCCGTAGCGTTCCTGAGCGCCACCCCAGGCGACCCGAAAGCCGGTGATGACCTCGTCGAAGATGAGCAGCGCGCCCGAGTCGGTGCACAGCCGGCGCGCCGTCTCCAGAAAACCGGGCTGGGGCGGCACGACGCCCATGTTGCCGGCCACCGGCTCGACGATGACGCAGGCGATCTCTTCGCCGCGGGCGGCGAAGACCGCGGCCAGCGCCGCGGCGTCGTTGTAGTCGACCAGGATGGTGTCGGCGGTCGTGGCCTTGGGCACGCCCGGACTGTCGGGCAACGACAGGGTGAGCACACCGCTGCCCGCCGCCGCGAGGAACGGGTCGGCGTGACCGTGATAGCAGCCGATAAACTTGACCACCTTGTCGCGCCCGGTGAACCCGCGGGCCACGCGCAGCGCGCTCATCGTGGCTTCGGTGCCGGAGTTGACCATGCGCACGAGCTCGACCGATGGCAGCGCCTCGCAGATGCGCTGCGCAAGCTCGATCTCGAGCCCGGTCGGGGCGCCGAAGCTGGTGCCGAGGTCGACCTGCGCATGAAGGGCGCCGATGACGTCGGGGTGACCCCAGCCGAGGATCATGGGACCCCACGACGAGACCAGATCGACGAACTCGTTGCTGTCGGCATCCCAAAGGTGAGCACCGCGGGCGCGGGCGATGAACAGCGGGTGCGGCATGTCGACACCCTTCATCGCGCGCACCGGCGAATTCACTCCCCCGGGGATGTAGCGCTGCGCCTCGGCAAACAGGCGCCTGGACGTTTCGGTGTTCAACTCCCCTCCCCCGTCGCGCTCCATGCGACTGACTTTTAGCTTACCTTGTGATTGCAGGTACATGATACTGTCTCGTGCCGCCGGGACCCGTTTGGCCCGTGTGCCGGACCTCGACCGTGGCCACGACCGCAGCGCCGAGCGCGGCGGCGAGCGGCTCCGGCGACGGCAGGCGAAAGGAGAAGCGATGAGCCCAGGATGCACGACACCCGACGCGACCATCCGAAACGCGCGACCCGCGGACGCCCCGGTCATCGTCGCGCTCATCCGCGAGCTCGCGCGGATCGAGGACGTCGAAAGCGGCGCCACGCCCGAGTTTGTCGCCGAGTACCAGGCTCGTGGCGACAGCGGCATCCTCGTGGCCGAGCTGAGCGGCAAGGTCGTCGGCATGCTCTCGTGGTTCGTGCGCCCCGGCCTGTTCCACGGCGGTCGTTGGGGGTACATCGACGAGCTCATCGTGACGGCCGCGGCCCAGGGCCGGGGGGTCGGCGACACGCTCATGCGCGCGGCCATGGACCTCTTCGAGGAGACCGGCTGCGTCGAGGTCGCCGTCTCGACGGTGTTCGGCAACGATCGGGCCGCCGCCCTCTACCGCAAGCACGGCCTGGTCGACGAATCGCTTCAGCTCGAAAAGCACTTCTGACGCACCGACCGCCGCCCTCCGCGCATCGGTCGCTCTTCGCGCGCGGGCCGGCGTTCGCGAGCCGACCGGTGTCAGCGACCCGCCGGCGTTCGCGAGCCGGCTGATCTGATCTAACCGCCCGGCCCCCGGCCCCGCGGCTGGTAGGAGCAGTAGGGCTCTTCGGCC
>PMKK01000071.1 GCA_003157715.1 Actinomycetota bacterium
CTCTGCCAGGGGATCAGCGCCGGCAACGTGTTCGATCAGCCGCTCACCGAGCTCAGCGCCACCTACGAGCCACTCACGGTACCGGTCGTGCGCGAGCTTCTCGCCGGCGGACCCTGGGAACTTGCCGGGCGCAGCGGCCTCGCGCCCCTGCGGGAGCTCTACGCCGACGAGTGCCACCTCTGCTACGAGCTGCGCGGCCGGCTGCGAGCGGCCGGCCGGCACCTCGACGTGCTCGCGCCCGACCAGTGCTACGGCGTGGGCGCAAGTACCGGCGTGGGAGCAAGCGCCGGCGTGGGCGCGAGTGTCGACGCCGGCGTCGACGTCGGCAGTGGCGGCGTCGAGGGGGCCCGTTGACGAGCGGCGGCAAAGCAAGGAGGAGCCTGTGACATCGCAACGACAGACGTTCTGGGAACGCGACAGCTTCGCGGTCGTCGGACACACCGGAAAGCATCCGTTCCCCAGACTCACCTACAAGGCCCTGAAGCGGTCGGGCAAGACGGTGTACGCCGTCGATCCCTCCATCGACGAGATCGAAGGCGACAGGACCTTCGCCGATCTCGACGCCCTGCCGACGCCGGTCGAGGCGGTCGTGCTCGAGCTGCCCAAGGAGGAGACGGCGGCGTGGGTAGGCAGGATCGCCGACGCCGGCATCAAGGCGGTCTGGATCCACCAGCGCACCGACACGCCCGAAGCCCTCGAGCTGGCACGGCAGCGAGGCCTCGAGGTCTGTGCCGGCACATGCGCCGTCATGTACGTGACGCCGGGTTTCAGCGGCCATTCGCCGCACCGCTGGATCGCGCGGGCGTTCGGCAAGTACTGAGCGCTGAGAGCGAGGCTCGCGATGGACCAGCGATCCGGCAGCCGATGAGCGACGACCCGAGCCGACCGCCAGGCGCTGCGCCTCGCCCTCCCGACGGCTGGGTGCCGGTGCCGCCGGGCAGTGCGCCACGACCCCCCGATGGCTGGGTGCCGCCCGCGCCGCCGCCGCCGCGAGGCGGCTGGACGCCGCCAGGCGCCGACGACCCGCAACCGTTCGCCGCGTCCTACGTCCCGCCGCCCGGATACTCCTACGGGCCGGCGTTCGCCCAGCCCACCTACCAGCCCGGTCTCGGCAAGCTCAGCATGCTGCCGCCGCAGGCCAGCGGCTGGAACTGGGGCGCTTTTCTGTTCTCGTGGCTCTGGGGGGTCTTCAACGGAGCCTACGTCACCCTGTGGGGACTGCTCCTGTGGTTCGTTCCGTTCGGCGCGCTGGTCTGGGCCATCGTCTGCGGCGTAAACGGCAACCGCTGGGCCTGGCAGGGCAGAGACTGGCCGAGCGTCGAACACTTCCGCGCCACGCAGCGCAAATGGGCGGTGGCCGCGCTCATCGCGTTCGTCGTGGCGGTAGTCGCGCCGCTCGTGATCGTCCTCGTGCTTTTCGCCGGAGGCGTCGGCAACACGTAGGACGGCCCGTGCGGGCCGGCGCGGGCCGGCGCAGCCGCGACCTTGAAGAGCGACCCTGAGAAGCGACTTTCTCAGTCTCCGGACGGCGGCGCCGGCGGCGAAGGAGGAACTTCGGCTGTCGCCGGCGCGGAGGGTGCCGCGGGCGGCGGCGCGGGCGGCGCCTCAGGAACGAGCGACGTCTCGGGAGCGGGCGGCACGAGCTCCTGACCGGCCCGGGGGACCCACGGCGGCGGCGGTCCCGCCGTCGACCAGCCCGGCGACGTCGGTGGTCGCCCGGGGGCGCTTCCCGGCGGGACCGGATACTGGTCGTAGCCGTCGATGCGAGGCAGCGGCGCGGCCGGCCTTCTGGTCGGAAGCACGTACAAGATGATGATGCCGATCAGGCCGAGAAAGAACGCCAGCGCCAGACCGAGCCAGACCGAATAGCCCCGCTGCTTCGCGATCCAGCAGCCCCAGTACAGGACGGCGATACCGACCGCGAGGGCGGCGACCGCAAACAGCACCCCTGAGAAGGCCGCGGCGGCGGCAAAGGTCACGCCGGAACCCGATGCCCCATTCATTGCGCCCTTCTCTCTGGCCTTGCGGCCGTCTCGACACGTTGCCCGCGAGAGCCGCGAACACTCCGCGGCCCTTCAGCCTCTCGGCACTGCTCTCCTGTTCGGCTCGCGGCGGCCCGGTCCTCTTGGCCACCGGCGCCGGCGCCGCGCCGGCGCCGCGCCGGCGCCCGGACGGTCGATGCGTGAAGAGGCGGGGGCGTTTCTCTCAGACCGGCGGCGCTGGAGGCGTCGGGGGCACGGGAGGCGTCGGGTCGGTCGTGACAGGCGGGGCCGGCGGAGCGGCCGTGTCGGCTGCCGGTTGCGAAGCGGCCTGCGCCGGGGCGAGCGGAGCGGCTTGAGGAGCAGGTGCGGGCGAGGCTTGCGCCGGCGCCGCTGCGGGAGCCGGCGGCGCGGGTGGCGGAGTCTGCTGGGGAGCCGCCGCCGGAGCGGGCGGTGCTGCCTGCGGCGCAGGGGCGGGCGGCGGCGGATAGGTGGCCTGGGGTGGCGCGGGAGGCGCCGCGGTGCTCGCCCACGGCGGCGGCGTCGTCGGGGGCACATACTGTGCCCCGGCGGCGGGTGGTCCGTAGGTGGTACCTGTTGACGGATCGTACTGTGGCAGCCCGGGCGGCGGGGTGTAGGGCACAAAACCGCCCGGCATCGCGCCGGGACCGGCGCCGGCCACGGAGCCTCCGTAGCGCGCATCGCCGAACCCGAGGATCGGATAGAACACAAAGGGGAGAAGCCAGAGCCCGATGCCGAAGCCGGACCCCTTGCCGTAGGCCTTGGCCACATCGAGCGACACGACGATCGTCGCGACGATGTCCACCAGGGGGATGAAGAACAGGATCACCCACCATATCGGGCGGCCGATGATGTCCAGCATGACGACGATGTTGTAGATCGGAACGATGGCGGCCCACCCAGGCCTGCCGGCCTTGACGAAGAGCTTCCAGGCCGCCGCCACCAGAAGCACGCAGACAGCGAGCCAGAACACAAAGTAGGCGCCCCCGAACACGGAGCCCCCGACGCTGGCCGCGAACGACGCGACACTACTCATAGACCCTCCTTTGACCGGATCATCCGGTCGACCCATTTGGCCATTGCCGAGCGCGAGCGGCTCCAGGCCGTCCGCACTCCACTCTACTGTTTCGGCTGGAGGGCGCCTCGTCCTTTAGTAGTGGGCATGGCTCGAGGGCAGGACCGAGTCGCAGGTGCGTTCTGAGGCGGCGCGGCCGGCGCGGGACCGACCTCACAACGAACGTGAGCGGCGACCCGGTCCGCCGCCGCCGCGCCCTCGCGGATGCAGTCGCCGATCCCGATACCGTGCAGGTAGCCGCCGGCGATCTCGATCCCAGGCCGGCCGGCGACCGCGGTCTCGATCGTGTCGATGAGTCGCCGGTGACCGACACGATACTGCGGCATGCCGCGCGGCCATCTGAAGATGCGCGTGAACAGCGGGTCGGCACGCAGACCCACGATGCTCGCCAGTTCGCCGCGCACGAGCTTGACGAGCTCATCGTCGGGCAGCCCGGCCGTGTCCTCGCGGCCCGCGCGCCCGACAAAGGCGCGCACCAGCACGCCATCGGCGGGCGCGCGGCCGGAGAACTTGAGTGAGCTGAAGGTCCCGGCCATGATGCCCCGCTCCTCGGCTCGTGGCACGACGAAGCCGAAGCCGTGCAGCGGCTGCGCCACGTCGGCCCGCCGATAGGCCAGCGAGACGGTGGCGGTGCTCACGTAGGCGATCGATGCGAGATCGGCCGCCGCCGCTGGATCGATCTCTTGCAGCAGCTCAGCCGCCGCGAACGCCGGCCCCGCCAGCACGACGGCGTCGACCACCCGCTCGGTGCCGTTCGACAGGCGCAGCCGGTAGCGCGGATGGTCGCCGCCGGCCGCGCCGCGGGCGCCGTCGGCACAGTCCGCGCCTGGCGCCGGGGCACCGCAGGCGCCGCTCACGCCGGCCGGCTCGACCGACAGGGCAGCGACGGCCAGCCCTGTGCGCAGGCGGTCGGCCGGCAGGTCGGCAACCACCGCGTCGACCAGGTCGGCGAGTCCGGTCCGAAACGACAGAAAATACGAGCGCGGCCGGCGGGGAGCGCTCGCATGAAGATCGGCCGCCGCGCGCGCCCGCGCCCGGCGCCTGCGGATCATGCCGGCGATCAGGCTGCGGTAGCGTCGCTCCATATCGAGGAACATCGGAAAGGTGGCTTGCACGCTCATCTGCTCGGGATCGCCGGCGTGAATACCGGCCACGATCGGTTCGGCGACCTTGGCCAGAGCCTCGCGCCCCAGGCGGCGCCGCACGAACGCGCCGAGGCTTTCGTCTTCGCCGCCCGGGCCGCGCGGCAGCAGCAGGTCGAGCCCCATGCGCAGCTTGCCTCTCCAGCTGATGAGGCTCGAGAGCGCGAACGGCACGAGTCGTGTCGGGACCATCAGTATGAGGCCCTCGGGCAGCTCGTGCAGGCGCCCGCCTGAGAAGACGTAGCTCTTGCGGATGTCCTCGTTCGAATCGAGCAGCCGATCGTAGACGCCCACCGCACGGGCAAGCTCCATGGGCCAGGGCTTCTCGACGATGAACGAGTCGGGGCCGCCTTCGATGACGAAGCCGTCGGTCCGCTCCGTGCGTACCTTGCCACCGAGGTAGTCGGCGCGCTCGAACAGGACCCAGTCGAAGGGCGCCGGGGCGGCTGGGCCAGCGGGGTCGACAGCCGGGCCGGCCACGGGGCTGGCTGGGGCAGCGGCCGAATCGGCTGGGGCGGCGACCGGCGCGGCCGGGCCGGCGGTTTCGACTCCGGCGGCGGGCCCGGCAGCCGCGCGACGAGCCGTCTCGAGGGCATGGGCGGCCCCG
>PMKK01000339.1 GCA_003157715.1 Actinomycetota bacterium
CGCCGCGAGCTGGCCCATGCTGGCGAGCTTCTCGGATTTGACCAGGGCCTCTTTGGTGGACTCCAGTGAGCGGTGCGAGTCTTCGAGGTCGCCTACCGTGGTCGAGAGCTTCTCGATCACGAACGGCAGACACATCTCCTCTTCGGCGATGCCCTGGTAGACGGCCACCGCGTGCCGCCGGCAGGTGCCGTAGCCGCAGGCGCCGCAGTTGAGCTCGTCTTCGGGGGTCGTCTTGTTCATGCGCCGCAGGATCTTGGTGATCTCGTCCTCGTCGGGTTCGACCAGGAAGCGTTCGTCCTGCGGGGTGAACGTGCGCGACAGGTCGAGACCGGCGAAGGTCTCCATGTCGTGCTCCCAGACCTCGCGCTCGAACTCCTCGGTCGTGCGCTTGGCGCGCCGGCTGATCTGGGCGCGGCGCCGGTAGAGGGGGTCGTCGTTGCTGAAGCCCACGCCGGCGATGCAACCCTCGCAAGCGAGAATGTCGAGCAGGCGGACCTCGGATTCGCCGTGCTCGAAGTCGCTCACCGCCTCGACGAAACTTTCCATGCCGTCGGCGGCAATGATCTCGCCGGTGATCAGGTCTTCGGGCAGCTCGGCCGCCTGCAGCAGGCCGCGGGCCAGGGGGAACAGCGAGCCCAGCGAGCCGTGCGGCGGGTCGAAGGCGTCGGCCGCGCCGTCGCCGGGGGCCACCGTGCCGTTGTCGCCGGGAGCCGCGCCATCGCCGGCTGCCGTGCCGTCGCCGTTGTGGGCGGCGTCGTGACCGGCCGCGGGCGCCGGGGTGATGTCGCGCTCGGCGAACATCTGGCGCAGCTCGGTGAACGTGAGCACGGCGTCGACTTCGAAGATGATGTCGGGGCTGGCCGCCTCGCCCTTCTTGGCGATGCAGGGGCCGACGAACACGACCTTCGCGTCGGGGCCGTGCATGGAGGGGTCGTGCAGGACGCGCGCCATGGCGACCATCGGCGAGACGATCGGCGCGAGCGACTTCGTGAGGTGAGGGTGGTACTTGCGCACGTACGACACGACCGCCGGGCAGGGGGTCGCGATGTAGCGCTCGTTGCCGTCGGCCGCCAGCAGCTTGGCGAACTCGCGCGCCACGAGGTCGGCGCCGAAGGCCACCTCGTGGACGGCGGCGAAGCCGAGCTTGCGCATCATGCCGACGAGCTGGCTCTCGTCGAGGTCGGTGAACTCGGCCGGAAACGACGGCGCGACGATGGCCACGACGGTGTCGCCCGAAGCCAGCAGGTCGAAGGTGCGCTCGACTTCGCGGAAGGCCTGCTTGGCGTTCTGGGAACACACTCGAAAACAGTTGGCGCAGCCGATGCAGCGCGAGGGGATCACGCTGGCCTGGCCGTCGACGATGCGGATGGCTTCGGCCGGGCACTCGCGCACGCAGGCATAGCAGCGCCGGCAGCGCTCCTTGATGGTGGTGACGAGTCCGTCGTCGCCGATCAGCATCACACGGCTCCGAGCAGTTCGCGGACCTTGGCCACGAGGGCCACCGGGTCGAGTGGTTTGTCGAAGTAGGCGTCGACCTTCATCGAGGCGAGGTCGTCGGCCGAGTGCGGTGTGAAGTCGAGGCCCAGGGCCGTCGTGACCGAGGTCGACATGACGATCGGTACCGCGGCCGTGCGGGGGTCGTCGCGCAGCCGGCGCGCGAGCGAGAAGCCCGAGTCGACCTCGCTCATCATGAGGTCGGTGATGACGAGATCGGGGGTCTCGGCAGCCACGCGGTCCATGGCCTGCGTGGGGCTGGCGGCGGTGGCGACGCGAAAGCCGGCTCGCTCGAGGATGTGACGGTTGATCTCGAGGAAGTCATAGTCGTCGTCGACGATCAGGATGAGGCTTTGTTCTGCCATGGCTGGACTCCCCGCGGTCGGGGTCGGCGGGGGGCGGCGACCCGCTTAAGGTCGCCGCCGCCCGCCAGCTTACCACGCCGCGTCGTCTCGCTAGACGAGCTCCTTCTCTGTGTAGTCGGTGTGCAGGAGGTGGTGGGCCTTCTCGCCGTTGGCGTCGCCGAGATACTCGCTGTAGAGCTCGATGACGGCCGGGTTCTCGTGGCTCTTGCGCAGCTCGCGGCCCTCGTCTTCGCGGTAGATGGCGGCGATGCGCGCCTCACGCACGGCGTTGGTGGTGAGCCGCGGCTGGCCGCCGCCGCCGATGCACCCGCCGGGGCAGGTCATGATCTCGACGAAGTGGTAGGTCTTCTCGCCGCTCTTGATGGCGTCGATGACCTTCTGGGCGTTGCCCAGCGTGTGGGCCACGGCGACCTTCACCGTGACGCCTTCGAGGAACGACCACTCGGGCACGGTGCCCTCGATCAGCACCTCGGCCTCTTTGATGCCCTCGAGCCCCTCGATGGGTGCGACGTGCAGGTTCTCGAAGGGGAAGGGCCTGCCGGTGACGATCTCGTAGACCGTGCGCAGGGCGGCCTCCATGACTCCGCCGGTGTTGGCGAAGATGTCGGCGGCGCCGGTCGACAGTCCCAGCGGCTTGTCCTGCTTCTGGTCGGGCAGGCTGGCGAAGTCGATGCCGGCCTGCTTGATCATGCGGACCAGCTCACGCGTGGTGAGCACGACGTCGACGTCGGGCACGCCGTCGTGAGCCATCTCGGGGCGCTGGGCCTCGAACTTCTTGGCCGTGCACGGCATGACCGAGACGACGAAGATGTCCTCGGGCCGCTTGCCGAGCTTCTCGGCGTAGTAGCTCTTGGCCACCGCGCCGAACATCTGCTGCGGGCTCTTGCAGCTCGAGAGGTTGGGCAGGAAGTCCGGGTTGTAGTGTTCCATGTAGTTGATCCAGCCCGGTGAGCAGCTCGTGAACATGGGCAGGGCGACGTCCTTCTTGTCGACCAGGGCGGCCTTGAGGCGCATGAGCAGCTCG
>PMKK01000120.1:0-8616 GCA_003157715.1 Actinomycetota bacterium
CCCCCCCCCCCCGCCCCCGCCTTCACCAGCCCTACCGGGTTCACCAGGACCCAGGGTGCTCGCCACCGCGGCGAGCAGAAAGGAGTCATCGTGAGGACGGCAGTCGTCTACTACTCTGAGACGGGCAACACGGCCAAAGTGGCCGGCGCGATAGCAGCGGCGCTCAATGACGAAGCAAGCGGCCGCGCAGCGAGCGACGGCAGCGCAGCGGGCAACAGCGGCACAAGCAGCAAGGCGGCGGATGGCGCGGCGAGCAGCGACGCAAGCAGCAGCGTGGTCCTTAGCCCACTGCAGGACGCCCCCGCTCTCGACGGGTTCGATCTGGTCTTCGTCGGCATGCCGGTCCTGCGCTTCGGCGCACCCGACGCCGTGCGCAGCTACCTCGCCGAGCAGTGTGCCGGCCGTCGCGTGGCTCTCTTTGCGACACACACCGCGCCCGACTTCTTGGACCAGCTTCAGGCCTGGCTGTTTGTCTGCAAAGAGGCGGCCGCCGCGGCGCGGCTCGTCGGCTTCTTCCACTGCCAGGGCGCGCTGGCCGAGCCGGTCAGGCAGCAGATGCTGAATTCGGGCGTGCCCCTGCTGGTGGGGTTCGCCGAGCACGCCGGTGTCGCGGACGGCCAACCCGACGAGGCCGCCTTGGCTCGGGCGACGGCCTTCGCGCGCGAGACCGCGGAGCGCGTGCACGGCGACCTGGCGGCCGGAGTCGCGGCGGTCTGACTGACCCTTCGCTGGCGGCGCGGCTCCACGAGCGAGCCGTCCGGTCTCATCGTCCGGGTTCATGGCCCGACCCGCTCTTGGTTCTCGCGCCGCCAGCTCGCGCCATCAGTCTTGCCGTCTCCGCGTTGCCGTCTCCGCGGCGAGGAACCTCACCTCAAAGGCCTGCAACCGCATGCCTGGAGGCCGCGGCGCGGCCGACAACGGTTTCCCGACGTCCCCTTCTGGCATAGAGCAAGCACGAACCGACGAACTACGACCGTGCCTTTGCCCTTGGAGGGAGACACTATGGGATCGTCTCGTGACTACCGGGCGACGCCTTCGGCCCTCGCAGCCGGACCTCTCGCCCTCGCCGCTCTCGCCGCATCGCTTTTCGCGCTGCTTCTTCTGCTCGTCTTCACGCCGTTGGCGAGCGCCCGCTCCGGCGGCCTTGCCTGGCAGCGCGTCTACGACGGCGCGAGCAACGGGGACGACGCCTACTACGCCACCTCCGCGGCGCCGCACGGCGGCGTCTACGACGCCGGCGCGACCGTCGCGACCACCGAGG
Organism: Actinomycetota bacterium; assembly: GCA_003157715.1. Next base: position 1,262 of record PMKK01000120.1, read on the forward strand.
ACTTCCTGATCGCGCGCTACGGCGCGAGCGGGCAGCTCGTCTGGCGGCGCACCTGGAACGATCCCACCGCAGGCACCGACACGATCGAGGCCACCGCTGCTGCCCCGGGCGGCGGCCTCGTTGTGGCGGGCTCCGCCGGCGTCGCGGCGACCCAGGTCATCGCCGTGGCCCGGTACTCGGCGGCCGGCAAGGCGCTCTGGGTACGCCTCTACGATGATGGCGGCGCCGATCAGCAGCTCGCCGAGAAGGTCGCCGTCGATACGGCCGGCAATATCTACGTGCTGGCTCAGGACATCTCGGCCACCACCAGCTACGACATCGTGCTGCTGAAGTACTCGCCGAGCGGCACGCGCCGCTGGGTGCGTCACTACGCGAGTGCCGGCGACGACTTCGCCGGCGGCATCGCGCTCGATGGCCGCGGCGATGTGTACGTCACCGGCGATACTGCAGGCACGAACGGCTCCGACGCGCTCACCATCAAGTACTCGCCGGCCGGCGCGCGCCGCTGGGCGCGCATCTACGACGGCCCCGGCGGTGGCGACGACGCCGGCATCGCCATGGCGGTGACCCGCGCCGGCACAGCTTATGTGGCCGGATTTGCGACCGGCGTCTCCACGACCAGAGACGCCGTCGTGCTCGCGTACACGAGCGCCGGCAGGCTGCGCTGGAGCCGCTTCCAGAGCAGCGCCGGCCCCCAGGACGACGCCTATTGGAGCGTCGCGCTCGCCGCCAACGGCGACGTGGTGGCCACCGGCCAAGAATCCACCCTGACGCGCGGCGCCGACGTACTCACCGCGCGCCTCACCCCCGGCGGGCACGCACGCTGGGTTCGGCTCTACAACGGTCCCGACAGCAACGACGACGTCGGCGACCTCATAGGCGTGGCGCCGAGCGGCACTCTCTTCGTCGAGGGTTCCAGCGTGGGCGCCGCCACGGGCTCCGACTGGCTGACGCTCAAGTACAGCGCGGCAGGGAAGCGCGCCTGGGCGCGCCGCTACACGAGCGCCGGCAACGCCGAGGACTTCAGCTATGGGTTCGTGGTGCGCACCGGAAGCGTCTTCGTGGCCGGCCTTCAGGACGACGCCGGCAACCAGAACGCGACCGTCCTGCGGTACAAGCCGTAGCGAAGGCCGCGCACGCACGAACCGACGAACTACGACCGTGCTTTTAACCTTGGAGGGAGACACTATGGGATCGTCTCGTGACTACCGGGCGACGCCTTCGGCCCTCGCAGCCGGACCTCTCGCCCTCGCGGCTCTCGCCGCATCGCTTTTCGCGCTGCTTCTCCTGCTCGTCTTTACGCCGCTGGCGAGCGCCCACCCCGGCGACCTTGCCTGGCAGCGCGTCTACAACGGCGCCGGCAACGGCCAGGACGCCTACTACGCCGCGGCCGCGGCGCCGAAGGGCGGCGTCTACGCCGCCGGCTCGACCGTCGCGACCACCGCCGACTTTCTGATCGCGCGCTACAGCGCGAACGGTAAGCTCGTCTGGCGGCGCACCTGGGACGATCCCACCGCAGGCGGCGACGCGGTCGAGGCCGCGACCGGCGCCCCGGGCGGCGGCCTCGTGGTGGCGGGCTTGGCCGACGTCTCGACGACCGAGGTCATCGCCGTGGCCCGGTACTCGGCTGCCGGCAAGCGGCTCTGGGTGCGCCTCTACGAAGAGGCCGGCGTCGACCAGCAGTACGCCCAGAAGGTGGCCGTCGATGCGGCCGGCAACGTGTACGTGCTGGCCGAGCGCTTCGTGACCGCCACCCGCTACGACATCGTGCTGCTGAAGTACTCGCCGGCCGGCAAGCTGCGCTGGGTGCGTCGCTACGCGAGTGCCGGCGACGACTTCGCCTACGACATCGCGCTGGACGCCCGCGGCGGCGTCTACCTCACCGGCACCACCGCGGGTACGAACGGCACCGACGCGCTCACCCTCAAGTACTCACCGTCAGGCACGCGCCGCTGGGCGCGCATCTACGACGGCCCCGCTGGTAGCTACGACAGCGGCGTCGCCATAGCGGTGACCCGCGCCGGCACGGCCTACGTGGCCGGGAATGCGACGGGCGTCTCCACGGGCTCAGACGCCGTCGTGCTCAAGTACACGAGCACCGGCACGCTGCTCTGGAGTCGCTTCCAGAGCGGCGCCGGCGCCCAGGGCGACGCCTACCAGGGCGTCGCGCTCGCCGCCAACGGCGACGTGGTGGCCACCGGCGGCGAGTTCAGCGCGACGACCGGCAACGACGTGCTCACCGTGCGCCTGTCCCCGAGCGGGCACGCGCGCTGGGTACGGCTCTACAACGGTCCCGACAACCTCGCCGACAATGGCAGCCTCGTCGGCGTGGCGCCGACCGGGGACATCTTCGTCGAGGGGCTCAGCGATGGCGCCGCCACGAACGCAGACTGGCTCACGCTCAGGTACAGCGAGGCAGGCAAGCGCGTCTGGACACGCCGCTACACGAGCACCGGCAACACAATGGACTTAAGCAACGCGCTCGTGGTGCGAGTCGGGAGCGTCTTCGTGGCCGGCCTCGAGGACGACGCCGGCAACCGGAACGCGGCTGTCCTGCGGTACAAGCCGTAGCGAGGGCCGCGCTCGACACTCAGGCGGGCCCCAGCGCAGGCGCAAAGACGACTGGGGCCCGCGGCGTAGGCAGGGACACGACCCTCGGCACACGGTCAAGGCACTGCTGGAGCTGATTTCAATGTGCCCGTAGTGTTTTGCCCGTCCCGAAGCGAGGAACGACACCAGGAACCACCTTGTCCTATCGTCGGTTGCGCGAGCCGCGGTGGGGGCCTGTCGTAACTCCGTGGCAAGGGCCTTCGCAGCACAGCCTTCGCGGCCGCTTATCAGTGGAGCAGCCCATGGCTTCTGAACCGGTGCCCACCTTTGCCAGTGCAGTACGACCAGTCCCTGCCGCCCCTGCCGCCCCCAACGTCCCCCGCAGTCTGGGCCTCGCGCTGGTGGTGATCGCCGCGGCGCAGCTCATGATCGTGCTCGACGCCACCATCGTGAACGTCGCGCTGCCGCACATCCAGCGCGCCCTCACCTTCAGCGGCTCCGGCCTGGAGTGGGTCGTCACGGCCTACTCGCTGGCCTTCGGCAGCCTGTTGCTGCTCGGCGGCCGGCTCGGCGACATCTACGGGCGGCGGCGCGTGTTCATCGTCGGCATCGTCGTCTTCTCGCTGGGTTCGTTCGCCGGCGGGCTGGCCTACCAGCGAGTGGTGGATACTGGCGGCGCAGGGCCGTGCAGGGCGCGGGTGGCGCGCTGGCCGCGCCGACCGCGCTCGCGCTGATCGCCACGACCTTTCCGGCCGGGCCGCCGCGCAACCGGGCCTTCGGCGTCTACGCCGCCATGAGCGGCGCCGGCGGCGCGGTCGGGCTGCTGCTCGGCGGCATCCTCACGACCTACGCCTCGTGGCGCTGGGTGTTCTTCGTCAACGTGCCCATCGGCATCGCCGTGGTCGCGCTGGCTCCCATCGCGCTGGTGACGACGCCGCGCTCGCGCCTGCGCCTCGACATCCCCGGCGTCCTGACGAGCAGCGCCGGTCTCGGGCTGCTCGTCTACGGCCTGACGCACGCCGCCGCGGGCCGCGACGGCGTCTCGCACTGGGGCAGCCCGGTCACGATCGCCGCGCTGGTCGCCGCCGCGGCGCTGCTCGTGACGTTCGTCGCCATCGAGCGCCGCAGCAGCCACCCCGAGCTGCCGCTGCATCTGCTCGGCTCGCGCCGCCGCTCCGGCGCCTACGTCATGATGCTGCTGCTCTTCACGGGTGTGTTCTCGGTGTTCTTCTTTCTCACCCTCTACATCCAGACGGTCTACGGCTACAGCGCGGTGCGCACCGGGCTGGCCTGGGTGCCCTTCCCCATCATGATCATCATCGTGAGCACGCTGGCGGCCCGGGTCCTCGTCACCCGCATAGGGGTGCGACCGCTGCTCATGGCCGGGCCGCTGTTCGCCGGCCTGGGATTCCTGTGGCTGTCGCGGCTGAGCGCCGACGGTCACTACTGGCCCAACCTGCTGCCGGGCATGCTCCTGGTCAGCGCCGGCATGGGCTGCCTGCTCGTGCCGCTCACCCTGACGGTCGTCTCGCGTGTCGCGCCCCAGGAAGCGGGCGTCGCCTCGAGCGGCATCAACATCGGTCAGCAGCTCGGCGGCGCGATCGGCCTGGCCGCGGTCGGCACCATCGCCTGGTCATCGGTGGCCCACAGCGTCACGAGCCAGATGACTGGCGGCGTGGCGGTGGCCGGCGGAATCGCGGCTCGCGCCGGCGCGACGACCACCTCAGCGTCGAGCGCCGTCCCGGGCGTGCCGGTCGCCGTTCTGAATCATGCGCTCACGGCCGGCTTCTCGACCGCCTTCAGCGTGGCCGGCAGCGTCGTGCTCCTCGGCTTCGTCGTCGCGCTCATCGCGACCTGGACCGGGCGCTGGCGCCTCAGTTCTGCCGTGACCAAGGGTCGCGAGCAGCCCTGCGACGAGGTGCTGGGGACCTGCGAGGTGTAGGGACACGACAGAACGAGTACGGGCGGCCGCTGGTTGACGCGAGCGGACCTCCAGACTGTCGCACCACAGGCGTGCCGGCCGCGACTCTTCTTCGCCTGAGACACCGTGATGATCGGTCGGTCGGCCGCGATTGCCGTGCCCGACCATCGGCTGTAGGGTGCTTTCGAAGGAGTGGGGGGCTTCTCCGTGAGGCCCTTGTGGCGGCGAAAGGTCGGGGGTCATGAAACGTCACAGGTACCTGGTCTTGCTCGGCACGCTCGCGCTTGCGCTGCTCGCGCTCGCCATCGTGGCCGTGGGCTCGGGAGGCGCGGCGCCGCGCCTGGGGGATCCGGCGACGCCGCCCGCCGACGCCGTCTACACCAACGGCGTCATTTACACCGAGGACGCCGTCCATTCGACCGCGCAGGCGGTCGCCGTCAAGGACGGCCTCATCGTTTACGTGGGCAACGACGCCGGCGCGCAGGCCTGGATCGGCGCCGGCACGCAGCAGGTGAACCTGGGCGGGCGAACGATGCTGCCCGGCTTCATCGACAGCCACGCCCACCCCGACGCCGCCCTCGACGACCTCTACGAGGTGAACGTCTACAGCCTGCACGGCAGCATGAAGGTCTACCAGAAGCAGATCAAGGCATTCGCCGCCAGGCACCCCGACCTGGCGATCATCCAGGGCAGCGGCTGGGACAGCTCGATACTGCCGGTCATCGGGCCGTCGCGTTATCAGCTCGACGCCGCCGTCAAGAATCGCCCCGTTGTGCTGTGGGACTTGAGCGGTCACGAGATCTGGTGCAACTCCGCCGCCCTGAAGCTCGGCGGCATCACCAGCAAGACGCCCAACCCGCCCGGCGGTGTGATCGAGCACTTTCCCGGCACGCACATCCCTTCGGGCACGCTGCGCGAGGCGGCCACCGACCTCGTGACGAACAAGATCCCCGACTTCACGGTAGCCCAGTACGAGGCCGGCCTGTTGCACTATCAGAACGACGTCGCCGGTCCGTACGGCATGACGACGGTCTATGATGCGAGCCTCGAGCCGGGCAGCAATGCCGTGGCCGCCTTCGAGGACCTCGCCCAGCAGGGCAAGCTCACCGTGCGCTATCGCGCCGCCCTGCACCTCGACCCCGGCTTCGGACCCATCGACGACCAGATACAGGCGGCCGTCGCCGAGCGTGCCAAGCACACCACCGACCTGTTCCAGACCAACTCGGTGAAGTTCTTCATGGACGGCGTGATCGAGGGCCATACGGGCTTGCTTGCCGAGCCCTACAAGGACCGCCCCAGCAGCCTCGGCGAGCAGATCTGGAAGTGGAGCGCCTTGCGGACGGCAGCCGTCAAGGCTGCCCAGAACGGCTTCCAGCTTCACTTCCACGCCATCGGCGACCGAGCCTGCAGCATGGCCCTGAACGCCATCGGCGCAGCCGAGATCGCCACCGGCAACACCACGCCGCGCGACGAGATCACCCATCTCCAGCTTGTCACGCAGACCGACATCCCGCGCTTCGCCCAGCTCAACGTGATCGCCGTGCCCCAGCCCTACTGGTTCGTCAAAGACAGCTTCTACTACGACATCCAGCTTCCGTTCCTGGGCAAGTGGCGAGCCGACCACGAGTACCCGATGAAGAGCTTCTTCGACAACGGCGTCCTCGTCGCTTCGAGCAGCGACTATCCGGTGACCCTGCCGCCGAACCCGCTGGATGCGATCGCGACCGGCGTGATGCGTTGGTATCGCGGCGGCTCAGAGTGGGCCGTCAAGGGACCGAAGGACGTCTTGTGGCCGGCCGAGCGCGTCACCGCGAGGCAGATGGTCGACAGTTTCACGATCAACGGTGCCATCGCCAACTTCGTAGACGACGAGACCGGCTCGATCGAGGTCGGCAAGTCAGCCGACCTGATCGTGCTGAACCGCAACATCCTGACCTGCCCGGCCACCAAGATCGGCGCCACGCGGGTGCTTCTGACCCTGCTGGGCGGCAAGATCGTCTACGGCGCCGTGCCGACCCTCGCCCAGCGCGCGACAGTCGAGGAGGCCATGCACACCATCCAGGTGGGCATCCAGAGCTGGGCCGTCGACCACCACGACCGATACCCGACCGCTGCCGTTGTCACCAGGAAACGCCTTGGCGCTTCCTATGTCGACAACTGGCCGGAGAACCCGTTCACCGGCAAGCCCATGAAGCCCGGCTTCGGGCCCGGCGACTACACCTACACCCGGTTGGCCGGTGGCACCAACTTCAGGCTGGCCGGTCACGTGGGCCTCGGCCCGGACTTCGTCGTGCCCTGACCGACCGACCCCGCCCGCGTCACGCTCTGGGCGGCCCCTGTCGCCGCCGCGCGCCGGGCTCGTCGGGCGAGCAGACTCGCGAGCGCGTGATGAAGTGCTTGTCGGGTCCGGCGGCCAGGGAGAACCCTTCGGGGGCGCCCTCGCCGACGTCGAGGATGAGCTGGGTGTGCTTCCAGACCTCGTACTGGCGGGGGTCGATGTAGAAGGGGCAGCCGCCCAGCGTGCCGAGTAGCACGTCGTGATCGCCGATGATGAGCTCGCCGTCGTCGAAGCACATCGGGAGGCTGCCGTCACAGCAGCCTCCCGACTGGTAGAACATGACCGGTCCCCGCTCGGCGACGAGGCGGGCCACCGCGGCCAGCGCCTCTGGCGTGGCCACCACGGCGGGATCGGGGACCGGTTCACTCATGTCCGTGCTCCTCGCTGCGAGCCCTCGGCTCTCAGCTGTCAGATCTCATCCGTCGGCTGCCGGCTCTCTGCTCTCTGCTCTCTGCTCTCAGCCGTATGCTCTCAGCTGTCGGCTCTCATCCGTCTGCTCTTAGCTCTCAGGATGCCCTCTTCGGGCTGCTCTCAAAAGAAGCCGAG
>PMKK01000120.1:8626-9154 GCA_003157715.1 Actinomycetota bacterium
GTTGCCGTTGCGCGTCCACACGCCGGCGCCCAGGCCGTAGATGGTGTCGTTGGCAATGCGCACCGCGTCGGCTTCGTCTTTGAAGGTGGTCACGGCGAGCACCGGACCGAAGATCTCCTCCTGGAAGACGCGCATCTTGTTGTCGCCCTTGAGCACCGTGGGCTCGAAGTAGTAGCCGTCGGCGAGATCGCCGGGCTGCTTGGAGCGGTGGCCGCCGGTCAGGCACTCGGCGCCTTCCTGCAGGCCGATGTCGACATACGAGCTGATCTTCTCGATCTGCTGAGTCGAGACCTGCGGGCCGATCATGGTGTCGGTGTCGAGCGGGTTGCCCTGGATGATCTTGCCGATGCGCTCGATGCAGCGCGCCATGAACTTGTCGTAGATCGACTCCTGAACGAGGGCACGCGAGGGGCACGTGCAGACCTCGCCCTTGTTGAAGGCGTAGAGCACGAGGCCCTCGACCGCCTTGTCCAGGTACTCGTCGTCCTCTTCCATCACGTCGGCGAAGAAGATGTTCGGCGACTTCCC
>PMKK01000113.1 GCA_003157715.1 Actinomycetota bacterium
AGCACCTGAAACACGCCCTCCGGCAGGCCGGCCTCTTCGAGGATGTGGCCGAGCTCGAGCGAGGTGAGCGGCGAGACCGAGGCGGGCTTCAGGATCATGACGTTGCCGGCGGCCAGCGACGGCGCCACCTTCCAGGCCGCCATCAGCAGCGGGAAGTTCCACGGCGTGATGCCGGCCGTGACGCCGATCGGCTCGCGCACGACCATGCTCATGCTCTCGCCGGTGACCTCGAGGGTCTGGCCGTGCTGTTCGACGGCCAGCCCCGCGTAGTAGTCGAAGGTGTGGGCCGCGTCGTTTACGTCGACGAGCGACTCGGCGAGCAGCTTGCCCATCTGCCGGGTCTCGAGCAGCGCCAGATCTTCGGCGCGCTCGCGGATCAGGTCGGCGGCCCGGTGAAGCAGTTCGGAGCGCTCCACGGCGAGCTTGCGCGGCCAGGGACCGGAGTCGAACGCCTTGCGCGCCGCGCGTACCGCCCGCTCGGCGTCTTCGACAGCGCCTTTCGGCACGATCGCGATCGGCTGCTCCGTCGCCGGATCGACGACCTCGTAGGTAAGACCGCCGGCGGCCCCGACCCACTGGCCGTCGATAAGCATCTGATACGTCCTGAGTTGCTGGATCGTCGACATCAAAGTCCTCCTGGTACGACGCGCAGGCGGTGCCTGCGCGATACACCCCATCCGGTCGCGGGACCGCTGCGAGAAGTCGGGCAAGCCGTGAAAGGCGGCACCCGCGATTACGAACCATGAATACCCGTGCGCGGGGGGTGGATAACCTTACGGTCGCAGTGTTAACTGTCTGGCGCAGAGTGCCGGTGGCGACCGGCGGCGCGAACGGTCGCGCGCGAGTGGCGGCGCAAAAGAGGCGGGGCTGAGGAGCGGAGCTGAGAGCTCTTGGGCGGGTGAGGAGCTTTGAGCCGCGAACTAGGCGTGCGACGAAGCCACACCAGCCTGAGCGGCAACGACGAAGTCGCTCGCCGGTACTAGAAGCAGCCGAGCTGGCAGTGCACGACCTTGATGCCCAGCTCGTTACAGGCCTTGCCGACCTCGCTCACGGGGACTTCGAGGTCGCGCGCCACCTTGAAGGCTTCGGCGCACGGCAGACGCTTCTCGGCGCCCGCGCGCGTCTTCAGGACTTCGACCAGACGAGGGATGTTGCCGGCGACCATGGGACGGAGTGTAGCAGACTGCGGCGCCGGCTGCGACAGAGTGGAGTGTCAAGGCGTTGGTGTTATCGTCGGTGGCAAGACGGCCGATAGATGCCCATCAGCTTGTGTTTCCGCCGAAGGACGCCATGTGACCGACAGCGACTTCATAGCACCGCGCGAAGACGCCGACGACCGCGAGGAGCGGCGGGCCAGAAACTCCGTCATGGCCCGCCTCGAACGCGACGTCCTGGCCATGCTCGACGAGATGATCAGCCAATTCCAGTCGGAGTCGCTCGGCGACGAGCCGCGCGAGTACCTGGACGCGCTGCGCGTGCTGCTCAAGGCGCAGGCGACGGCGTACATGTCGTACCTGAGAAGCCATCGCGACGGGCTGTCGTCGACGACCTCGCCCATGTACGCCGGCGCCTTCGGGCCGGCCGGCCCCGCGCCGACCACGCTGCGCGGGCTGATCGAAGCCCGCACCATGGCGACCGCCCAGGGGGCCCGGCTCGCGGCCTACGTCTCCGACCGGCGCACGCTGCTGATCTTCGGCGACCGGGCGACCGGCAAGTCGACGCTGCTGAACGCCCTGCTCGAGCTCCTGCCGCTCGACGAACGCTTCGTGTCGATCGAGCACTCCGATCCGCTGCCCGCCCTGAAGGACCGCTCGTTCTGCGTACAGCTCTCGGTCAACGACGATACCGACATCGAAGCCGTCTTTCTCAAAGCGATGAAGATGCAGCCCAGCCGCATCGTGGTGGGTGAGCTCCACCCCGACGAGATCCTGTACTTCCTGGGCGCGCTCAAGAGCCACCGGGAGTGCGGCGGCTTCTGCACCATCCGCGCCGACTCCGTCCACAGGGCGGTCGCCAGGCTGCTGCGCCAGATGGAGCTGCGCGTCTCGGCGGCCGAGGCCAGACAGATCGTCGGCGAAACGCGGCCGGTGCTCGTGCACATGCGCAGCGACGAGCGCGGTGAGCCGCGTCTGGCGGCCATCTGGGCGGTCGAGGGGCTCGATGCGGCCGGCGAGATCGTCCTGCACGAAGAACAGGCCGGCCAGATCCTCGAGGCCTGACGGCGGCGCCGTCACCCTCTCCCGCCGAGGCACCGTCGCCGTTCGCGACCGCGCGACCGTCGCCGTCCGTAGCCGCATGACCGCGCGAGCGTCGCGGTCCGCGACCGCGCGAGCGTCACCCTCCGCAGCCGTGGCACCGTCACCCCGCACGACCTCAACGCTCCTGTCCGTCCGCCCTGCGGCCTACTATCGTCTCTAGCCACAACCGCACGCTGGTTAGTTTGAGGGCAAGGCCGCGTCTGGTATCATGCCGAGGTTGCGCCGCCGACGGGGCGGCGTTTTTCACCCCTGCTCCAGCAGTAAGGCTGGGGCCGCCTGAGACCACAGGAGGTGAGTACCACGAACAAGTATGAGTTGATGCTCATGCTCGACCCCGGCGCAGAAGAAGGCCGACAGTCCGAGATCCTCGATCGTCTGTCCAAGACCGTCGAAGAGAGCAAGGGCAAGGTCGCCTCGGTCGACGACTGGGGCAAGCGCAAGCTGGCCTACGAGATCGCCGGACAGACCGAAGGCCTCTACAGCGTCGTCACGTTCACCGCCGAGCCGGCCACGTTGACCGAAATCGAGCGCGTGCTGCGTATCACCGACGGCGTCATGCGCTTCCAGACGGTGCGGCTCAAAGACTAGACGCCAACCGCAAAGGAGCAGACATGGCCAGATCCATCAACCGCGTTGTCCTGGTCGGCAACCTCACGCGCGACCCCGAGTCTCGTCAGGCCGGCGCCACGACCGTGTGCACCCTGCGGCTCGCGGTCAACGACCAGGTCAAAGACCAGAGCTCGGGTCAATGGGTCGACCGCCCGAACTACTTCNNCGTCGACGTGTTCGGCGCCCAGGGTGATCTCTGCGTCAAGTGGCTCGCCAAAGGCCGTCAGGTCGCCGTCGAGGGCAAGCTGCGCTGGCGCGAGTGGGAGACGCAAGACGGCCAGAAGCGCTCGGCCGTCTCG
>PMKK01000239.1:0-2263 GCA_003157715.1 Actinomycetota bacterium
GTCAATCGCATGGTCGATGCCGGCCTGCGCGGCGTCGAGTTCATCGCGGTGAACACCGACGCCCAGGCGCTGGCCATGTGCGATGCCGACGTCAAGATCCACATCGGCAGCAAGATCACGAGGGGCCTGGGAGCGGGAGCCAACCCCGACATCGGCTATCAGGCGGCCATCGAGAGTAAGGATGAGCTGCGCGACGCCATCAAGGGCGCCGACATGGTGTTCGTCACGGCCGGCAAGGGCGGTGGCACGGGCACCGGTGCCTCGCCGGTCATCGCCGAGCTCGCCAAAGAGCTCGGCGCGCTGACCGTGGGCGTCGTCACACGGCCGTTCATGTTCGAAGGCAAGCGCCGCGCCCGGCAGGCCGAGGACGGCATTCGCGAGCTGCGCGAGAAGGTCGACACCCTGATCATCATCCCGAACGACCGCCTGCTGCAGGTGGTCGAACGGCGCACCTCGATCATCGATGCCTTCAAGGTCGCCGACGACGTCCTGCGTCAGGGCGTGCAGGGCATCACCGACCTGATCACGGTGCCCGGCCTCATCAACCTCGACTTCGCCGACGTGCGCACGGTCATGAGAGAGGCCGGTTCGGCACTCATGGGGATCGGCGTGGCTGGCGGCGAGAACCGTGCCGTCGAGGCCGCCAAGGCCGCCATCAGCTCGCCGCTGCTCGAAGCCAGCGTCGAAGGAGCCATGGGCATCCTGCTGAACATCACCGGCGGCGCCGACCTGGGCCTGTTCGAGGTCAACGAGGCCGCCGAGATCATCTCGAGCGCGGCCGACGCCGACTGCAACATCATCTTCGGCGCCGTGGTCGACCCCGCTCTGGGCGACGAGGTGCGCGTCACGGTCATCGCGACCGGCTTCGATGGGCCGCGCGCCCCCGAGCGCCGGGCGGCCGATACCAGCAAGGCGCCGGCGCCCGACATCTTCGGCGGCGAGCCCAAGCCGACCTTCGATGTCGCAGACGACGTGCTCGACATCCCCAGCTTCCTCAAAGACCACTGAACGCGCATCGGCCACGGTGGTCGGTCAAAGCCGCCGATTGGTGCCGTTTGCAGGTACACTGCGTCTATCTGCCTTGGCGACCGCATTGCAATTGGACGGCGGACTCACTATGCTGTTGGGCTTGATGGGTCCTCGACGGGCCTCGTCGACCGATTCCACGAAGCCTGATCGACTGATCCCATGAAACACCAGAAACAGAGAAACATCATCATCCTGCTCGTCGTCGCGGCGCTGCTCGTCGTTTCGGTGTTCTACATCTATCCGCCCGGCAAGAAGACCCACCTCGGCCTCGAGCTCCAGGGCGGTCTCGAGATCGTCTACAAGGCCGAGCTGCCCAACGGCACGAAGCCCTCGCACGACCAGCTCACGCAGACGGTCGGCATCATCGACCGGCGCGTCAACGGCCTGGGCGTCACCGAAGCCGCCATCCAGCTCCAGGGCAGCGATCAGATCTCCGTCGCCCTGCCGGGCGTCAAGAACGTCGATCAGGCCGTGCGCACCGTCGGCCAGNNCAACGACGGCAAGCAGCGCGTGGCGGGCCCCTCCGACAGCCTCGCGGCCGCCGTCAAACAGGCCACGAACTCACCGCTCGTGCCCCTGGCGAAGGGCGCCAAGACCGAGCTCGCCAAGCTGGCCAAGGGCGAGTCGTCCACCAAGTACCTCACCGTCATCGCCGCGAAGAACGTCCTGGGTAACAACGCGGCGCCGCAGTACTTCATCTACGCGCTGCCTCCGGCGATGATCGGCAACGCCATCTCCAAGGCGACCCAGGAGTTCGCCGAAAACAACCAGCCCGACGTGGTGATCTACTTCACGAAGAAAGGCGGCAAGCAGTTCGGCAACGTCACGCGCCAGCTTGCCGTCACCGGCCAGATCACCGGCGTCAACCAGACCTTCGCCATCGTGCTCGACAACCAGATGGAGTCCGACCCCTACGTCGACTTCAAGCGCAACCCCGACGGCATCCAGGGCACTTCGGCCGAGATCAGCGGCGCCTTCACCATCTCCGAGGCCAAAGACCTGGCCCTGGTGATCAACACCGGCGCCCTGCCGGTGACCCTCAACCAGATCGAAAGCCAGGTGGTCTCGGCTACCCTCGGCAAGGATTCCCTTCACCAGGCGCTCATCGCCGGCATGGTCGGGCTCGGCCTCATCCTGCTCTACATGCTCTTCTACTACCGCTTCCTGGGGCTGGTGGCCGACATCGCCCTGGTCATCTACGGCGTGCTGTTGTGGGGGCTGTTCAACGCCATCC
>PMKK01000239.1:2286-7018 GCA_003157715.1 Actinomycetota bacterium
TACGCGCGCGGCTTCCACACCATCCTCGACGCCAACGTGCTGACCCTGCTCACGGCGGCGGTGCTGTTCGAGTTCGCCACCGCGCAGCCCAAGGGTTTCGCCTTCACCCTGATCCTCGGTGTGCTGGTCAGCATGTTCACCGCCGTGGTCGCCACCCGCGCCATGCTCGGCCTGCTGGCCGACTTCTCGTTCTTCGGTCGCGCCGCCTTCATGGGCGTCAAGGCTTCCGACATCCATGCCGTCGACGCGGCCGAGCCAGGCCGCAGCCCAAGGCGTCGGTCCGGCGCGGCATCGGGTGACGGCCGCCCTGTGCTCGACGGCAACGTCGCGCCGGCGCCCGGTTCGTCGAGCCGTCCCGCCAAGCGCCGTTCATCGACCGCCCGAAAGAAGAAGTCGTGAACTGGTTTCGCAAGATCTACTCGTTCGACTACATGCGCCACAAGTACATCTGGTTTGCCTTCTCGGGCACCATCATCGCCATCGGCCTGATCGCCATGTTCGTGCGCGGCGGCGGTAACCCGGCGCACGGCTTCAACTACGGCCTCGAGTTCCACCCGGGCACTCGCGTCACGACGACCCTGGTCAAGCCGGCCACCACTACCCAGCTGCGGGTGGTCGTCAGCGCCCAGGGCTACAGCGACGCCGTCATCCAGCAGGTCCAGTCAAAGAACGGCGGCTCGAGCTTTCAGATCTCGACGCGCACGCTGTCGGCCGACCAGCAGCTCGCCCTCAAGGACGCCATCGACAAGCGGTTCCAGATCGCGCCGACCAGCGGCGGCGGCAGCGACTGGAACATCAGTACGGTCGGCGCCACCTTCGATCGCGAGGTGATCACGGCGTCCTACAAGGCGGGCGGCATCGCCCTGGTCCTCATCCTGATCTACGTCTCGCTGCGCTTCGCCTGGAAGTTCGCGGTCGGCGCCATCGCGGCCGAGCTGCACGACCTTCTCGTGGTGATCGGCATCTACTCGCTGACCGGCCGCGAGGTCACGACCGGCACCATCGCCGCGGTGCTGACCATCCTGGGCTACTCGCTCTATGACACGATCATCGTTTTCGACCGCATCCGCGAAAACACGCCCAAGATGTCACGCGTGCCCTACAGCGACATGGTCAACCGCTCCATCTGGGAGACCCTGACCAGGTCGCTGAACACCACGCTGATGACCCTCATCCCGGTCGTCTGCCTGTTGCTGTTCGGCGGCGCCACGCTCAAGGACTTCGCCTTCGCGCTGCTCATCGGCGTGGCTTCAGGGGCCTACTCGTCGATCTTCGTGGCGAGTCCCGTGCTGACCCTGCTCAAGGAGCGCGAGCCGAAGTACCGCAAGCTGGCCGTCAAGGCCGGCGAGGTAACGTCCTAGCAAGGGACCTTCGGCTTGCGCGCCGGCCTCGACCTGTGTGACCCTCCGCTGGTACCCGAGGTCGAGCCTCCGAGGGGCGGCTTGAGCCTCGCGGAGAGGATGAGGCCTGAAGCCCGAATACTCCTTTACAAAGCGCCCCGCGACGGCCTACTCTCACGGCTCACCACCGCGAAAACGGCCGACGGAGCGCTTCGCCGCCGGCCCCGGGTGAGGCGCTGATCTAAGGCAGACTCGTCGCCCTCACCGCCGCGCGGTCGGCCGAAGCGACAGGAACGCACCCAGGGGGGTCTTCGTGAGTCAGCAGTCTGTGGACCGTACAGCTTCGGCCGGCCGGGCGATCTCGCTCGGCTGGGGTACCGGTGGGCTGCGGCTTTGCTTCATGGGGGCCGGCGACGTGCCGGTCCTCAAGCTGAGTGGCGAGTTCGACTTTGACAACGTGCCCGAGATCGAGCGCTTCCTGCGCCGCCACCTGGGGCCGTTCTTCTTCAAAGGCCGCGACCTGGTACTCGACCTCGCCCGGGTAGAGCTGGTCGATTCGGCCTTCGTGGGCCTCGTCGTGTCGCTCGTGCGGCGCCTGCACGCCAATCGTCGCGAGCTGCTGATCACGCGGCCGCGGGGCTACGTGCGGCGCACTCTGGCGCTGGTCGGGCTGCCCAATCTGGTGCCGGTCTACGAGACGCTAGAGGACGCTCTGGCCGCGCTCTCGGCGGGAGCGCCGCTCATTCCGCCGCCCTTCGACCTCGCCCCGTTTAACGCCGCGCGCCGCGCGGCGCCCTGAGGCAGGCCGGGCCTGCGCCCGGCCGCCGTCCGGCTCGGCAGTGGCACGCTTCGAACAGCGTCGCTTGCGACTCAGCTCGCCCGACGGACCAGCTGCTGCTCGCCGAGCCCGACCTGACGAGCCGCCACGGCCCGTGCCTGGAAGGCCTTCATGCGGCAGGCGTCGCTGCAGTACTTCTTGGCGGGATTGCTCGTGACGAACTCGCGGCTGCACGGCTCGAAGCTGCAGTAGCGCGTCATCTCCTCGCGCAGGCGCTGCTTGCGCGAGGGCCGCTTGAGCTCATCCTTCCAGCCGCCGTTGTGCAGGGCGCAGATGTTCGAAGGATTGTAGGTCGAAAGACGGGTCTCGCACCCTGCTACCGTGCAGGTGCGCCCGCCGCCGTAGGTCTTGCTCTTCGTCATGTCGTCGACCTGCACGGACAGTCGCCGCCCCCTGAGGCCTCGTGTACTGCGATACTCCATGGCCGGACACTCCTTGCCTCGAGCCGGCCACGCGTGGCCGGCACCGCCTTCCTAGACTGCCGCGCTCTCGAGTGCTTTCTCACGCGTTGGATAGATGCCGAAGATGCGATCGAGACCGGTGATCTCGAAGATCCGGGTGATGTTCTCGTCCTGGCAGACGATGTCGAGCGTCCCGTTCTGGGGACGAACGCGCTTGGCGCCACTGACCAGCACGCCCAGCGCCGTGGAATCGATGAAGGTGACGCCCGCCNNGGAGTAGATGTCGACTTCCCCCTGTAGAACGACGACGGCAACTTCGTCGCCGACGCGCACCAGCTCGACACCGAATTGCGGTCTGTCGTCCATGCACTCCCCTTTTCGCCCCTGTGAACCTGCTGCCCATTACCTTGCCGCGGCTACGACACTGCCGCGACGGCCGGCTGTCCACCGGGCGTTGCCGGGCGTCCGCCGTTGTGAACGTTATGGCCAAGGGATTTCCCTCCTAAACGCCCACCCTCCTCATGGCCCGTACGAAAGGGCGTGGGCGGGTGGTTGCGGGGGCGGGGTAGAGGGGACCGACAGGACGATCTTGCCCTGTGAATGCCTGCTCCTCGCTGAGTCTGAGCTGTGGCGCTAAGGCACGCCTTCGACTCCACGCGATGGCGGCATGGCTCCGATGACAACGAGGTACCGGACTGAAAGCGCCGCCACGTAGCGCCTGGCTCGGCGCCCTCGGGCAAGCAGCTAGCCTTCTTCGGAGGTGGCCTTGGCGTCGAGGTCGATGTTCTGCTTCATGAAGGCTTCCGGCGGGGCGAAGCTCACAAAATCAGCGCCCCGCGGTCGGCCAGGATCCGCATCGCCGCGTCGTAGGTGCGCACAACGAGATTAGGGCATACGAGGACGCGCGCGAAGGGGTCGCCCTTGAGGATGCCGCTGCACTCAAGAGATCCGTATTCGTTCCGGAACCATTCGACAAACTCGGTCGCCAGAGCGTCGTCGAGCGGCCGCGAGGCGCGCAGGGCCATGACGATCTTGCCGGCTGTCAAAGCGCCACAAGGCCCGCCGGCGAACATGCCGAAACAAAGCGCGCCCGCTGCTTGTACCAGTTGCTCGTTCTCGGCGCCGTCCTCCTCGAGCGCCGTCCGCACCATCACCTGTGAGCAGCAGAGGCCCTGCAGGGCCAGTTCGTTCATGCGCGCGGCTCGGTCGCTGCCGTCCAGGGCTCCACGATCGTCGCCCTCAGCCCTAAGATCGTTCATCACGCTTACCCCGGTTTTCCCGCAACGGCTTGTCAAAGCCAGCGGCGAGTGCGCCGCTAGTAGTCGACCGTCGATCTGATTGTAGTCACTGGGCTTACGTGGGCACAACGCGACCAGCATAACGGCGGCTGGTTGTAGCGGAGATAGCAATGGGGGTTTATAGAGCATTATCGGGATATATCGTAATAGAGAATGGCGTAGTGTCAGGCTGATGCCCGCTCACTACCTCGACGAGATGCCTGCCCTGGACCCGCGAGGTCTCTACGTCGCGACTAAACCGCTGGGGCACTGACGAGCGCTGCTATCGGCGTAGTGCGGGGAGCCGGGAGGAGTTTCGAAGGACTCTCTGGCCGGTCGGTTGCGTCTGGGCATCGATAGCCGATGGGAAGAGGCAGGAGTACCGGCGGGATATTGGTGGAGGTAAGCGGGCTCGAACCGCTGACCTTCTGGCTGCCAGCCAGACGCTCTCCCAGCTGAGCTATACCCCCACCGATGGGTACGCCGGCCTGTGTGGCCGGCGACCGTTGCAGTATACCATCGTGCCTCGCGCTCGCAACATCGCGACCGCGGAAGGCGCCACCGAGTCGCTCGAGTCGCCGCCGCGGACGACTCCGCCGAGTGCCTGGCCGCGGTCGCCGGCGCTCGCGCGGTCGCCGGCCCGGTATACTAGCGGCAGTGTCGGGCGCCCTGGCTCAGGCGGGGTTACCCGGCGATCTCAGAGAGCCGCGTGCCACCATCCGTCCGGGCGTCATCATCCGCCAGGGCGCCACGACCCACGAGGAAGCAGACATGGCAGACAGGGACGACCGCTACAAGCCGCAGGAGATCGAGGAGCGCTGGCAGCGCGTCTGGCGTGAGCGCGACGCCTATCGCACGCCCGACACCTCCGACCGG
>PMKK01000052.1 GCA_003157715.1 Actinomycetota bacterium
CCCTCCGTGTCACCGGGAACCGCTACCGCGCGCCTGCGAGCCACGCCACCCCAGAAGCGACGAGCGGCGCCGGCCCACTTCGCATCACCTTAGATTGTAGACGTTCCGCGCTCGGGGGGCCAACGGCCGCCGTCGGTCGAGCCGCTCAGTCACCGCCGCGCAGGCGCACGACGACCACCTGCAGATCGTCCATGAGCCGGCCGGCATACCCGAGGGCGGCGTCGCGCACGCCTTCGGCGACGCTCTGGGCGGAGCGCCCCCGCAGGCCGCAGGCCGCCTCGGCCAGTCGCCGGTAGCCGAACAGCTCGCCATCGCCTCGAGCTTCGGTGACGCCGTCGGTGTAGAAGACGAGGTAGTCGCCCGGCAAGAGTGTCGCGTGCGTCTCGGCGTACTCCTGCTCGAACGAACCGAGCGGCACACCGGACGTGATCTCGAGCAGGCCGCACGAGCGCCGGGACACGTGGACGGGAGCCGGGTGACCGGCGCTGGCGAAGGCGATGTGCCCGCTGCCGCGATCGAGCAGAAGAAAGAAAGCCGTGGCAAACTCGTCGGCGGCGGCCTCGTCCAGCAGGAGCCGATTGGTCCGGGTAAGCACGAGGGCCGGCGACGGGTCGACCGCGGCGAAGGCGCGCACCACACTGCGCACGGTCTCGGTCAGACCGGCGGCGCGCACGCCCTTGCCGGCCACGTCCCCGATCAGGACGGCGACGCGCGCGTCGTCGACGACGAAGACGTCTGAGAAGTCGCCGCCGATGCGCTCGGGTTCGAAGGCCGGCAGACCGACCTCGCCCAGCTCGAGCCCCTCCACCGGCGGCAGCGAGTGCATGAAGTTCTCCTGAAGCGTCAGCGCGATGCGCTGCTGAGCGGCGTAGAGACGAGCGTTCTCGAGGGCCGCCGAGACCGAGACGGCCAGCTTGGCGGCGAAGTCGATGGTCTGCGGCGCGGTGCGCGCGACGGCGCGGTGACCGTTGAACAGGATGATGCCCAGGACCTCGTCTCTTACGACCAGCGGCAGGCAAAGCACTGAGCGCACGCCGAAGCGGCGCTGCACCTCGGGTCCGCAGCGCAGGTCGGTCTCGCAATCGTCGATGGCGATCGGGCGGCGCTCCGCGACCGCGGTCAGGATGAACGGCGCCTCGTCAACGCGCACGCTCTCGTGCATGAACCCGGTACCCTCGGGATAGCCGTACTGCGCGACCCAGTCGTCACCGTCTTTCAGGGCGATCACGGCGCTGCCGGCGCCGATCGCCGCGCCGGCTTCGGTCACCACGCGCTGCATGATCTGCTCGGCATGCAGTGTGGAGTGGATGAGGGTGTTGATCTGATCGAGCGCCGCGGAGAGACGCGCGGCCTCCTTTTCGGCTTCGTTCAGGCGCGCGTTGCGCAGCGCCAGCGAGACGGTGGCGCCGAGCTTGCGGGCAAAGTCGATCTCGGAGTCGCCGAACACCCGCGGCGTCGCGCCGTAGAAGAGCAGACAGCCGGTCACGACCTCGTGGGCGACCAGCGGTACGGTGAGCACCGCCCGCAGCCTGTAGGTGTGCACAAACCCGACGTCGACGGCAGCGTCGCCGGCCATGTCGGCGATCGCGAACGGCTCGCCGCTGGCCGCGGCGCGGGCGGCGTTGGGCGCCTCGGCGTCGCTCAGGACGAGGCCGATGTCCTCGGCGGCAAACCCGTGCTGGTAACGCACCACCCAGACGGGTTCCTCGCGCAATTCGATCGTGCCGTAGCCGGCATCGAGAGCGCGCGCCCCTTCGTCGAGCGCACGCTGCATGATCTCGTCGAAATCGAGGGTCGAGTGGACCAGACGGTTGATGGCGTTCAGCGCCTCGGCAAGGTCGACGCGTTCGGTGAGCTCCTCGGTCTGAGCGCGCAACTCCTCAGCCTGGGCTTCGAGCTGCCCGCTGCGCGACTGCAGCTCCTCGCTCTGCGCCTCGAGCTCCTCCGCCATGGCCTGGGACTCCGCGAGCCGGCGCCGGCGTTCCTCGTCGATCCGCTTGCGCTCGGTGACGTCCGAGAAGATGGTCGCGACCCTTCCGGGCGAGGGTCTGTAGGCGGTCACCTCGTAGTGGCGCCCGAGCGGCGCGGCGTACCTTTCGAAGCTCGCCCGGCGGCCGTTCAGGGCCACGTCGCCGTAGGTCTCGATCCAGGAGTCCTCGAGATCGGGCAGCACCTCACGGGCCGTACGGCCGACGATCTCCGCGGCGCGCAGCCCGGTCAGCTGTTCGAACGCCGGGTTGACCTCGAGAAAGCGATAGTCCACCGGGCGACCCGCGCCGTCGGTGATGATCTCGTGCACGGCAAAGCCGGTGCTCATCGTGCGAAACAGCAGCCGGTACTCGCTGCGGCCGGCGTCGGGCCCCTCGCCGGCCGACTCGCCGGCGCGCGCCTGAGTCGTACCGATGACCGAGGCCAGCCGTTCATGTGAGCTGACGAGTTCCTGCTCGACGCGCTTGCGCTCGTTGATCTCGCGGTAGTAGACGCTGATACCGGCGGGGGTCGGATAGACGCGCACCTCGAACCAGTCGTCGCCGGTGATCGAACGGTGCTCGCCGGTGGACGAGCGGCCGAGCTCCATCGCCTCGTGATAGCGGTCGGCAAGCGACGTGTCGGCCAGGCCGGGCGTCAGCTCCCACGGCGTGCGGCCCAGCAGCTCGTCGAGCGGCCTGCCGATCATGCGCACCGCCCGCGTGTTGGCGAAGACATGTCGATACTGCCAGTCAAGGGCCACGAAGGCCTCGTCGATCTCCTCGAGAAAGGCCCGCAGCCGGGTCTCGCGGTGGGCTCCGCCGGGCGCCGCGCCGAGCTCGCCAAGGCCGCTCTCCAGGGAGGGTGGCGCGCAGAGCGCCGCCGTGTGGCGGACCATCCGCACCTCGAGGCCGTCGTCGCGCCGCAGATCCATGTGGTCCATCAGCCGGGAGATGAGAAACAGACCTCGTCCGCCGGGGCTCAGAAGGTCGGGCAGGGCCTCACGGTCGAAGGCGTCGATGTCGAAGCCCCGGCCGTGATCCCTGACCTCGGCCACCAGATCGCCGGCCTCGAAACCGAGTGAGACCTCCATGGCGGTCGCGGACCTGGAGTGGCGGATGGCGTTGGTGCAGGCCTCCTCGACACACAGCACGACATCGTCGACGAGGTCGTGCTCAGTGCAGTACAGCCGCAGGTAGTCGCGGATGCGCTCTCGCGCGCGCGCCAGCCGCGCCGCATCGAGCGGCAGGCGAAAGCGCAGGCGAGGGAGGGAGGTCTCCGGCGATGAGACTGCTCGTGGCACTCAGAACCTCTGCACAAGGCCCCGGCGACATGCCAAAGCCCACTCAGGAGTCTACCGCGTCTCTTGGACCTGTTGGCGTTTCAGGGCGCCGCCCGGCGCAACGCCGGGCGACCGCTCGGCGTACATTTCCGGGGAATACATCGGCCATGTTCAAGCGACATGCCCGGGACTTCGCGCACACGACCGACGGGAGCGTGGACCGGCTGCGCGCCATGTACCACGCCCTTGGGCCGGGCTTTCCGGTCGAGGCGTCGCGGCTCTTCGACCAGGAGCCGGGCACGGAGGGCGGTGGCTGGTGCCTGCGCCACAACGGCCGCGTGCTGCGCTATCTGAGCGTCGGCGAGCTCGCCAGCGCCGACCTCTTCTTCCTGCCTTCGTCGTGGGAGGTCATGCGGGTCGTGGTTCACAACCTCATGCCGAAGCGGGGCACCGTGACGGTGACGGGCTCGGTCTACTGCCGGCCCAGGGGCAGCTGGGAGACGATGCGCCTGCCGCTGCTGCATATCTGGACCATGCGCGCCGACAGGGCACTGCGCTTCGAGAGCTACCTCGACGGCATCGAGTTGAGTCGCATCGACGACCTGGCAAGCTGCGCCTGAGAAGGCGAACCTGAGAAGCCGGACCTGAGCGGCCGATCGCCACCCCCGGGGTCGCGTCATCGCCAACCGTGAGTCGGCGGGCGGCGCTTCACCCTCACGGCGGGCGCTCGATAGGCTGGTCCCGTACACCGGTAGGCGCCAAAGGGAGACGATGAGCCGGCCGCGACACTCCAGCCCGAACCCTCTCAAGCGATGACGGGCTTCGGGCGCGCGCCGCGCCGGACGGCGCGCCGGACCGCACGCAGGGCCGCACGCAGGGCCGCGCGCGCAGCCCTTGCGCTCCTTGTCGTCGCGACCGTCGTTGGCGCCCTGCTGGCCGCCTCACACCACCGGGCGCCGGCACTTGCCGCGCGACCGGCACGGTCCACACCGGCGCCGCACCCCGCGAAACCCAAGAAGACCCACCGGCGAGCCGGCCAGGCACGCGCCGGCGCGCCGCCCACACTCAGGCCGGCACGCGCCGAAGCGGCGGGCCCGCTATCGCTCGTAGTCGAACCAGGCGCCGGGCCCGACTCGGTCTACGAGTTGCTGCGCTCCGCCCGGCGCAGCGTCGACATCGAGATCTACGAGCTCGAAGACGATCAGGCGACGCGGCTCCTTGCCACCGACGCCGCTCGCGGCGTGCGCGTCCGCGTGCTGCTCGACGGCCACTACGTGCGGCCGGTCAACGCGCCGGCCTTCTCCTACCTGCGGCAGCACGGTGTCGGCGTGCGCTGGGCTCCGGCGCATTTCGCCGTCGCCCACGAGAAGGCGCTCGTCGTCGACCATCGCCGAGCGGTCATCATGACCATGAACCTGACGGCCCGCTACTACGCGTCCTCGCGCGACTTCCTCGTCTTCGACCGCGACCCCGCCGACGTGGCGGCCATCGGCGCGACCTTCGACAACGACTGGACGAACGGCGGGCTGCCGCCGGTCTCTCCCGCCGCCCTCGTCTGGAGCCCCGGCGCCCAGGACGCGCTCGTCGCCCTGATCGCCTCGGCGCGCCACACGCTGCTGGTCGAAAACGAAGAGATGAGCGATGCAGTCGTGGTGCACGCCCTCCAGGCGGCCGCGCGGCGCGGCGTCGGGGTCGAGGTCGTCATGACTCGCCAGAGCGACTGGGCCAGCGCCTTCAGCATGCTGGCACGGACCGGCGTCGCGGTGCGCACCTACGGCGCCTCGGCGCCCCTGTACATCCACGCCAAGGCGATCGTCGTCGACCCCGGCACGCCGCGCGCCCGAGTGTTCCTCGGCTCCCAGAACTTCTCGGTCGCCTCGCTGCTCTACGACCGCGAGCTCGGTGTCGTCTCGGCACGACCGGCGCTCGTCGCCAGGGTCGCCGCGATCATCCGCCGCGACGGCGCCGGAGCAACGGCCTGGCAGCCGTGAGGCTACGACCGGCGATCTCTGCCGTGCACGAATGGCCGCGCAAGGGCATACCTACATAAAGCGCCTTCTACCGCCGAGGCACGCACCGGCCATGACCGACTCCGCCAGCCAGCGAAACGACGACTTCCCCGCGCGCATCCTGCGGTCCGTCGACCCGCAAAAGCCGAACCTGCCGGCCGCACCCGACGACACCCTCGTGCTGGCCGTCGTGCCGGCCACCTCGGCGCTGGCGGCGGCCCGCGACGCGGTCCGTGTCTTCCTGCGCCGGCTCACCGTCCCGGAAGGCGCCGTCTACGACATCGTGCTGAGCCTCGAAGAGGCCTGCAAGAACGCCATC
>PMKK01000303.1 GCA_003157715.1 Actinomycetota bacterium
CGAGAGCCGCAGGTAGTGGCGCAGGGCCTGGTGCTGTGAGATCTCGGGCAGATCGGGCGGCGCGGCGCGGCGCATGCCGTCGGGCACGTACTGGTGCGGATCGCCCACCGCGGCCGTGACCTCGTCTTCGGCGAGGGGCACGAACACGCCGCGCTCGCCGGGCACGCTCTGCTCCATGATCAGGGGCTCGTTCCAGCGCGGCGCCTGGTAGTCGCGCAGCACGCCGCCGTCGCGGCGCAGCTTGCCCAGCCGCTCGAGCTTGGCCCGCGGGTCGGCCGTCTCGCGCTCGCTCATGACAGCACCTCCTTCAGGGCGCTCGCGAGCTCCACGATGTTGGCCTCGCTGTGGTACTCGGTGACGCAGTACAGGGCGCTCTGGCCCAGCTCGGGGAACTCGTGCGAGAGGTCCTTGCCGCCGAAGATGGCGTGGTCCAGCAGGCCCTTGTTGATCTCGGCCACCGTCTTGCCGGCGCCCTCGAAGCTCACCACGAACTCCTTGAAGAAGGCCGGCGAGAGCTTGACGGCGACGCCGGGCAGCTCGGACAGGCGCCGGGCGGCGTAGTGCGAGCGGGCGATGCAGGTCTCGCCCAGCTCCCTGAAGCCCTGCGGCCCCATGACCGTCATGTAGACGGCGGCCGCGATCGTCCACAGGCCCGAGGCCGTGCCGACCCAGTCCTTGCCCTGCTCGCGGGCGCCGTAGGAGGTGCGCTCCGGGAGCGCCTCGGCGACCTGCCATTCGCCGGGCGTCTCGGTCTGAAGCAGCGTGTAGAGCTCGAGCGGACACTCCTCGGCGAACACCGGATCGTCGTCGCGGAAGGCGATGAAGCCGGCGCAGCCGGCGCCGGCGTGCATGTGCATGCCGAGGCTCTGGATGTCGCCGCAAGCGATGTCGGCGCCGAGCGTGCCGGGCGCCGTGAGCACGCCGAGGGTGATCGGGTCGACCCCGGCGATGGCGAGAGCGCCGTGCTCGTGCGCGAGACGCACGATCTCGGCGCCCTGCGCTTCGATCACGCCGAGATAGCCCGGGTTCTCCCAATAGACCGCGGCCACATCGTCGGCGAGCCTGGCCCGCAGGTCGTCGAGGTCGAGGCCGCCGGTGGCCGGATCGTAGCCGACCTGGTCGATCGCCACGTGGGACGGCATGACCTCGGGCTGGCAGAGCGTGCGGGCCTCGGCCAGGCGCATAGGGCTCATCGTGCGCGGCACGAGCACGCGAGGGCGGCCGGTGATGCGCTTGGCCATGCGAAAGCTGCGCCCGGCCACGTCGCCCCAGTCGTAGATGGGGTTGGCCACGCCGCCCAGGTCGAGCAGCTCGGCGAGCTGGCTGTTGAACTCGAAGCGCGCCTGGTATTTGCCCAGGTCGGAGTAGCTGCCGCCGCAGTAGGCCGACAGGAACTCGGCCCGGTTTATGACCTCGTCGACGACCGCCGGCACATAGTGCTGCCAGCAGCCGGCGCCGCAGAAGTTGAGGTTGTCCTCGCAGCTCGTGTTGCGGTCGAGCAGGCCCTTGACGTGGCGTCGCAGGTCACGCTCGGCGAGGATCGGCTCGGGAATGTCGAGCCGGCCCTTGAAGCGCAGACGCTCGGGGATCTCGGCGTAGATCTCGTCGACGCTCCGCAGCTCGAGCTCGCGCAGCATGGCCTCCTTGGTGGCCGGCACCGCGTTAGGGATGTACGGATGGATGAAGGGTCTGTCTGCCATCGTAGGACACGCGCTCCTTCCGCTTCATGAGTCGGGACGGTCAGAGCGGGGCGTAGCCGTAGCCCGCGCTCGTTGCGAAGTCGATCGACAGGAGGGCGCCCGTGATGGGCGCCGCCTTCTCGCTGGCCAGGTAGCAGACGAGCTCAGCGACCTCGTCGGGCCTGATGAAGCGCGCCCGCTGGCCCTGCGGATAGCTGGCGAGCAGACGTCTGAGATAGCCGTCGGGGTCGCCGTTGCCGAACGTGTCGGCCTGGTAGCGCAGCATGGGGGTCATGACATCGGCCGGACAGACCGCGTTGACGCGCACGAGGTCGGGAGCCAGTTCGAGCGCGAGCGACTTGGTGAGCAGGCTCACGCCGCCCTTGGAGGCCGTGTAGACCGCCGTCCCGGGCGTACCGACGACGCCGGCGTCCGAGGAGAGGTTGACGATGCAGCCCTGAGTCTTGCGCAGCTCGGGGATGGCGTAACGGCAGCAGAAGAAGGTGCCCTTGAGATTGACCGAGACGACGCGCTCCCAGTCGGCCTCGGTCATGGTCTCGGTGGGGCCCTCGACCCACAGGCCGGCGCAGTTGACCAGCGTATCGAGACGACCGGCTCCGGCGACCGTCACCGCTACCATGCGTTCACAGTCGCCCACCACGCTGAGGTCGGCTTCGATGGGGTAGATCGTGGCGCCCGGCGTCGCGGCGATCTCGTCGATCGTGGCTTTGAGCCGGACACCGTCCAGGTCGGCGGCAAAGACCTGGGCCCCGGCGGCCAGAAAGCGGTGGGCGACCGCCTTGCCGATGCCCCCCGCCGCACCCGTGACCAGCACGACCCTGTTTTCGAACTCCGCGGTCATGGCACCCCCTCGGCGTCCGGGTCGCCGGCCGCCGGGAAGCGGCGCGTGACGATGAAAGCAGACAAGGGACGCTGGCTCGACACCGGCAAGCTTACAGTGGCGCGTCGCTCAGTAGTACAGGTCGCTCGGGCCCTTGTACTCCTGGATGGTGTTGCCGCCGTCGATCACCACGAGCTGGCCGGTGATGTAGCTGGCGTCGTCGGAGGCCAGAAAGCAGATCAGCCGGGCGATCTCGTCGGGCCGTCCGGAACGCTTGAGCGGCGTGTTCAGCCCTCCCACGTCCTCGCCGTCGGCCTGCGAGCCGGTCGCCACCCAGCCGGGGCCGACCGCGTTCACCGTGACGCCGTGTCGGGCGACGTCGAGCGCCAGGCCGCGCGTCAGGCCCAGCACGCCTGCCTTGGCCGCGCAGTACACCGACTCCTCGGGGTTGGCGACCACCGGACCGGTCGCCGACGAGACGTTGACGATGCGTCCATAGCCGTGCTCGACCATGTGGGGCACGACGGCCCGCGTCACAAGGAACTGGCTCTTCAGGTTGATGGCGATGCCGAAGTCCCACTGGCGCTCGCTCATGTCCTGAAAGGCGGCGAAGTCCTCGTCCTGACCGAAGACGACCATGCAGGCGTTGTTGACGAGCACGTCGATGCGGCCGTGAGCGGCGACGGCCTCGGCGACCGCGCGCTGCACGTAGGCGGCCATGGTG
>PMKK01000060.1 GCA_003157715.1 Actinomycetota bacterium
GGCGCGCCGGCGGCGCTCGCTGCCGCCGCCCGCCGGGCCGCCAACGAGGGCCGCCTGCGCGAGGCGCTCACCCGCTGCGAGGACGCGATCGGCGCCGATAAGCTGTCGGCCGACTATCGCTATCTCTACGCGACCATCCTCGCCGAGCTCGACCGTGAAGACGACGCCGTGAAGGCGCTCAACTCGACGCTGTATCTCGACCCCGGGTTCGTGCTGGCCCATTTCCTGTATGGCAACATCGCGCGCCGGCGGGCCCGCGCCGACGAGGCCGAGAGTCACTTTCGCACTACCCTGGCGCTGCTCGAGGAGCTGTCGCCCGACTGCGTGCTGCCTGAGTCAGAGGGCATGACCGCCGGCAAGCTCGCCGAGATCG
This sequence comes from Actinomycetota bacterium, assembly GCA_003157715.1. Next base: position 374 of record PMKK01000060.1, read on the forward strand.
TCAAGTCCGTCATCGAGCTGGAGGCCGCGCCATGAGCCCGACCACGACTCCCGGCACGCCCGCGTCCGGCAACGGCGCCGCCGCGGGTCCGGTCGACTGGACCGGCGTGCGCGAACGGCTGGCGCGCCTGACGGCCATGACCGTCGCCGGCAGCCAGTCCGCCGACGAACGGCGGCGCCTGCTCATTGAGCGGGCCGAGCTGCTCGCCCGCGTCGCTGCTCCGAAGGGTGAGGAGGGCGAGACCCTGAGCGTGCTCGAGTTTCGCCTCGGAGTCGAGCGCTACGCGGTCGACAACGCCGCGGTGCGCGAGGTCCACGTGCTGCGGGAGATCACGCCGGTGCCGGGCACGCCCGACTTTATCCTTGGGGTCGTCATCGTGCGCGGTCGCATCTGCTCGGTGGTCGATCTGGCGCGCGTGTTCGAGATGCCCGCCCGCGAGCGGGGGGCCCGTGCCAGGGTGGTGGTCCTTGCCGACCGCGCCATGGAGTTCGGCATCGTGGTCGACGAGGTCATCGGCATGCGCGCCATAGCGACCGCCGCCCTGCGGGATTCGCTGCCGACCATGACCGGAGCCCGCCAGAAGTACCTGCGCGGCGTGACACCCGAACGTATCGCGGTGCTCGACGCTCAGCGCCTGCTCGCCGACGGCGCCCTGGTCGTGCGCGACGACGGCCGGACCGCACGCTAGTGCTCTCGAACGCAAGGAAGCCACGCATGACGATGCCACACACGATGATGGGGCGCTGATGGATCAGGACGACAGCGAGTTTCTGGCGAGACTGCTCGAGACGTTCCGGATCGAGGCCGAAGAGCACTTCGGCGTGCTGTCGAGCGGGCTGCTCGATCTTGAGCGTGCTCCCGACGGCGACCACCCCGCGATGGTGGAGACCCTGTTCCGCGAGGCTCACAGCCTGAAGGGCGCCGCGAGAGCCGTCGAGCTCAGCGACATCGAGACGGTCTGCCAGGCGATGGAGAGCGTGTTCGCCGCCTGGAAGCGCGCCGAGATCGGTCCCTCGACAGAACTCTACGACACGCTGAACGAAGCCGTCGACGCGCTGCGCGAATCGAGCGCCCTCGGCTGCGACAGCCCCAGCGCGGCGCAGGACATGGCGGGCCTGATCGGGCGGCTCGCGAGGCTGGCCGAGGCCGGCAAGACGGCCGCCGCGACGGCTGCCCTCGCCTCCGCGGCCGCGCCGGCGCCGATCGAGATCTCGCCGATCGAGGCCATTCCGACGGCGTCCATGCCGAGCGCCTCCGCTTCGCCTGCGTCCATGCCGAGCGCCTCCGCTTCGACTGCGTGCGCGCCGCCCGCATCCGCTTCGCCTGCCTCGGCCGCCCCGGCTGCGTTCGCCCCGGCTGCGTCTGCCGCGACGCCGGCCGCCGCGATGCCGCCCGCCACGACGCCGGTCGCCCGTGCGTCTCAGGCCGCGCCCGCCGTCACCGGGGGCCCGTCGCGGCAGGCCACGGCAGGCCCGTCGCGACAGGCCACCGCGGGTCAGGCGCCGGCGCGCGCCACGGCCGCCGAAGCCGCGCACCAGGGCGAGACCATCCGCGTCTCGCTGNNGCCGGCTGACCGAGCTCATGCTGCGCACCGAGGAGCTCATCACGGTCAAGCTCGTCCTGCGCCGGCGCACCGCCGAGCTGAACGAGCTGCTTACCGAGTTCGACGTCTGGAAGAAACGCTGGCAGGCGGTGCGGCCCGCCGTGGCCCAGGGCCGCGAGCGCTCCTCGGCGCTCGGCAGCCGCGCGCTCTCGCCGGCGCCCGGTGGCCGCCAGGGAGCGCCCGACGTCTGGCTCGGCGACCCGCCGCCCGAGACCGAGGCCCTGGCAGCTCGCCGCCGCGACTCCGACAAGCTGCTCGACTACGTCGACTGGAACACGACGTTCGTCAACGACATCGCCCGCCGCATCGGGCACCTGACGGCGGTGAGCGACGACGATCTGCGCTCGCTGGGGCCGCTCGTCGAGGATCTGCTCGGCGACGTCAAGACACTCGTGATGCTGCCCTTCTCGTCACTCTCCCAGAGCTTCCCCAAGATGGTCCGCGACCTCGCCCGGGCCGAAGGCAAGGCGGTCGATCTGACCATCAACGGCGGCGACAACGAAGTCGACCGTCACGTGCTCGAGACCATCAAGGACCCGGTCGTCCACATCCTGCGCAACTGTGTCGGCCACGGCATCGAGACTCCGGATCTACGCGCCAAGCGCGGCAAACCGGTGCGCGGCCAGGTGACGATCGACGTGACGAGGATCGAAGGCAACAAGCTGAGCATCGCCATCTCGGATGACGGCGGCGGGATCGACATCCGTGGCCTGCGCCAGATCGCCGGCAAGGTCGGCGCTCGCTCGCAGGACCACATCGACAGCTTGGACGACGAGCAGGCTCTGGCGCTGGTGTTCGAGTCGGGTGTCTCGACGAACCCGATCGTGACCGACGTCTCGGGCCGGGGTATCGGTCTGGCGATCGTCCAGGAGAAGGTCGAGCAGCTCGGCGGCACGACCGCGGTGCACTCGACGCCGGGCGCGGGGACGTCGTTCGAGCTCGTCGTGCCGGCCAGCCTGGCCTCGTCGCGCGGCGTGGTCGTGCGGGTCGCCGATCGTCTGTTCGTGCTGCCCACCCTGCACGTCGAACGCGTGATCCGCGTCGACCCCAAGGACATCGCCACCGTCGAAAACAGCGAGACGGTGCCGATCGACGGCCGGGCCGTCGCCTTTGCCTTCCTGCACGACGTGCTCGACCTGCCGCGCAAGCCGCGCACCGACGACACGCAGCTGCTGCCGGTCGTCGTGCTGATGGCCGGCGCCGAGCGCCTCGCGTTTGCCGTCGACTGGGTGCTCGGCGAGCAGGAGGTGCTGGTCAAGAGTCTCGGTCCGCAGCTCGAGAGCGTGCGCTACGTGACCGGCGCGACCGTACTGGAGTCCGACAAGGTCGCTCTCATTCTGCACCCGCCCGAGGTCATCCGTGCGGCCACCTACGGCAACGTGCGCNNGGCCGCGGCGCGGCGCAAGAAACGCATCCTCGTGGCAGAGGACTCGATCACTTCGCGGACGCTGCTGAAGAACATCCTCGAGACCACGGGCTACGAAGTGCGCACCGTGGTCGACGGCCTCGAGGCGCTCACGGCGCTCATGGAAGAGGACTTCGACCTGCTCATCTCCGATGTCGAGATGCCGCGCATGAACGGCTTCGAGCTGACCGCCAAGGTCCGCGCCGACGCGGCTCACGGCGACTTGCCGGTGATGCTGGTCACCAGCCTCGAGTCGCGGGAGGACCGCGAGAAGGGCGTCGATGCCGGCGCCAACGCGTACATCACCAAGGGGAGCTTCGACCAGACGACGCTCCTCGAGACCGCGCGCAGGCTGATGTAGGGGCGGCAGCGATGATCAACGTCCTCGTAGTCGACGACAACGCCCGGATCCGCGCCGATCTGCGCCGGCTGCTCACGGCGCAGATCGACATCGCCGTGGTCGGCGAGGCTTCGAGCGGCCGGCAGGTGGTCCGCATGATCGCCATGCTCAAGCCCGACGTCGTGCTGATGGACGCCGACATGCCGGGCATGGACGGCTTCGAGACCACGGTCGAGGTGATGACCAAGGCGGCGGTGCCGATCATCATCGTCAGCGCCTCCGAAGAGGCCGGCACCGCCGACAAGGCCTTTCGCGCCATGGAGGCGGGGGCCGTGGCCCTGGTCGCCCTGCCGTCGGGCACCGGCGAGTCGCAGGGCCGCCGCGAGGCGGAGATCGTGCAGACCGTGCGTGCCATGTCGGAAGTGCGCGTCGTGCGCCGCCGTCCCGGTCCCGGCGAGCCGGGGCCCGATCGATCTGATCGCCATCGGGGCGTCGACGGGCGGTCCCCAGACGCTGCAGC
>PMKK01000232.1 GCA_003157715.1 Actinomycetota bacterium
CGAGGCCGCCGAGAAGGTGGTCGAAGCCGTGCCGAGCATCGAGACGGTGCGCTTCACCAACTCGGGCAGCGAGGCGGTCGGCACTGCCGTGCGCCTGGCGCGCGCGGTCACCGGCCGCCGCCTTCTGGTGCGCTTCGAGGGCCACTACCACGGCTGGCAGGACGTCGTCTACTGGAGCAACCACGTCGACCCCGACGAGGCCGGCCCGGCCGATCATCCGCGGCCCGTGGCCTCGGGTCCCGGCGTGCCCCACGAGCTCGCCGACACGCTGATCGTGCTCTCCTGGAACGACCCCGAAAGCTTCAAGCGGGTGATGGCCGAACACGGCGACGAGATCGCCGCGGTGATCACCGAGCCGGCCGTCTTCAACACCGGCTGCATCCTGCCGCGGCCCGGCTACCTCGAACTGCTGCGCTCAGAGACGAGCAAGCACGGCGCCCTGCTCATCTTCGACGAGGTCATCACCGGTTTTCGCTTCTGCCGCGGCGGCGCTCAGGAGTGGTACGGCGTCATGCCCGATCTGACGACCCTGGCCAAAGGCCTCGGCGGCGGCTTTCCGGTGGCGGCCATCGGCGGCACGCACGCGGTCATGGACATGATCGACGAAGGCCGCTACTCGCACTCGGGTACCTACAACGCCAACGTCGTGCAGTGCGCCGCGGTGTCGGCGACCATGGACCTGCTCGCCGAGCCGGGACTCTACGAACGCCAGCGGGCGCTCGGCGAGCGGCTCGCCCAGGGTCTTCGCGACCTGGCCGTCGCGTACGGCATCCCGGTACAGATCGACGGCCTGGGCACGGTCTTTCAGATGTGGTTCAGCGAGCATGCCATTCACGACTGGCGCGAGGCCCACGCCTACGCCAACGAGGCGCGCTTCACGCGCTGGTGGCAGGAGATGCTGCTGCGCGGCGTGATCTTCCATCCGAGCCAGTTCGAGAATCTGTTCGTGAGCCTGGTGCATAGCGCCGCCGACATCGACGAAACGCTCGCCGCGGCGGCCGAGGTGTTCCCCATCCTCGCGGCCGAGACGGCCGCGAAGTAACGCGGCGGCGCGGCAGCGCGGCGAGCGCGGGAGGCACGAGAAAATGACCGGCCGGCCGGCGCCCCGGCGCCTGCGCTATCAGGACGTCATGGCGATGATCGAGCGGCTGATCGCCGAGGAGCAACTCGGCCCCGGCGACCTGCTGCCCAGCCGCGCCGAGCTGGCGTCCATGGCCGGCGTGAGCCTGATCACCGTGCGCCGCGCCCTGGACGAGCTCCAGCAGGAAGGTCGCGTGCACAGCCACCAGGGCGTCGGCACGTTCGTCGCCCGGCCGCGCATAGTGAGCGCCCCGGGGCGCGCCGGCGGCCTGCTGGGCACGCTGGCCGAAGAGCATGGCGCCCACGAGATCCTGACTCGCGTACTCGATGTGACGCGTGGGCGACCGTCGCAGACGGTCGCCCACGCCCTGCAGATCGAGCCGGGCGAAGAGGTCTGGCGGGTGCGCCGCCTGCGCGTGATCGACGGCCGGCCGATGATCGTCGAGCAGGCCGTCATTCCGGTCGCCCTGGCGCCCGCCCTCGATGCTCGCACCGCCGAGGTGGCCGACTCGCTCTACCGGCTGCTGGCCCGCCGCTACGGGCTCGAAGACGACTACGAGGAGCAGTTCCTCGAGGTGGTCGCGCCGAGTTCCGACGAACGCCGCCTGCTCGAGCTCGATAAGGGCGCCCAGGTCGTGCGTCTGCGCGGCGTGAGCTTCGCGCCTCACGGCCGCCCGTTCGACTGCTTTCAGCAGGTCTATCCGGCCTCCGAGGTCGTCTTTTCGATCTCGGGCCAGACGGCCCGTCATGTGTTTCGCGGCACCGACCTGCGTGACTGGAGCATCACGCCGGTCGCTGGGGGCGCTGCCGTCCCCGATCGCGCCGCGTATCCCGCCGCCGGCTCGGCCGCACATCAGGCCGCCGGCTCCGCCGATCGCGCCGGTCGAGACGCCGGGCACGCGTCGCCGGTCAACCGCAGGTCCCTGAAAGGGGGAGGCAATGTCTGACGTCACGACCAGCCCGCCGAGCACCGAGGTGGGACAGAGCCCGGGCGGCGGAGGCCTCAAGGCCAACGCCCTGCGCATGGGCGACGTGGTGATCATGGCCCTGGCGAGCTCGGGCCCGACGCAGAGCATCGCCGTCGGCATCGTCGGCCTGATGATCGCGGTCTACTACCACACCTTCATGGCGATCCTCATCTGCTTCATCCCGATGATCGGCATCGCCATCGGCTACCAGCGCCTGAACGCCTGGCAGCCCAGCGCCGGCGCCACCTACTCATGGGTCGGCCAGGCGCTCAACCCGCACGCGGGCTTTTTCGCCGGCTGGATCATGCTCATGTACTACACGATCGGCACGACCAGTCTGACGGTGCCGCTGGGCACCTACTTTCTGAGCTTCTTCTCGAACGGCGCCGCCAACAACAAGTACGACGTGGCCATCGTCGGGTCCGTTTTCAATATCCTCGTGCTCATCGTGGCCGCCATAGGCATCAAACTCTCGGCGCGCTTCAACTGGGGCTGGGCGATCTTTGAGTACGTGCTCATGATCGGCTTCGCCGTGGCGGCCATCGTCATGATCTACTCCACCGGGCTGTCCGGCTCGGTGCACACGGTGAGCTCGCTGTTCACGCTCCCCAGGACCGGGCTGATGTCCGGCATCCTGATCGCCATCTTCCTGTACTCCGGCTGGGACACCGCTGCCTACGTCGGCGAGGAGGCCAAGGGCAAGCAGGCCGGCCACGCCGCCATCCTCTCCGTCGTCATCCTCTTTTTCATCTACTCGTTCGTGATCTTCGCCTTCCAGGGGATCGCGCCGTTCGGCGTGATGAACGCCCACCAGGCCAACATCCTGGCCTTCGTGGGCGACAAGATCGGCGGCGGCTTCTGGAAGAACGTCATGATCGTGGCGGTGCTCGGGGGCACGCTCGCCAGCCTGCAGGCGGCGATCGTGAGCTCGGCGCGCATCTCGTTCGCCATGGGCCGTGACCGCGTGTTCCCGAAGTTCTTCGACAATGTGCATCCGCGCTGGCGGACGCCCTGGAACGCCACCATCCTGCTGGGCCTGCTCAACGTGGTCTTCCTCTGGGGCACCACGCTCTTCTCGAGCATCGGCCACGCGCTCGACAACATCGTCAGCACGCTGGGTCTGATGGCCGCCATCTTCTACTTCCTGACGGCCTTCACGGCCATCTGGTTCTACCGCAGGGTGATCACTAAGAGCGCCGGCAACCTGATTCTCGGCGGCATCCTGCCGGGCTTCGGCGCCGCCTTCATGGCGTTCGTCATCATCTACATGCTGGCCACCAACCAGTTCACTGCGACCAACCTCATCTTCGGCTTCGGCCTGGCGCTCGTCGGACTTGTGCTGTCGTTCGTCTCGGCCGCGACCGGCCACGCCAAGTTCTACAGCGACCCGAGCACAAGCTTCGGCGACAAGGTCGAGGCGACCTTCGACAACCCCGAGCCGCCGAGCGAGGGTCCCGGCCGGTGACCGCACTCAAGCTGCAAGCCACTGCGGCCGTTGAGGCCGAGAGTAGTGTCGAGAGCGGCGCCGAGGGCGGCGTCGTAGCCGACGACGCCCTGTTCATCGGGCTCGACCTCGGCACTTCGAGCCTGAAGGCCGTGGCCGTGGACGCGGGCGGCGAGATCGTCGCCCGCGCCCACGCCGGGTACCCGACGGCACGCCCCGAGCCGGGCGCGGCGGAACAGTCGCCGGCCGACTGGTGGGCGGCCGTCGAGGCGGCCGTCGCTCAGCTCCACGATGGCGGCGCCCCGACCCGCCGCTGGACCGCCATCGGCCTGTCCGCCATGATCCCGACGCTGGTCGCCACCGACGATGGCGGCGACCCGGTGGCGCCGGCGATCACCTGGGAGGACAGCCGTGCCGAGTCCGAAGGCGACGCGCTGCGCGCCCGTCTCGACGGCGAGCGGCTCTACGGACTCACCGGCCAGTGGGTCGATGGGCGTTACCTGCTGCCCATGTATCTGCGTCTGGCGCGCGCCGTGCCGCTGGTGGCGGGCCGCGCCCGACGCCTGCTGGCCGCCAAGGACTGGCTGTTCTGGCGCCTGACCGGAGAGCCGGCGACCGACCCGAGCACGGCCAGCGGTTTCGGTTGCTACGGGCTCGAGGCCGGTGCCTGGCTGGAGCCGCTCGTCGCGGCCGCCGCCGCCGCGAGGGCCGGCGGCCACCCCGGCCTGCCCGTGCTTCCGCCCGTGCTGCCCTCGACGACGGTGCGGCGCCTGTCGAGCGACGTGGCGGCGCGGCTCGGTCTGCCCAGGCGGCTGCCGGTCTGCCTGGGGGCGGCCGACTCGGTACTGGGTTGCCTGGGACTCGGTGTCGAGAGACCCGGCGACGTCGCTTGCGTGGCCGGTACGAGCACCGTCCTGCTGGGCGTCGCTGACCATCTGCTCGCCGACCCCGCGCATCGCTATCTGATCACGCCGCTGGCCGCCGCCGGCGGCTGGGGCTTCGAGATGGACCTGCTCACCACCGGCAGCGCCTTTCACTGGCTGGGCGGCCTGCTGCGCGAGGCCGGCGGCAACGAGGCGGGTCTCATGGACTTGGCCGCGGGCGTCGAACTCGGCGCCGGCGGCCTGTCGTTTCTGCCCTACCTGGCGCCGGGCGAGCAAGGCGCCCTCTGGGACCCGACCGTGTCGGGAGCGTTGTTCGGCCTGAGCCTCGGACACGGCGCGGCCGATGTGGCGCGCGCCCTGGTCGACGGCATCGTGCTCGAGTCGCGTCGCTGTCTTGCCGTCCTCGACGAGGCCGGCCTGCCGCACGGCGACATCCGCATGGCGGGCGGCAGCGGCGCCGATCCGGTCTTTCGCCAGCAGCTTGCCGACGCCGGCCGGCGAAACGTCATCTACGCCGCCGACGGCGAGACGGCGCACTCGGCGATCGGCGCGGCGTCGCTGGCGGCCGTGGCCACCGGCCACGGCCGCCTGGCCACCGCCTCGTCCGCGGCTCTCGAGACGATCGCGCCGCGCGAGTCCGAAGCGCTGCGCTGGGACCGGCTCTGGGAGCGTCACGAGTCGGCCCTCGCCGCGCTGCGGCGATTCGTTGGCGCGGGCTCGGCGTAGATCGCAGCCGGTCGCCGTCATTCGCCGGTGCGAGCGCGGCGCGGATCGGAGCCGGTTTCAGTCGTTCGCCGCCATGGTAGCGTTGCGTCATGACAACTGAGATCCCGGCCGGGACGCGGTCCGAGTCCGAGCTGCATCGCCACCGTCGTCGCGTCCTAGTCCTGGCCTCGATCGGCGTCTTCATGACGCCGCTCGACGGCAGCATAGTGGCTGTCGCCCTGAAGTCGATGGGCAGAGGGCTGCACCTGAGCTACGGCGAGGCGATCTGGGTGCAGGCCGCGTATCTGCTGGCCATCAGCGTCGCGCTGATCCCTTCGGGGCGGCTGGCCGACGATCGCGGCCGCACGCGGTACTTCCTGGCCGGCGTGATCGTGTTCACCGCCGGCTCGGTCCTGTCGGGTCTCGCTCCCGGCGCCGCGGTGCTGATCGGGGCCCGCGTCATCCAGGGCGCCGGCGGGGCGCTGCTCAGCGCGACCGCGGCGGCGATGGTCACGGCCGCCTTCCCGCCGTCCGAACGCGGCCGCGCTCTCGGATTCATGACGATGTGGGTCTACATCGGGCTCACCGCCGGGCCGCTGGCCGGCGGTCTGATCGTCCAGCATCTCACCTGGCCCGCGGCCCACGACAGCTGGCGCTGGATCTTCTTCGTGAACATCCCCGTCGGCGTCGCCACCCTGGCGGCCGGATGGCCGCTGTTGCGCGCCGAACGGCAGGACAGGGCGGCCGCGGAGGCGCCGCCGGCGAGGTCGTTCGACTTCGCCGGCGCGGTCTTGCTCGGCGTCCTGCTCGCCGCCCTCATCGTGCCGCTCACCTTCGGCTTCAGCTGGGGCTGGACGTCTCCGGGCGCGCTCGGGCTGCTCGTCGTGGCGGCGCTCGCCGCCGCGGCCTTCGTGGCGACCGAAGGGCGCGTCGGCGACCCGATGCTCGACCTCGACCTGCTGCGCCGCAACCGTCTGTTCGCCACGGCGAACCTCGCGGCCCTGCTGAACTACGCGGCGATGAACGCGGTCACGGTCCTCACCGCGGTGTTCCTTCAGGTGGTCCAGCACCGGCCGCCGCAGAACGCCGCGCTCCTGCTGATCTCCCAGCCCATCCTCATGGCCGCGCTGTCGCCGGTCGCCGGCCGGCTTTCGGACCGGCTCGGCACGCGCTGGTTGTCGACCGGCGGCATGATCGTGATCGCCGCGGGTCTCGCGCTGCTCGCCGCCATGCCCGACGGCGCCTCGACCGCCCATGTCATGCTCGCGCTCGCGGTCGTGGGTCTCGGCATGGCTTCGTTCAGCGCGCCGAACACCTCCGCGGTCATGGGCGCGGTCGACCGCTCCCAGCTCGGCATCGCGGGTTCGTTTCTGGGCACGATGCGCTTCACCGGCCAGGCCATCTCCGTCGCCCTGCTCGGCGGCATCGCCGGCTCCAAACTGGGGGCCGTCGGCGGCAGGGTCATCTTTCTGGGCGCCGCGGCCGTCGATGCGGCCGACCTCTATGCCCAGGGCTACCGTCTGGCCATGGCCGTGGCCGCCGGCCTGGCGCTGGTCGGAGGACTGGTATCGCTCACCCGCCCGTCGATGTCCGCCGGCAGCCACGCCTCCAGCCGCCGGGCGGCCGGAGGGCCTGTGAGTGCTTCAGGCGGGGAATCATGAGCGCGGCGAGCGTGGCCCGGCGCGACCGGCGTGGGCCGGTGCGACCTGCGGTCTGCCGCAGCGACGAGTCGAGAGGCCGTGATCGTGTGACGATGGGCGCCGACGATGAGCGCTGACGATTCCGCCCGCAGCGCCGAAGGTTCCCGCGCGGCGGCGGCGCGCGCCGCCGTCGCGGAGCTCCGCGACGGCATGACGATCGGCCTTGGCTCGGGTCGGGCCGTAGCGGCCGTGATCGATCTTGCCGCGCGGCGCTGGCCGTCCGGACCGCCGCTGCTGGCCGTGGTCGCCTCGTCGGCGACCGAGAGCCAGGCCCGCGCCGCGGGTTTCGCCGTCGTCTCGCTCGACGAGCTCTACCTCAAGCGGAGCGGCCTGCACGACGCAGGACTTGCCTCACCGATGCTGCTCGACCTCGCTATAGACGGCGCCGACGAGGTCGATCCGCGACTCGATCTGATCAAGGGCGGCGGCGGCGCCCTGCTGCGCGAGAAGCTCGTGGCGCGCGCTGCGAGGCGATTCCTCATCGTGGTAGAAGACGACAAGGTCGTGACTCGGCTGGGTGAGCATCACGCCTTGCCGGTCGAGGTCGTGCGGTTCGCTTGGCGGGCGACCAGGCGGTCGCTGCTCGAGCTCGTGCCCGCGGCGCGGCTGCGGCGCGGCGGCGACGGGCAAGCATTCGTCACCGGCGAGGGGCACTACATCGTCGACTGCACGCTCGAGAGCGACCGCACACCGGAGGTCGACCGAGCCCCGGAGGTCGACCGCGGGCTCGAGGTCGACCGCACGCTCGAGAGCGGGCGCGAGGAGTCCGGCGGCGAGGGCCTGGCCGCCCTCGCCGCCGGACTCAAAGCGCTGCCTGGTGTGGTCGACCACGGCCTGTTTCTCGGCATGGCCGATGAAGTCGTCGTGGGCCATGCCGACGGCAGCGTCGAACGGCGGCTGCGGGGCGCCCGCTAAGGAGTCGGAGCGCCCGCACCGACGATTCCCGATCGGCTTCACACACTCTTGAGGATTGAAGCGGCACTCTTCACGCTTGCTTAGCGTCCATTGGGCGACATTGAAGAGAAGGCAAGCAGAGCAACGCGGCGATCGCGACGATCGCATGGCAAAGCGGCGATCACTTGACCACGCCGCCACGTGAGCGGCAAGGGAGCCAGGGAACATGAACACTGCCATGCTGGCATCGGGGGCGACGCGGGTCGCCGATCGAGCGCTTGACGATCGAGTCGCCGAGCGCGCCGACTTCCTAGTCGGGCACGAGCCTTTCAAGGGACTCAGCCGGCACGACCTCGAGCGCGTCGCGGCTGCGCTCCACGAGCGCGTCGCGGTGGCCGGCGAGATGGTGCTGGTGGAGAGCGGCCCTCCGGGGACCGAGCTCTATGTGGTTCGGGAAGGCACCTTCGAGCTCACCCACAAACAGACCCTCGTCGCCATCCTCACGAGCGGCGAGGTCTTCGGCCACCCGACGCTGCTCACCGGCTTGCCGCCGGAGTTGAGCACGCGGGCCAGGCAGGATTCGATGCTCTATGTGATCCCCAAAGAGGTCGCACTGGACGTCTTGAGCCGTCCCCAGGGGCTGCGCTTCGTGGCCGCCAGCCTGCGCGAGCGTCTCCTTGACGCCGCCAGGACAATGCGTGCCCTGCCCGACGTGGTCAATCGTCCGGTGACCTCGCTACTTCGCAGCGCCCCGCTCTTCTGCGATCCGAACGCGACCGCGCGCGAGGCGGCCGGCCTCATGCAGGCCGAGAAGCGCTCGGCACTGCTCGTGCGTACCCGCGACGGTCTCGGCATCGTGACCGACCGCGACCTGAGAGACAAGGTCCTGGCGAACGGCCTTTCGTCCGAGACGCCGGTGAGCGCCATCATGACCCGGCCGGTCAAGACGGTGTCCTCGGACGCACTCGCTCCGGAGGCCGCCATCGAGATGATGGCCGCCGGGGTCGACTTTCTGCCGGTCGTGGATGCCGGCGGCGCGGTCGTCGGCGTCCTTTCGGCCAGCAACCTCATGACGCTCGACGCGCGCAGCCCGTTTGCGCTGCGCCGCACGATCTACGCTGCACACACCCTCGATGAGGTCGTCAGGGCCGCCGGCGACGTCCCCCAGCTGTTCGTCGACCTGATGGCGTCTCATCTCGACGCATCCGCGTTGACGCGCGTTCTTACGCTGCTCCACGACGCCGTGACGCAGCGCGTGCTCGAACTGGCCGTCGAAAAGTACGGCGAGCCCCCGGTCGCCTACGCCTGGCTGGCCTTCGGCAGCGCCGCCCGCAGCGAGCTCAACCTCGTCTCCGACCAGGACAACGGACTGGCCTACGACGACACCGCAGACCCGTCCGTCGAGGACTACTTTCGGCTGCTCGCAGAAGACGTCAACGAGGGGTTGTGCCGCTGCGGCTACACCCTTGACGTGCACGCCACCGTCGCGAGCAACTGGCAGTGGCGCCTGCCGCTCTCGAAGTGGTGCGCGGTCTTCTCGCGAGCGCTTGAGGGCAGAGACGTGAATCGCCTTGCCCGGGCCAGCGTCGCCTTCGACTTTCGCCAGATCGCCGGCGACCTGCCCGTCGCACGGACGCTCACCGACATCATCCGCGAGGCGCCCCAGCATGGTCCCTTCATGAGCGGTCTGGCAGCACTG
>PMKK01000094.1 GCA_003157715.1 Actinomycetota bacterium
GGCGCCGGCGCGGGCAGCTACTTCGCCGACGACGACTACGCGCAGGCCGGCGCGCTACTCGTTGCCTCCGCCGCCGAGCTCCTGCGACAGGCGGCAGTGGTCGTCAAGGTCCGGGCGCCTCTGCCCGCCGAGATCGCGCTGCTGCGTGCCGGCCAGGTCGTCGTCGGGCTGCTGGAACCGGCGCGCGACCTCGAGCGCGTGGCCCGCCTGCGCGACGCCGGCGTGACCGCCTTTGCCATGGAGCTCCTGCCGCGCGTCACGCGCGCGCAGTCCATGGACGCCCTCACCTCGCAGGCTTCGGTGGCCGGCTACCGGGCCGCCCTCATGGCCGCGTCGGGGCTGGGGCGCTTCTTTCCCATGCTCACCACGCCGGCCGGCACGATCAGACCGGCCCGTGTGCTCGTGCTGGGCGCGGGCGTCGCCGGGTTGCAGGCCATCGCCACCTCGCGGCGTCTGGGCGCCGTGGTCGAAGCCTACGATGTGCGTCCCGCGGCCAAAGAGCAGGTCGAGTCGCTCGGCGCGAAGTTCGTGTCGCTCGGCGTCGACGCCTCGGCGTCGGGCGGGTACGCGCGCGAGCTCTCAGCCGCTGAACGCGAGCAGCAGCGCACACTCATCGCCGAGCACGTCGCCGCCTCCGACGCGGTCATCGCCACCGCCGCCATACCAGGGCGGCGCGCGCCGGTGCTCGTCACGGCCGCGATGGTCGCGGCCATGAAGCCGGGCGCGGTCATCGTCGATCTGGCGGCCGAAAGCGGCGGCAACTGCGAGCTCACCCAGCCCGGCGAGACGGTCGAGCACGGCGGCGTGACCGTCTTCGGGCCGCTGAACGTGCCGAGCCTTCTGCCGGTGAACGCCAGCGAGACCTACGCGCGCAACATCTCCGACTTTCTCGGCCTGCTGATCCACGACGGCGAGCTCTCCCCCGCCTGGGACGACGAGATCGTGGCGGCAAGCGTCCTCACCCGCGACGGACGCATCGTTCACGAGCCGACGCGGGCCGCGGTCGAGGCGCTCGGCGGATCGCGGCCGACCGCGCACGACCCCGACGACGGCGCGCGCGACGCTGAGAACGGCGCGCGCGGACAGGGAGCCGCGCGGTGAGCGGCTGGAGCGCTCTGTACATCTTCATGCTGGCCGCCTTCACCGGCTACGTGATCATCGGCGCGGTGCCGGTGATCCTGCACACGCCGCTCATGTCGGGCGCCAACTTCGTGCACGGCATCGTCCTGGTAGGCGCCATGGTGACCCTCGGTCTTGCCCACACACCGCTCGAGGTGGGCATCGGCGTGTTTGCCGTCGTGCTGGCCGCGATGAACGTGCACGGCGGCTATGTGGTGACGGTCCGCATGCTGGCCATGTTCAAGAGCAGCCGCGAGCGCGGAGCGCACGACGAGCCTGAGGGGCCATGACCGCGGTCGACGACGTCATCAAGGCGAGCTACTTCGCCGCCGCGGTGCTGTTCATCGCGGGCCTGCGCAGCATGAGCTCGCCGGCGACGGCGCGCAGGGGCATCGTGTGGGCCGGCGTCGGTATGACCGTCGCCGCGGCGGCCACGCTGTTCACGCCGGGCATGCACCACCGCGCCCTCATGGTCGGCGCGATCGTCGTCGGCATGACGCTCGCCCAGTGGTCGGGGCGGCGCGTGCCCATGACCGCCATGCCGCAGATGATCGCCCTCTTCAACGGCATGGGCGGCGGCGCGGCGGCGGCCATCGCCGCCGTGGTGCTGATCAAGGGCGGGGCGGCCGTCGCCGCCCGGCGGCCGACCGACGTCGCCATCCTCGCCGTGGTCGGCGCGCTGATCGGCGCCGTGTCGTTCGGCGGCAGCCTGATCGCCTTCGCCAAGCTGCAGGGACTGATCAAGCGGGTGCTGGCGTTTCCGGGCCAGAACGTGGCCGACCTTCTCGTGCTGGCGGTCGCCGTCGCCGCCGGGGTGCTCGTCGTCCTCGGCGAGACGGGCGCCGTCAGGCATCTCGGCACGCCGCTCGTGGCGGCCTTCATCGCCATCGCCTTCGTGTTCGGCATCCTCATGACGCTGCCCATCGGCGGCGCCGACATGCCGGTNNAGTACGCACGACCTCGCACGGCACCGACATGCCGGTCGTGATCTCGCTCTACAACGCGCTCACCGGATTGGCGGTGGCCTTCGAGGGCTACGTGCTGGGCAACCCCGCGATGATCATCGCCGGCATGGTGGTCGGAGCAGCCGGCACGATGCTGACACAACTCATGGCCCGGGCCATGAACCGCTCGCTTGCCAACGTGCTCTTCAGCGGCTTCGGCGGCGCGCGCAGCGGCGGCGGGCCGGCCGCGGTGGCAGGCGCCTCGCGACCGATCGACGCCGACGACGCCGCCATCATGATGGCCTACGCCGACAAGGTCGTGATCGCCCCGGGTTACGGCATGGCCGTGGCGCAGGCCCAGCACAAGGTCTGGGAGCTCGCTCAGCTTCTGCTCGACAGGGGCGTGCAGGTGAAGTTCGCCATCCACCCGGTGGCCGGCCGCATGCCGGGGCACATGAACGTGCTGCTGGCCGAGGCCGGCGTGCCCTACGACTTCATCTACGACATCGACGACATCAACCCCGAGTTCGCCACGACCGACGTGGCGCTCGTCATCGGCGCCAACGACACCGTGAACCTGGCGGCCCGGACCGATCCGGCGAGCCCTATCTACGGGATGCCGATACTCGACGTCGGCAAAGCCCGGAACGTCGTCGTGATCAAGCGCGGCGCCGGCGCCGGCTTTGCCGGTGTCGAGAACCCGCTGTTTGCCGCCGACAACGTGCAGATGCTCTATAGGGACGGTCAGGAGGCGGCGGCCGAGCTGATCCGCGCCGTCAAGAGCCTCTGAGGCCCGACTCGCCCGGGTCTCTCAGTGCCCCCGTGCCCCGAGCGTTTGTGACGGCGCGCGCTCCTACAGCAGCGGCAGCACGTGAGCCATGGCCCCGCCGACCAGCAGGGCCGTGACGACTGTGCCGGCGCTGATCGCCCCGGCCCGCCGCCAGCCCAGTTCGCGGCCCAGCATGGCGATGGTCGCCACACAGGGCACGAAGATGGCGGCCACCAGGGCGTAGACGATGATCTGGTCGGCGCTCATGAAAGTACGCAGATCGTGCGCCGCGACGCCAAAGCGCGCCACCGCGAAGACGACCAGCATCTGCAGGGCCAGCTCTTTGCGCAACACCGAAAGCAGGAGCGTCAGCCCGGCCACCGCTGGCAGGCCCAGCCAGCCCACCACGAGCGGCTCGAGCGGCCGGCTCAGATGCCAGATGAGGCCGGTCTCGTAGAGAGCTCCCAGCGCGAAGCTGCCGATCAGCATGATCGGCGCCGCCGCGTACAGGAACATCCAGAAGCGCTTCCAGGTCTTGGTCACCACGAGCCGCAGCGAGGGCCGCCTGAAGGGGAACATCTCCATCACGAGCCCCTCCGGCTCGCCGGGCAGGATGAGGTTGAGCAGCAGCCCCGCGCCCAGACCCACGGCGCCCAGCACGCCGAACACGAGCAGCGCCCACTGCCAGCCGACGAACAGCGAGACCGAACCCAGGATGACGGCCGTGCGCGCGCTGCAGGGCACCAGCACGACGAGCGCGCAGGCGATCGTGCGCTCGCGTTTGGTGGCCAGCACGCGGGTGCCCATGATGGCCGGCACGTTGCAGCCGGCGGCGGCCATGAGCGGGATCACGGCGCGACCGTGCAGGCCGAAGAGGTGCATCACGCGGTCGGCAAGAAACGCGGCGGCGTTCATGTAGCCCGAATCTTCGAGCAGGGCGAGCACGAAGTAGAAGGTGAGGATGTAGGGGATGCCGACGGCGAGCGCCGCCAGGATGCCGCCGTCGAGACCCCAGAGCAGGGTGCCCGCGAGGGCGCCGTAGCCGAACACGCCGTGCACCGCCGCGCCCAGGACGGGCGAGGCCGTGGCCGTCCACAGCGAGGTCAGCAGGCCCGACAGCCAGCCGCCGACGAAAAACAGAAAGGCAAACACCGCGGCGAGCACGCCGAGCAGGATGGGCACGCCGGTGAGCGGCGAGGTGGTCGCCCTCCACCAGCGGTCGGCGGCCGACTCGTTGCCGACCGCGTGGCCTTCTGTGCAGGCTTCGGCGAGGGCGGCTGCGGCGGCATGACGGGCGGCGGCGATGGGCACCGCCAACGGTGTCTGCGAAGCCGCNNTCCGGAGCCATGTCGGTCGTCGCAGCGTCGGTCGCGGCGGCCGCGCGGCGGCGGCGGGAGCGGCCGTGAGGACTCTTGGCACGATGGCCTTTGCGCCGGCCGCGGTGGGGCGGCGCGGCGAGCCGGGTGGCTGTCGGGGCGTCCGTCCCGCCGAAGGCCGCTACCAGCTCGTGGTCGCCTTCGAGCAGCGCCAGGGCGGCGGCCCGCGGCGGCAGCCCCTCGGGCAGGGACTCCCCGCCGTCTGCGAAGTCGGCGACCAGCCGGGCGACCTGCGCCTCGATGGCGGCCGAGTAGCGCACCGCGCGGCCGCGGCCGAGGCCGTCTCTGGAGATGGCCACCGCGGCAGCCGCGGCGGTGAGCTCGTCGAGGCCCTCGCCGCGTCGGGCGACGGTGGCGATCACCGGCAGACCGAGGGCCTGCGAGAGCGCCCGCGGGTCAATGCGCAACGACTGCCGGCGCGCCTCGTCGAACAGGTTCAGGGCGACCACGACCCGCAAGCCGAGGTCGACGAGCTGCAGGACGAGGTAGAGGTTACGCGGCAGATTGGTGGCGTCGACCACGGCCACCACGACGTCGGGCTGCCAGTCTATGAGGCCGCGGCGGGCCACCCACTGGTCTTCCGACGCAGGGTCGAGGGCGTAGGTGCCGGGAAGGTCGACGAGCTGCACCTCCTGGCCCGCCCAGCAGGCGCGCGCCACGTTCAGGCCGACGGTCATTCCCGGGTAGTTGGCGGTCTCGACCGCCGAGCCGGTGAGACGGTTGAACAAGGTCGACTTGCCGACGTTGGGGTTGCCGGCAAGGCAGGCGACGATCGCGCTGGCAGACCGGCGCTCGGTGCTCACGTCGCAGCAGGAGGCGCTGGCCATGACGCTAGGCGCGCACGAAGATCTTGCCGGCTACCTCGCGGCCGAGCGCGTAGCGGGCACGTCCGACGCGCACCAGAAGAGGTCCACCAAAAGGTGCGATGTCCTCGACGGACACGGCCGTCTCGGGCAGCAGGCCGAGCGACGACAGGTAGCGCAACAGGTCGGGTTGCTCGTCGGACACGAACGAGATGGTGCTCTTCTGTCCGGCGCCGAGCTCGGCCAGCGGCCGTGCCTTCTCGGGGGGCAGCTCGCCGTCGGCACTCGGGATGGCGCGACCATGCGGACAGGTCTGGGGATTGCCGAGGTGCGCCGCCAGGCGCTCTTCGACCTCGTCGGAGAGGACGTGCTCGAACTTGCAGGCCTCGTCGTGGACCTGGTCCCAGGGCAAGTCGAGATAGTCGGTGAGAAAGCGCTCGCTCAGGCGATGGCGCCGGACCAGGCGCAGGGCCTGGCGGCGGCCCTCACTCGTGAGCAGCACCCGCCCGGCCGCGTCGCGTTCGACGAGCCCCTCGCCGGTCAGTCGCGCGACCATCTGCGAAACGGAAGGAGCCGCCAGGCCGAGCTCGTCGGCCACGCGGCTCACGGTAGCGCCGTCGGGGTGCTGGGTCACCTTGAAGATCGCTTCGAGGTACTCCTCGCGACTCTCGCTGCGCTGCTTCATGTGTGACTCCCTTCGCTCCTTTCGTAGGATAGCCTACGTCAATGGAGTTGGCAATCGGAATCCACGCCATGAGCAGTACCATAGCAGAATCGTTCCTACCGCCGGTCACCGGCCGGGGACGGCCCGGCGCTCCGGCAGCACGGCGACGACGATCAGGGCGATCAGGGTGAAGAAGGCCGCCAGGATCATCCACGCAAGCACGCCGCGGTCCTTGCTTTGCGCGACCACGCCGGTGGCGGCGACGCAGGCCAGCCAGACGATGGCGCTGAGCCCGTAGACGATCACCTGCCCTCCTCTTTACCGGCGAGCGCCGCGCCGGACACGCAACGCTTTACGGCTACCCTTCCCCCTCCGCCGGCGTTCCACCGCGCTCGCGCCGGACGCGGTCGCCCGGACGCGGTCGCCCGTCGCCGCTCGGCCGCGTATACTGCGCGGCAGGCGATGAGGCTCGCCCTTAACCGCGACATCTGCTCGCTGATGGCCTCTACAGGCATCGTAGAAGACCGTCCGGGAGGAGCTTCATGTCCAGTCTGCAGGTGGCCGTCGCCATCGCCGCCATCGCCCTGCTCGCCAGCATCATCTCGGTCGAGCTCAGTCTCTCGGTCGCCATCGTCGAGATCGTGCTCGGCGTCGTGGCGGCCAACCTCTTCCACCTGCACTCCGTGCCGTGGCTCGACTTCGTGGCTGCGTTCGGCTCGATCGTGCTGACTTTCCTGGCCGGCGCCGAAGTCGACGTCGGCCTTCTGCGCGCGGAGCTGCGGGGCAGTCTGCTGGTCGGCGGCGTCTCGTTCGCGGCGCCGTTCTGTGGCGCCCTGCTGTACGCGTACTTCGTCGCCGGCTGGAGCTTTCACGCCGCCGAGATCTGCGGCATCGCCCTGTCGACCACCTCTCTTGCCGTCGTCTACGCGGTCCTCGTAGAGACCGGCCTAAACCAGCGGCGCATCGGCAAGCTCATCATGTCCGCCACCTTCGTCACCGACTTCGGCACGGCCGGCGCGCTCTCCATCCTGTTCATCAAGCCCAATCTCTGGTTCGTGGCCTTCGTGGCCGTCAGCGTGCTCATGATCTGGCTGTTTCCCAAGGCGAGCCCCTGGTTCTTTCGCCGCTACGGCGAGCGCGTCATCGAACCCGAGATCAAGCTCGTCTTCTTTCTGCTCTTCTGCCTCATGCTGCTGGGCAAGCTTTCGCTGGGCCAGGCCGTGCTCCCGGCCTTCGTCCTGGGACTGGCCGCCTCGCGGCTCTACGAAAGCCACCGGCTGGAGCAGCAGCGCCTGCGAGTCGTGGCCTTCGCCTTTCTCACCCCGGCCTTCTTCATCAAGGGCGGCATGAACGTCTCGCTTGCCGCCCTGGGCGCCAACCTGGGGCTCCTGGGCGTCCTGTTCGCCATCAAACAGTCCACCAAGATCGCCGGTATCTTCC
Organism: Actinomycetota bacterium; assembly: GCA_003157715.1. The sequence goes on from PMKK01000094.1 coordinate 7,116, forward strand.
CCCTCGCGCGGGGCTATGTCGGCGGCGACGCTCTCTATCTCACGCTCCTGATGAGCACCGGACTGACCTTCGGCACGATCTCCTCGCAGTACGGCTACCAGGCGGGCATCATCGACAAGGCGCAGTTCTCGCTGCTCATCACGGTGGTCATCGCGAGCGCCGTGATCCCCACCTTCATCGCTCAGCGCTGGTTCCAGCCGGGTCCCGAGCCCGACGAGCGCCAGCGGCAGAAGAGTCCGGCGCCGCGACCGGCCGTGAGCGAGCCGACCGCGAGCGGACCGACCGTAAGCGGACCGACCGAACGGGAAGGAGCCTAGGGTGTACGACAAGATCCTGGTCGCGGTAGACGGTTCCGCGGGCGCCGACAAGGCGCTGGCGGCAGCCGTCACCCTGGCCGAGAGCTTCGGGGCCGAACTCTACTCGATCGCGGTCGAGGGTCATCTGCCGGCGTACGCCGCGACCCTCGGCGAGGTCGACGAGGCCAAGGCCGAAAAGGACGCCTATTTCGAGGAGATCGACCGCGCGGCCCGCGCCTACGCCGCCGCGCGGGGCGTCGAACTGCGGACCGTCAAAGTGGTGGGCGATCCGGCCGAGCGCATCATCCGCCACGCCGAGCAGGGCGGTTTCGACCTGCTCGTGCTGGGTCACAAGGGCCACTCCCGCGCTCGGCGCTTTCTGCTGGGCAGCACCTCTGACAAGGTCGTTGACCATGCTCCGTGTTCGACTCTCATTGTAAAGTAGAGGCTGAGACTGTCGGACAAAATCTCCCAAGCTAGAAGATGGCCCGCCGCCTCGGGGGATCGTGAGACGGCGGGCCGGGCAGGTTCCCGGGTCAGAGGAACCTGGTCTGGGCGGCTCAGGGGAGCGCCCAGACCGGAGGGCCGGCTACAGATTGCCACCGCAAGCTGAGAAGAACATGGGCTCCTGGTGTGAATCTGCTGAGAGTGCGACGCGACAGACAGGGGTGAGGGCAATGGCGCGGGGCCGCGGGCGACCGCTCGCGACTATTCCGGGCTGCGGCTGCCCGGGATGGGGGCTATGCGGGCTATGCGGCCTGCGTTGCGCGGGTGCCGGCGGCCGGCGTACCACGATCCTGGCCGGCGTGCGCCTCGAAGTCCGCGGCCGTCTGCAGCTTGAGATCGAGCTCGCCGCAGCGCGGACAGGCCAGGGGCGCATGGCTCAGCTGAGAAGGCTCCTGAAAGATGTCCATGGCGTAGCCGCATCGGCTGCACGATGCGAAGATCATGTGCGCTCCCTTCCGCGGCGGCCGCGTCGGCCGCCGCCCCTTGCTGTTTTCTTGTCGCTCGGCTCGAGTGTGACGACGGGTTGTTGTGGTGCCATGAGCAGGTGATGAGATCGGCGCGTGCTGCCGGCGCTCAGGCGGCCGGCTGATCCTCGTCTTGCCTGCCGAGGTCCGCGTCGATGGTCGCGATGATCGGCGAGCCTTCGCGTTCCTCGACCTCGCGCCGCCAGGGCAGGCGCTCGCCCACCCGTGCCCGCAGCCGCCAGCGCAGCGACTTCGGTGCGCGCTCGATCGCGTCGCGGACGGTACGCAGGCGGCCCTCGACGCGCGTCCGATCGTCGCCGGCAAGCGCCTCGCCGTCGAGCCAGGCGTCGACGACGTCGAGGTTGGCCCGCAGGTCGTTGTGCAGGCCCCAGTCTCGTGAGCAGACGCGCGCCAGATACGGCAGATCGATCGTGCGATCGTCACCGCGCTCGCTGAGCTCGACGTCCTTCAGCAGGGCGATGACGTCGTGCACGTCTTTGGCGGCGATGCGGCCGATCTGCAGCTTGGCGATCAGCACATCGACCGGCGAGATCGCATAGTCGTCGATCTCGAGCCGGCCACGCACGTCGACGTCGTGGTCCATGGACATCAGGTCGAGAAAGACGTCGACGTGGTCTACGAGCGGAGCCGCCTCGACGGGCGAGACTGGGCGGGGGCGCTTCTGAAAGTGGGCGCGCGACTCGAGCAGTCGGCCGCGCTGCAGAAACTGCAACTGGGCGCCGCCGGTCGACTGGCTGATATAGCGATTCTCGTAGTAGCCACGCTCGCCGAACAGACGGTGCAGCTCGCGACTTTGCCGCGAGAGACCGATCAGGTCGATGTCCGAGAACTCGCGGTCCATGAAATCGAGGTCGGTGCAGTAGCGGCGGACGGCGAGGCCGCCGGTGAGACGCAATTGCACCCCCCGACGCCGGCCGGCGTCGATCAAGGCCACGGCTTCGGCCATCAAGCGGTCGGCGGGGCGGGCGGAGGTGTCGTGCCTCCCGAAAGTCATGCCTGCTCCCTTCTGGGCGAGGCCATCCGCCGCGCCCGACAAATGGTGTGCGCGTTCACTCTGCCCGCCAAACGTCAGGGAGCCGTGAGGCGTCGATGAATCTGCGGCGAGGGGTGGCCCGGCCGCCACGTGTGGCGGCAGCGGCCGCGAGGTCGAGTCCCGCGAGCGCCACGACGAGACGGAAGCGGGCGCCGACCCGGGGGGAAGGCCGGCGCCCAACGGCCCAGGGGAAGGGCTGAATGCATGGTACCCAGCCATTCTGAGCGCGACGTGAACCCCGGGTGAGCGGGCGGTGAGCGAACTGCCGCGCGGGCTTACCCATCGCGGCACATGCACCGATAGGAACAAGGCACGTCGCAACTGGAGGCACCTTGGACTGTTACCTGATGAAGAGAGCGCGCGCCCAGGAGCTCGCCCTCTCGCTGGGCTCGCTGCACCCGGACCTGGCCGGCACTATCGACGCCGAACTACTGCGCATGTTCTGCACGGCGCGCGGAGAGGACCCCTCCATGAGAGCCGAATGGCTCGATTTCGCGCCGGCCGCCGAGGTCGCCGCCTGGATCCCCCTGGCGGATCTGACGGGAGTGGCCGACGCCTAGCAGCGGGGCTCATACCCGGCGCAAGGGCGCCTCGCACTCGACGCCCGGCAGCTCGTGCCTAGCGCAGAGCCTCGCGCAGAGACGCTGAGATAGCGCGCAGGCCGCCCTCGAGCTCGGCCGCCGTCGGCCAGCCGAAACCGATCCGCATGTGGCGGCGCGGCTGCTCGAACCAGTGGCCCGGACCGACGTAAGTGGCGTGCTCGTCGCTCAGCCGGCGGTAGAACTCGTCGACGTCGACCGGCGTCTCGAGCCTGATGCGCGGGAAGCAGACGACACCACCCCTGGGCTCGACCCACTCCATCAGCTCTTCGCCGGCCATCCAGGCACGCATCGTGGCCAATGCCTCCCGGATATGCCCTCCGACATCGGTGAGCCAGGCCTCGCGCCCGCGCAGCGCCTGGAAGGCGATCTCCTCGTCTACCACGCTGCCGCAGATGCCGATCTGCTCCTTGGCGGCGAGGAAGGTGGTCATGAGCTCGCGATCGCGGGTCATCAGCCAGCCCGTGCGGATGCCGGGAATGCCATAGGTCTTGGAAAGCGACGACACGCTGATGGCGCGCGGGGAAAGCGCGGCGGCACAGGGCAGCGGGCCGCCGAAGCTCATCTCGCGATAGGTCTCGTCGACCAGCAGGCGGCAGTCGGCCGACTCGACCACCGCCACCAGGCGGCGCAGGTCGGCCTCGCTCATGAGCTGCCCCGTGGGGTTGTGCGGCTGGGTCACGCTCACGTACTTCGTGCGCGGCGTGATGAGTGCCGCCAGCCGGTCGATGTCGACGGCGAAGCCCTCCTCGAAGCTCAGGTCGAGGAAGCTCACGTCGGCCTCGATGGCGCGCGGCGTNNGGCGCCCGCCGTGACCAGCACATCCGCGGCCGAGAGGCCGCCGCCGGCCGCCGTCGCGACGATCTCGCGCAGGCCGGGGTGGCCCTCGTGAGTACCGTAGAACAGCACCAGGTCGCGCAGGCTTGAGCCGACGGGGTCGGCCCCAAGGTCGGCGAGCGCACGGTCGCGCACCGAGCTCTCCGAGAGATTGAACTTGATCCGGTCGTAGCCGAACTCTTCGGGCGACTCGACTTCGATGGGCATGCGAACGTACTTCACGCTAGCCTCCTGCTGCATGGTCTTGGCGAGCTCGGCCCCCCAGAGTCGCGCCTTTTCCGGCTCGCCCTCGCGACCGCGGCAGTGTTGCCCCAGAGAGATTCGTAGACGACGACGGCCCTCATGGCTGCCTCCCTCGGGATGCTGCGGGTCTGAATGCACGAGACCCGTATGCTATCGCAGCGCACCGCCCGGCGGCGGCGCGGCCGGAGCGCTCTCTGAGACCGGCTCACCCGGCGACCCGGCACCGCCTATCGCCGCGCTCATCGCCGCCACCAGCTCGGCGGCCGCCCGCTTCGCCGCCGGCGCACCGGTGCTGCGCGCCACGCGGTCGATAAGCGCGCTGCCGACGATCACCCCGTCGGCGAGGCGCGCGACGGCGGCGGCCTGAGCCGGCGTCGAGATGCCGAAGCCGACCGCCAGCGGAGCGGCGGTCCTCTCGCGCAGCCGGGCGACGAGGCCGGGCAGCTCGACGCCGGTCCGGCGGCGGGCGCCGGTCACGCCGGTGACCGCGACGCAGTAGACGAGCGAGTCGGCCGCCCGCGCGACGAGGTCGAGGCGGCGGTCCGTGCTGGTCGGCGTCGCCATCGGCACGATGGCGACGCCGCGCCCGCGGGCCGCCGCCACCTGCGCGGCCGCCTCGTCGAGCGGCAGGTCGGGGATCACGACCGCCTCGACTCCGGCCCGGGCGGCACGCTCGAAGAAGCGCTCGGGACCGTAGGCGAGCACCGTGTTCAAGTAGGTGAGCAGCATGAACGGCACGGCGGCGCTGTGCGCCGCCGCCAGCGCGAAGACATCCTCGGGCGTGATCCCGGCACGCAGCGCGGCCTGGGTAGAGCGCTGCACGACCGGCCCGTCGGCGATCGGGTCGGAGAACGGCACGCCCAGCTCGACGATGTCGGCGCCGCTTGCGATCAGCGTCTCGATCAGCCCGTGACAGGTCTCGATGTCAGGGTGCCCCCCCGTGAGGTACGGGATGAGGGCGGCGTGGGCGGCGCGCGGCGCCGCGAACGCCGCCCGCACGCGCGGCGCGAGTCCACCCGCCGTCCCGGCCATCACGAGCCCCCCGCCGAGCCGTCGAGATCGAGCAGCCGCGCGACTTCGTGGACGTCCTTGTCGCCCCGCCCGGAGAGGTTAAGCACAATGAGATCGCCCTCGGCGAAGCGCACGTCGGCCCCCGGCCCGCGCAGCACGTAGGCCAGCGCGTGCGAGCTCTCGAGCGCCGGGAGTATGCCCTCGAGCTCGGCCGTCGCGCGAAACGCCGCCAGCGCCTCGAGGTCGGTCGCGGCCGCATAGACGGCGCGGCCGCTGTCCCGCAGCCACGAGTGCTCCGGGCCGACGCCCGGGTAGTCGAGCCCGGCCGACACCGAATGAGCCTCGAGCACCTGGCCCCAGACGTCCTGCAGCAGATACGAAAACGAGCCGTGGAGCACGCCGGGACGCCCGCGAGTGAGCGTGGCCCCGTGACGGTCGGTGTCGAGGCCCGCGCCGGCGGCCTCGACCCCGGTGAGACGCACCGGATCGTCGCGAAACGCCTGGAAGATGCCCAGCGCGTTGGAGCCGCCGCCGACGCAGGCCACGACTTCGTCGGGCAAGCGACCGAGGCGCGCCAGCATCTGGGCGCGGGCCTCGTCGCCGATCACCCGCTGAAAGTCGCGCACCATGGCCGGGTAGGGCGCCGGTCCGGCCACCGAGCCGATCACGTAGAACGTGTCGCGCACGTTGGTCACCCAGTCGCGCAGGGCCTCGTTCATGGCGTCCTTCAGGGTGCGCGAGCCGCTCTCGACAGGGGTCACCGTCGCCCCGAGCAGCCGCATGCGCACCACGTTCAACTGCTGGCGGCGCACATCCTCGGCGCCCATGAACACCTCGCACCGCAGGCCCAGCAGGGCGCAGGCGCTGGCCGTGGCGACGCCGTGCTGACCGGCGCCGGTCTCGGCGATGACCCGGCGCTTGCCCATGCGCGCCGCGAGGAGCGTCTGGCCCAGCACGTTGTTGATCTTGTGAGCACCCGTGTGGCAAAGATCCTCACGCTTGAGATACACCGCGGCGCCACAGCGCTCGCTGAGCCGGGCCGCATGGTAGAGCGGCGTGGGACGACCCGCGTAGTCGGCGAGCAGGCGCGAGAGCTCCGCCTGAAACGCCGCGTCGCCGCGGGCCTCTTGGTAGGCGTTCGTGAGCTCGTCCAGGGCCGGGATCAGGATCTCGGGCACGTAGCGGCCGCCGTAGGGGCCAAAGCGGGTCTCGACGCTCATCGCCGCGCGTTCCGGAGTCGGGATCACGCCGGCAGCCGAAGCGGCGGACGCGACCGTATCGGCGCGGCCGGACGCAACCGTATCGGCGCGGGCGAGAGGGCTCGTTTCGGCGCGGGCATCGACGGCATCGACGGTCGCATCGGCGTCAGCGGTCGCGTCGGCGTCAGCGGCCGCGACGGTATCGGCGGCCGCGACGGCCGCGAAGAAGGCAGTCAGCAGACGAGGGTCCTTCACACCGGGCGCTCCTTTCAACTCGACACCGCCGGCGACGTCGAGCGCGAACGGGTGCAGCGCGGCGATCGCCGCGCCGGCGTTGCGCGGCGCCAGACCGCCGGCCAGCATGAGCCTGCCGCGATCCGGGAGCACGCCGCGATCCGGGAGCACGCCGCGATCCGGAAGCGCGTCGTCGCCGGACAAGCCGGCGGTTGCGCCGGCGCGGTGAGAAGCGCCGCGACCGGCGGCCAGCGCATCCCAGTCGAGCGCGATGCCGGTGCCTCCGTAGACTCCCGGCGCACGCCCGTCCAGCAGCGTAAGGTCGGCGTCGGCCGCGTCCGGCGTGTCGGCGGCGGCGATGACGAGCGGCCGCAGGCCGCCCGCCAGCGCCGCCGCCCGCACGGCCGCGACCGTCGGCCCGTCCGCCCCCGCCGACAGCTGCACCGCCGCCAGCCCCGCGACTTCCAGAGCGTGGGCGATCCAGACCGGCGACTCGGTCGTCACGACGCCGACCGTCAGGGCGTTCCCGGCCTCGCGGGCCAGCCGCGCGACTCGCTCGGGCGTCACCCGCCGAGGGCTCTCACTGAGCACGAAGCCGCAGGCCCAGGCGCCGCGCGCGACCGCCAGGCCGACATCCTGCTCGCGTGTGAGGCCACAGATCTTGACACGCGTCACGACCGCGCCGGCGTTGAGCGGCGGCCGCGCCTTGAGCTCGCCCGCGAGCTCAGCCAGCCGCCCGTGCGGAGTCCGCACCAGCGCCTCGCCGACGAGTACGGCCTGAGCGCCGGCCCGCGAGACGCGCCGCGCATCGGAGCCCGTGACGATGCCGCTCTCGCTGACCAGCACCACGCCGGGCGGTACCCGGCCGGCCAGCCGCTCAGTCACGGCCAGGTCGACCGACAACGTGCGCAGGTCTCTGTTATTGACACCGATCAAGGCCGCGCCGGCGGCCGCGGCCCGCGCCAGCTCGGCCTCGTCGTGGACCTCGACCAGGGCATCGAGGCCGCAGGCCCGGCACTCCGCAAGCAGCGCGCGCAAGTCGGTGTCGGCCAGCGCCGCCACGATGAGCAGCACCGCCGCGGCGCCGGCCGCCGCGGCCTCCCAGAGCTGATAGCGGTCCACGATGAAGTCCTTGCGCAGCACCGGCACCGCGACGGCCGCGGCGACCGCGGCCAGGTCGTCCAGCGAGCCGCCAAAGCGAGACGGTTCCGTCAGCACCGAGACCGCGTCGGCGCCGGCCGCCTCGTAGGCCAGCGCCTGCGACACCGCATCGAGGTCTGGGGCGATGGCGCCTCTGCTCGGCGAGGCGCGCTTGACCTCGGCGATGAGCGCCGTGTCGGTCGGACCGGCCGGACCGGCCGCGGCACGCGAACCGGCCAGCAGCGCGGCGACCAGACGGCCAGAGCGGCCGCTCGTCACGGCGGCGCCGGCGCTCGGCCGGGACGGCGGCCGGGTCAGCGGCCGCCGCAGGCGCGCCTCGGCCACCCGCACGCGGGCCTGCTCGGTCATGGCAGCTAGAAAGTCCACGTTCACGCCACCTCGGCCTTGAGCCGGCGGGTAACGCGTATCAAGGCGTCGAGCTTGGCCCGCGCGGCGCCGCTGGCGACCGCCGCGCGGGCCCGCTCGACGCCTTCTTCCATGCTCGCCGCGGCTTCGGCTATGTAGAGTGCCGCGCCGGCGTTCAGCAGGGAGATGTCGAGACGTGCTCCGGCGACCCCGTCGACCACCTCGCGCAGCAGCGCGGCGTTCTCGGCCGCGTCGCCGCCGCGCAGCTCGTCGAGCGACGGCGCGCGAGCCAGCCCGAATTGCTCCGGCGTCACCGTGTAGCGGCGGTCGAAGCCCTGGCCGGCAAACACCTCGACCACTTCGGTCGACTCTGTGGTCGTGATCTCGTCCAGCCCGTCCCGGCTGTGGACGAGCAGGTTGCGCGCCGAGCCCATCATGCGAACGGCCTGCGCCAGGCGATCGACGTAGCGCTCGTCGGCCACGCCGATGAGCTGGTGGCGCGCCCCGGCCGGGTTGGTCAGCGGGCCGATGATGTTGAAGGTGGTGGCTATGCCGAGCTCGCGGCGCACCGGCGCTACGGTCTTCATGGCCAGGTGATGACGCGGCGCGAACATGAAACCGATGCCAGCCTCGGCGATACAGCGGCCGACCTGAGCGGGAGCGAGGTCGATGGCCACGCCGAGCTCCTCGAGCACGTCGGCGCTGCCGCAGCGGCTGGTCGCCGAGCGGTTACCGTGCTTGGCGACCGTGACCCCCGCGCCGGCGGCGATCAGCGCCGCCGCCGTCGAGATGTTGAAGGTGCGGGCGCCGTCACCGCCCGTGCCACAGGTGTCGAGGATGACGTCGGCATCGACTATCACCTTCTCGGAGAGGTCGGTCATGGCGCGCGCCATGCCGACGATCTCCTCTGCCGTCTCGCCTTTGACCCGCAGGGCGCTGAGGAAGGCGGCGGTCTGGGTCTCCCCCACGCCCCCGCCCATGATCTCGAGCAGCACGCCGCGCGCCGTCGCTGCGCTCATGTCGCCGCCGGCCGCGAGCGTGGCAAGGGCGGCGGAGAGGATCTCGTTGGGCATCGTCTGCATCCTTTCCGGGGTGGCCGGCGTCGCGCTTTGGCGCACCGGTGAGCGGCGCGCGGCCGGTGACCTGCGCGCGGCGGGTGAGCGGCCGCGCGAATCGCCGGCCGGCTCTACGGCGCGAGCGCCGCGGAGGCAGCCGGCCGACAGCGTGAGGAAGTTGGCCAGCAGCCGAGCGCCGCCCTCGGTGAGCACGCTCTCGGGATGAAACTGCACACCCTCGACGGGCAGCTCACGGTGGCGCAGCGCCATGACCTCGCCGGCCGCGTTCCAGGCGCTCAGCTCGAGCGCCGGCGGCAGCTCGGGGTCGACGACCAGCGAGTGGTAGCGGGTCGCCGTGAAAGGGTCGGGCAGGCCGCGAAACAACGTCCTGCCATCATGGTGCACAAGGTCGGTCTTGCCGTGCACGACGGCCGCCGCCCGGCGCACCACGCCGCCGAAGGCCTCGCCGATGCACTGGTGGCCGAGGCACACGCCGAGCACCGGCAGACGCCCGGCGAAACGGCGCACCGCGGCGACCGACACGCCCGCCTGGGCGGGCGTGCAGGGACCAGGCGAGACGAGCAGATGCGTCGGCCGCGCCGCCTCGATGTCGCCCAGAGTCACGCGATCGTTGCGACCCACCGTGACCTCGGCGTCAAGTGTCCCCAGCAGCTGCACGAGGTTGTAGGTGAANNGAACGAGTCGTAGTTGTCGATGACGAACACGTGGGCCATGAGCTTCAGTCTCCCGGAGATTCGGTGAGGTCTTCGTGGGCGAGCTCGACCGCGCGCAGCAGGCCCGCCGCCTTGTTCTCGGTCTCTTCGAACTCGCGCGCGGGATCAGAGTCCGCCACGATCCCGGCGCCGGCCTGGGCGTAGGCCATGCCGTCCTTCATGACGATCGTGCGGATGCAGATGCAGGTGTCGAGGTCGCCGCCGGGCGACAGATACCCGATGGCCCCGGCATAGGGGCCGCGCCGCACGGTCTCGAGCTCGTCGATGATCTCCATGGCGCGCACCTTGGGGGCGCCGCTCACCGTGCCGGCCGGAAACGCCGCCTTGAGGGCGTCGAGGGCGTCGCGACCCGCCGCCAGCCGGCCGCTTACCGACGACACCATGTGCATGACGTGCGAGTAGAGCTCTACGCCCATGAGCTCGTCGACGCTCACGCTACCCGGCCGGCACACGCGCCCCAGATCGTTGCGACCCAGGTCGACCAGCATGACGTGCTCGGCGCGTTCCTTCTCGTCGGCGCGCAGCTCGTCGGCGAGGCGGCCGTCCTCGGCGGCGTCGCGGCCGCGCCGGCGGGTGCCGGCGATCGGCCGGGTCGTGACCTGGTCGCCGCTCACGGTGACGAGCGGCTCCGGCGACGAGCCGGCCAGGGCGAAGTCGTCGAAGGCCATGTAGTACATGTAAGGACTCGGATTGACGGCCCGCAGGCTGCGGTAGACCGCGAACGGCGACACGGCGATCGGCCTGCTGAAGCGCTGGCTCAGCACCACCTGCAGGGCGTCGCCGGCCACGACGTAGTCGCGAATGCGAGAGACACCGGCTTCAAAAGCGGCGCGCGACATCGACGAGGTCACGGGGCGGACGCCGGCGGACGCCGTCCGCGGCGCTCCGGCAGGCCGAGCCGCGGCCCCAGGTGAGCGTCGCGCGCCGACCGGCCGGGTTCGGGCCGCGAGCGGCGGTGCCTCTGCCGGCAACGGACCGGCGAGCCTCGCCTTGACCGCCGTGATCGTGGCGACGGCCCGCCGGTAGGACTGGTCGATGCCGCCGCCGTCAGCCAGTGCGTTGGCCACGATCGTGACGGTGTGCTTGAGATGATCGAAGACGAGCACCGTGTCGGGCAGCAGGAAGGCCATCTCCGGCAGGCCGAGGTCGTCGGGCGGCGGCGCAGGCAGGCGCTCGAGGTGACGGACCAGGTCGTAGCCGAAGTACCCGACCAGCGCGCCGGCCAGCGACGGGAGATCGTCCGCCGGCGCCGTATCGAAAGCGCTCACGAACTCGGCGGCGGCGGCAAACGGGTCGTCGCAGGCCGTCTGGCGGCGCGCGCCGTTCTGTTCGATCGTGAGGATGCCCTGCCGGTAGCTGACGACGGCGCGAGCGCCGATGCCAAGGAACGAGTGGCGGCCCAGGCGCTGCCCCTGCTCGGCGCTTTCGAGCAGAAAGACGCGGGCCTGCGGAGCGAGCTTGAGGAACGCCGAGACGGGAGTCTCGAGATCGGAAACGAAGGTGTGGGTTACGGGAACGACGTCGTGAGCCAGAACGAGGCGGCGAGCCTCGGCTAGCTTAGGTATGCACCATATGTCCTTTGCCACGGGCCAACCATGGAACACCTCCGGCGCGGCGCAAGGCCGCAACGTCGTTCGTCTTTTCGAGGGTAGGCCAGCACGGGGCGCGCGTCAACCGCGGACCCCGACGGGCTGCCGGAACCGCGCTCCCGCCGGAACGCCGCTCCCGCCGGAGCCCCGCCCCTGCCGTTCCGGACTACTCGCGCGCCGGCGTCTCGGGGCTCTCGAGCCGCAGGTCGCGTACGCCGGACCGGGCCGCGTCGGACGCGGCGTCGCTGAGCAGCGCCTGAGCGGCCGACTCGGCCTCGAGTCGCGCCAGGTAGTGGGCGATCTCGCGCTCGACCGCGGCCTCGTCCCAGCCGAGCACGGGCGCCATCAGCCGCGCCGTGCCCGCGGCGGCCAGCCGGCCCCGGTCGGGCGCCTCGAAGGCGATGTGCGTGCGGCGCGTGAGCACATCGTCGAGGTGCAGCGCGCCCTCGCACAGCGCGGCATAGCGGACCTCGCCGGCCAGGTAGGTCTCGGCTCCGGTGAGCGGAGCGGCCAGAACGGGGTCGGCGGCCAGCAGATCGAGCACCTCGTCGGCCAGCGTGCCGTAGCGCGCCACCAGATGGTGCAGCTGACCCGGCATCAGGCGGGCGGCGCCGGGGTGCCTGCTCAGCCTGAAGCCGGCACCCGCCCGGCCGACGGCCCCCAGCAGCGGGATGTCGGCCGTGCGGCTGGCGTCGACGGCGAAGGGCAGGTCGGCGGCGGCCTTGTCGACGGCGTCGCGCGCCATCAGCCGGTAGGTGGTGTACTTGCCGCCGGCGACGCTCACGAACCCCGGCGCGCTGCGCCGCACGGCGTGATTGCGCGACAGCTTCGCGGTCTCTTCGGCCGTGCCGCCCAGCAGCGGCCGCAGACCGACATACACGGCGATGACGTCGTCGAAGCCCAGGGGCTCCCTGAGCACCTCGTTGGCGTGTTCCAGGAGGTACTGGATGTCGGCGTGCGTGGCCGAGGGGTGGTCCAGGCCGAAGTGCCAGTCGGTGTCGGTGGTGCCGATGATCCAGTGCTCGCCCCAGGGCAGCACGAAGAGCACGCTCTTCTCGGTGGGCAGGATGAGCGCGTACTCCGACTCGATCCGGTCGCGGGGCACGACGATGTGCACGCCCTTCGAGGGCCGCACGATCATGGGGTCCGCGATGCCGGCCAGGCGCTCCATCTCGGTGGTCCAGATGCCGGTGGCGTTGATCACCGTGCGGGCATGCAGCTCGAGCTCGCCGCCCCCCTCGAGGTCGTGCAGGCGCGCGCCCGCCACCCGGTCGCCGTCGTGCAGAAAGTCGGTCACCGCGACCGCCGAGGCGCAGACGGCGCCGAGCGACGCCGCCGTGCGCGCCAGCACCAGCGCGAAGCGCGCGTCGTCGACCTGCGCGTCGTAGTAGCGGATGCCGCCGGCCAGAGCGCTGCCGCGCAGGCCGGGGGCCGCCTTCAGACAGGCGCGCCGCGACAGGTGCCGGTGGCGCGGCACCGCCGGGTGCAGGCCGGCCAGCGAGTCGTACAGCAGAAGTCCCGCGCCCATGTAGAAGCGGTCCCAGACCTTGCGCCTGAGGGGAAACAGGAAGGGCGTGGGATGGACCAGATGCGGCGCGATCTTCTCGATCAGCAGCCGCCGCTCGTGCAGCGCCTCGCGCACCAGCTTGACGTCGAGATGTTCGAGGTAGCGCAGCCCGCCGTGGATCAGCTTGCTGGAGCGGCTCGACGTGCCGGCGGCAAAGTCGCGCCGTTCCACAAGGGCTACCGACAGGCCGCAGCTCGCGGCATCGAGAGCGACCCCGCAGCCGGTCACGCCGCCGCCGACCACCAGCACGTCGAAGGTCTCCCCGGCGAAGCGCTCCAGAGCACGTTTGCGAGCGTCGGGACCCAGCCATGTCACGCGCGCCTCAGCGGCCACCGTGGAACCTCCGTAGTCTGCGCCGCGTGTGTCGCGGCGCTTCAGACACCGGCACCACCGGCCGGTGCGTCGTTCATGCGGTTCACGCTCAGTTCGAAGATGTCGGGCACGTGCCATTCCGAAGAGAACATCACGGGCCGGCCGAGCTCGTCGAAATCGACTTGCTCGATCTCCTGCAAGGGGGAGCCGGCCTGCACGTGGAGCAGGCGCGCCAGACGCGCGTCGGCGATCACGGGATGCAGGGTGGCGAAAGCGCTCCGCACGCCCGCGTGGGCCTCTTCGAGCAAGGCGTAGAGCGATGACGAGTCGACGACGCCCTCGACGGCCTCGCCGAGCAGCAGCGCCGAGATGCGGTCGGTCGAGTAGACGACCGGCCGGCCGTCGGCTAAGCGGATCCGCTCGACGAACAGCACCGGCTCGGTGGGCGCGATCCCGAGAGCGGCCGCCTCGTCGCCCGTCGCGACGCGGACCAGGTGCCGGATCAGCTTGCGCCCCGGTTCCAGTCCGGCTTCGCGGATCATCGCCGTGTAGCTCAGGTTGGCGTTCAGCGTGTGGCGATGGCGCGGCAGGGCCGTCACGAACGTGCCGGTGCCGTGGCGGCGCACCAGATACCCGGCCTCGACCAGGCCGCGAACGGCCTCGCGGATGGTCGCCCTGCTGACCTCGAAGCGCGCGGCCAGCTCGTCTTCGTTAGGAAGCCGGTCGCCGGCGGCGTAGACGTTCGAGAACAGGTCGTGCAGCAGCGAGTCTCGCACGCGGTCGGGCAGCTTCGGACGAGACTGCTTCTTCATGATCGGGTCCCTAGTCACGGGGGGCTTCGGCCGCCGCGGTGATGTTCAGGACCGCGGTGATCTGGGCGGCCAGGTCGGGCGCGCCGGGCAGACGCCCCTCGAAGATCGCGCCGCCGATCGTGAAGCCCCACGCCCCCGCCGCGGCGACGAGACGGATCTGCTCAGGCCTTGCGATCGAGCCGGCCACGACGACCGGACCAGCCGACGCGGCAACGACGTCGCGCGTCAGCGCGATGGGGTCCTCCCCGGAACTGCGATAGGCGAGCAGGTCGAGGCCGAAGACGCCGTCCAGAGCCGAAAGGTCGCGGGCGTCCCGGCTGATCTCGGCGATGCTTCCCAGAAGGACGCTGGGATGACCGTCGATACGACCCGGGAACGGACAGTACTTGATGCCGCTGCCGGCGAGAATGCGCCGGCCGTCGTCGGCGTGCGTGCCGCCGAGGATCCAGTCGACGCCGATGGCGCGCCCCGCCTCGAGCGACACGATCTCCGATTCACGCGAGGTCGACACGACCTCGAGCATGACCTCGAGGCCGTCGGCATGAGCCTTCCCGGCCACGACGGCAAGCTCGTCCGGCGTGGCGCCGATGTCCTTGAAGCCGACGTAGTGCAGCGCCGTGCCGCGCAGCGAGTCGTAGACCCCGGCGGCATCGGGCACGGTGCTGTCGTTATGGGTCAGCATGAAGATGAAGTTCATTGCGAAGCCTCCTGGTGGCGGAACGAGCGTTCGGGCAGTAGCTGAGCGAGGCCGTCGATCACGAAGTCGGGCGTGACCGAGGCGCCGGCAAGACTCTCCGCGCGGGTCGCCCCTGTCAGGGTGAGGATGCCCGTCATGCCCAGCGACAGGGCCATCGCCACGTCGGTGAGCAGGCGGTCGCCGATCAGCGCGACGTCCTGGGCGGGCAGTCCGAGCCGGCTCAGCAGGGCGCGCGCCATGTGGATACTCGGCTTGCCGACCACCGCCTCGGCCTTGGCGCCCGTGCTGGCCTCGACGGCCGCCAGCATGGCGGCGCAGTCGGGCAGCCCGCCCTCGGGCGTCGGACAGTAGGGGTCGGGGTTGGTGGCGACGATGGTCGCGCCGTGATAGCGCACCGCCTGAAAGGCGGCGTTCAGCTTCTCGTAGTCGAAGGTGCGGTCGAAGGACACGACCACGACCTGCGTCTCCAGCGGGTCCTTCGTCACCGTAAAGCCGGCCCTGTGGATCTCGTCGATGGTCGACTGCTCGGCCACCGCGAGGACGGTCTCGCCGGGATGTTCGCGGCCGAGGTAGTCGACCAGCGCATCGACCGAGGTCACTACGTCGTCACGCGCCGTGGGCACGCCGAGGCGCGTCAGCTTGGCGGCGTAGTCGCCGGCGGTGTGGAGCGGTTTGTTGGTCACATAGACGATGCGCGAACCGGCCCGCCGGATGGCATCGATGGTCTCGGCCGCGCCGGGCAGCAGGGCCTCGCCCAGATAGACCGTGCCGTCGAGGTCGAAGGCGTACCCCGGGTAGATCCGCGCCGGCCGGCTGGTGGGCGGCGAGTCCACCGCGTCGCGGTTGGCAGCGTCGCGGCCGGCGGTGTCGCGGCTCACGCCGCGCCGCCGAGAGCCGCGGCGTCCGACAGCAGCGCATCGACGCAGGCCGCGTCCCAGATGCCCAGAAAGCAGGCCATGTCGGCCACCGAGAACCGGTCGCGCATCAGATGGCAGCTCGCCGTGGCCCAGCGCGCGGTGGCTTCGTCGGCCGGCGGCTCGACCTCGGACAGCAGCACCGGGGCGCCGGCGCCGCGCAGCGCAGCCACGAGCGCCTCTGGCCCGGCCAGCAAGTCGCGCAGGACGCCGTCGTGGACCGGCCAGTCGCGAGCCGCCAGTGCGATCCGTTCGCCGGCGCCAGCCCAGCGCGCCAGCTTGCGCGAGTAGTCACGCCAGCACTCCTCGCCCATCTCGCCGCTGGGATCGACGGTGAGAAACGCTGCCCGCACGCCGGCCTCGGCCGCGGCCGCGTCCGGCACGCGGACTCGCGACAGGCCGCCGCCGGCCAGCTCGTCGAGGACCCGCTGCCACAGCAGGGCGGCGAGGATGCTGCTGGCCCCCACCTGGGCGCCGTGCAGGGCCGGCTCCCGGCCGGCCTGCATGGCCGCCATCTCGATCAGGTGGCTGACCGTGTGCTCCATGCCCGAGCACGGAGCCGTGGTGCCCGCGATGCCCATCGAGACGCCGCTCAGCGTGAGGGTCGCGGCGACCTGGGCGAGCGCCGCCCGGTCGGCGTGTGGCACACGAGGGGCAGCCGCGAGCACGGCCGGCCCCTGCTCGCGGGCCAGCGCGACGACGGTCGGCGAGTAGGTATCGTCCATGCCGAGCACGGTGGCCAGATACCAGTCGGCCGGCGCCGTGAAGGTGGCGATCAGGTCGGCGAAGCCGGAGACGTTCATTTCGACCGGAGCGGAGACGAGCACGTCGGTGTCGATCACGAGCGCGTCGGCCCAGGTCGTCGGTGTGGTGCGCTTCACGCCGTTCACGAGCAGCACCGAGCGATCGTCGGCGAAGCCGTTGACGCTGGTGGCGGTCTGCACCACGACATAGGCCATGCCGTGGGCGGCCGCGACCACCTTGCCGATGTCGGCGACCGTACCGGAGCCGACCGCCACAAGACAGGCGGCGCCGTCGCAGGCGCAAGTGGCCTTGGCCAGCGTCTCCTCGTCGGCGTGCGCGGGGTGGCCGGGGGCGCCGAGAGCGACGCCGCGCACGCCGCCCCGCGCCGCCAGGGTCGCGGTGACGTAGTCCAGCAGGTCGGCCGACCGGTAGCGCTTCGGCGTGAGGTCGGAAAGGATGGCGACGGGGCCCTCCGCACCGCGCGCGGCGACGAGATCGGCAACGACTTGAGGCAAGGCCTGCAAAGCGTCGTCCCCGAGGACGACCGTCCGCAGGCCCAGCCGCTCGAGCCGGGCGGCCTCGGGGGCCGCCGCCAGCCGGCGCTTCAGTGCTTCGAGGTCGAACAGGTCGGTCATGGAACGGCTACCTCCCCAGCGTCGGGCAGCGTCGGCTATCGCCGGCACGCCTCGTCGCGGACTACGACGGCATCGGGCTGCGGCCGCCGCCGACCCGCGGTGAGCGTCTTGTCACGATAACGTCAGACGTCTGATGTTTCAACCGCAAAGGCGCGGCCGCGCTTGCCTCTGCCGGGAGTCCGCCGGACGGGCAAGCGTGCAGTGGTCGGAGACGGGCGAGCGTGCAGTGGCCGGAGACGGGCGAGCGGGTGGCGCGGGGACGTGCCCGGCGATCACTTGCCGCCGATGGTCGCCCTGATGACCTTGTAGCCCTGCTGCTCGAAAGCCCCGGCGACCCTGTCCTGGAGCCGCGCCCCGGGCGTCAGGGAGAGCATGTAGCCGCCCCTGCCGCCGCCTGTGACCTTGGCCCCGAGAGCGCCGTTGGCCAGAGCCGTCTCGCACATGGCATCCACCGTCTCATGCGACATCTGCATGTCGATCAGCAGCTTCTGGTTTTCCGACATGACCCTGCCGACGGTCGGCAGATCGCCGGCTTCAAGGGCCGTCTTCATCTCGGCGACCTGCGCCGTCATGGTCTCGAGACGCGCCGCGAAGAGCTCGGCCTCATCGGTCTTTTGCCGGTCGATGAACTCGTCGAGCGCCGCCGTGTCGACCGTGACGCCGCTGTTGGCCAGCACGATCTCAAAGGCTCCCGGACACTCGATCCGTTCGAAATGCTGCTCGTTGTCTTTCAAGAAGAAGAGCAGCAGGCCGCCGTAAGTCGAAGCGGTGTTGTCGACGCCACTGGCGACCCCGTGATAAGGGAACTCACCCTGCCAGGCCACCCGGTTGATCTCCTCGACGGAGAGACCCAGCTCGAACTCCGCGTTCAAGGCCCGCGCGAGCGACACGCAGCTGGCGGCGCTGGCGCCCACCCCGCTGCCGGCCAGCAGCGTACCCCCGATGGTGATCTTGATCGGGTGTTTCTTGACGTCGATGCCCGCGACCTCGAGGATGCGATCGATGGAGCGGCCCTGCTGCTCCCTCTTGCGCTCCTTGTAGCCCGGTACCTCGACCCGGTCGTCTTCGAGAGTCCAGCCCTCGCCGCCGGTCCTTTCGACCGTCGTCACGGTCTCGTAGGAGATCGACGAGACGATCGCCGGCACCTCGTCGAGGACGAACTGATCGCCGATCAGGATCGACTTGCCAAACCCGCTGCCTTCAGCCATGCGCCTCACCCTTCAGGATATCTTCCATTTCCTCGATCAGCTGCTCTTCCTTGCCGACGGCCACCGTGGTGGCGGCCGTCAGGCTGTGGCAGGCATCGGAAAAGCCTCCCAGCCTGGCCGTCGCTTCGGGCAGCAGGATGTTCAGCCCCATCACCCGGCCCGCCCGGATCTTCTCTTCCATCGAAGGGGCGACCCGCATGGAGATCTTCACCTGGTTGAAGGCGATCGTACCGAAACCTGGGATCTCGTCGGGAATGATCTGAAAGCCGGCGAGGTACTTGCGCGGGTCGATGAGGTCGGTCACCCGGATGGCGTCGCAGAACGCCCCGACCATCTTCACTCCCATCGGAAAGAAGCGCCGCTCGAGATCGAACCACTGAATGTGAGGCGCCTGCCGCCAGGCGCCCGCCCGGAGCCTCGCGATCTCCTTGTCGAAGATCCTCGTTCTGACGGCCTTCAGGTCTTCCACCATCCGGTCGGACCGCGACGAAGCCCCCTCGAGGCAGACGGCGACCCCCATGTCCGGGCCTTCCTGGTAGTACCCGACGCCCCCCAGGACGTCGAGATCGTCGCCGACGGCAACGACGTCCCGCTGGCCCTTGGGACCGTTCAGGAAGTACTGCTCCCCGGTCTCGTGTTGCCTGATCTCGACCAGGCCCTGCTGGACGGCCTCCAGGGCGACGTCACGGTTCTCGCTCGCCAGGGCGCCGTCGACAAAAAAGCCGTCTCCTACCGCCCCTACGGTCGCGACGTGAGCCAGGTCGCGATTGGCCGGGTCAAGGGTGCGAGCGAAGAGATAGCAGGTGGTCGAACCGGAGATGTCCCGGTCTCCCTTCAGACCGAAGAGATCGGGGTCGAGGTTCACGACGCGTGGGTCGGTCGACGCCTCGGCGACGTGGTGATCCAGTATGAGGGTCAGGTTCCTGCCCTGGTTGAGCTCGGACAGCAGCGGGGCGAGCCGGCCGGCAAAGTCGGCGAAGACAAGGAGCTCGCCTTGCTGCTCGTACACCTTCTCCAGCACCGCGGGATAGGGCTTTTCGAGGCAGTAGCGCCGCACCGCGAATCCCTGCCGCTCGAAGGCGCACGTGAGTATGGCGCCCGACGTGAGCCCGTCGGAATCGTTGTGATGGAAGACCTGAACGGTCTTGCGCGGCAGCTTCGCGATTTCCTGGATGGCCTGGTCCATCGCATTGATCAAGGCGTTCGGTGCGTTCGGCATGAGTCTCCTTAAGGAACTGCGTCACCGTATGAGCCCGGCGCAACGGCGCTCAGGGGCAACATCGTCCACCCGCCTGGCCACGAAACGCTTCGTGAAACTCTGGTGAGGATCGCCGATGGCGGCAGCGAGGCAGTCCCGGCGGCGGTCAAGCCGGCGTGGGCGGCCCGCCGGTCACCGCGCGAGCAGCCGGACGCCGGCGGGATCGACCTCCACGCTGACGCGGGTCTCGGGCGGCATGGTCAGGGCGCGAAGACTGGGCACGTCGGCCACGAGCTGGCCGATGTCGGAGTCGAGGGTCATGCGAGTGACCGAGCCGAGGAAGGTGTGCATGAGCACCTTGCCCGCGAAGGCCCCGTCAGGCGCGTCCGCTCCGTCGACCAGCTCCTGGAGGCCGACCGATTCGGGGCGGATCAGCACCATCACCGTGGCGCCCGCGGCGCAGTCGTGCTTCTGGGTCACGCGGATGGGGCGCTCAGAGGCGCCGACCGTCACCGATCCGTCGGCCTGCACGCGTCCGTCGAAGCCGTTCATGAGGCCCACGAAGTTGGCCACGAACTCGGTCGCCGGGCTGCGGTAGATCTCGGCCGGCGCGCCGACCTGTTCGAGGTTGCCGTCGGACATGACCGCGATGCGGTCGGAGATCGACAGCGCTTCCTCCTGGTCGTGAGTGACATACAGGGTCGTGATGCCGAGCTCTGTCTGGACGCGCCTGATCTGCTGGCGCAGCTCGACGCGCACCTTGGCGTCGAGCGCCGAGAGAGGCTCATCGAGCAGCAGGATGGCGGGCTCGATGGCGAGGGCCCTGGCGAGCGCCACGCGCTGCTGCTGGCCGCCCGAAAGCTCGTGCGGGTAGCGCTCGGCGCGCGTCGCGAGGCCGACCAGCTCGAGCAGCTCCTCGGCCCGGCTGTGGCACTTGGCGCGGGGCGTCTTGCGCATACGCAGGCCGAACTCGACGTTCTGTCTGGCGGTCATGTTCGGAAATAGGCTGTAGGCCTGGAACACCATGCCCATGTTGCGCTTGTTGGCCGGCACGGACGTCATGTCGTTGCCGTCGACCAGCAGCTCGCCGGTGGTCGGCCGCTCGAATCCGGCGACGATGCGCAGCGCCGTCGTCTTGCCGCAGCCGCTGGGCCCGAGCAGCGAGACGAGCTCGCCAGACCCCACCTCGAGCGAAAGCTCGGTCAGGGCCGTCACCTCGTCGAACTCCTTGTGGATGTGTCTCAGATCAAGCCTGGCCATGTAGTTCGCTCCTTACCGGCCGACTGCCGCCGTCGCTCCCGGACCGCCGCCGGCCCGGCCGCGGCTGCCGCGGGTCCGGGACAGGAAGAAGAGACCCATCATCGCCCCCCAGGTCAGGATGAAGCTGATGATGGCAAGCGCAGCGGCCGGATTGGCTGTGGTGTTGCCGATATAGTAGATGTAGACCGCGAACGTGTTGAACAGCAACAGGCTCGAGATCGTGTACTCGCCCATGACGATCGCCAGGGTAAGGCAGGCCGCGCCCAGCATGGCGGTCCGCATGTTCGGCAGGATCAC
>PMKK01000148.1 GCA_003157715.1 Actinomycetota bacterium
CATGGTGGCCTCGGTGCCCGAATTGACCAGCCGGACCTTCTCGATCGAAGGGACGGCCTCGACGATCAGCTCGGCCAACTCGTTTTCCTGCACGGTGGGCGCGCCGAAGCTCGTGCCCAGTTCGAGCTGAGCGTGCAGCGCCGCCAGGACCTGGGGGTGTCCCCAGCCGAGGATCATGGGGCCCCACGACGAGACCAGATCGACGAACTCGTTGCCGTCGGCGTCCCAGAGGTGAGCGCCCCGGGCACGAGCGATGAACAGCGGGTGCTCCATGCCGACGCCCTTCATCGCGCGGACCGGCGAGTTGACCCCCCCGGGGATGCAGCGCTGCGCCTCGGCGAACAGGCGTTTCGATGTCTCGGTGTTCAACTCCCCTCCCCCGTCGCGCTCGTCGCGACTGCCATTCAGCTTACCTTGTGATTGCAGGTACATGATACTGTCTCGTGTCGTCGGGACCCGTTGTCGAGCGGCGGCGCCCGGAAAGGACATGATGAACCGAGAGACCGCGACCGCCGGTGTGACCATCAGGGAAGCGCGGCCGAGCGACGAGCCGGTCGTGATCGAGCTCATTCGCGAGCTCGCCCGCACCGAAGCCGTCGAAAGCGGCGTCACGGTCGAGCTCCTGCGCGAATACCAGGCACGTGGCGACAGCGGCATCCTCGTAGCCGAGCTCGGCGGCGAGGTCGTCGGCATGCTTTCGTTCTTCGTGCGGCCTGGGCTGTTTCACGGCGGCCATTGGGGATACGTCGACGAGCTGATCGTGACCGCGACAGCCCAGGGCAAGGGGATCGGTGACGCGCTCATGAGCGCGGTCATGAGCCGGTTTGAAGCGGCCGGCTGCGTCGAGGCCGCCGTCTCCACCGTTTTCGGCAACGACCGCGCCGCGGCCCTCTACCGCAAGCACGGCCTGGTCGACGAGGCGCTCCAGCTCGAGAAACACTTCTGAGAGATCGCCGGAGACCGCCAGCTACCGGTCGCGCCACTCCCGCGCAAGGACGGCGAACACGACGTCGTCGGCCCACTGCCCCTTGAACCACAGGCTCTCGCGGAAATGTGCCTCCTGCCGCATCCCGATGCTGCGCAACAGCCCCATCGACGCCTCGTTTCGTGGATCGACAGAGGCGAAGACGCGATGCGTACGCAGGGGCCCGAACAGGTGATCGAGCAACCCGGTGACGGCCTCGGCGCCGAGACCGCGGCGCTGATGAGCGGGGGCCACGGTGAAGCCGACCTCCACCTGACGGGGTTCGTCGGCCGGAAAGTGGACACCGACGTCGCCCACGAGCGTGCCCGGGTCGTGCAGACGGATGCCGAGCTGGCACCAGCTGCCGGGCCTGCCGAAGGGGACTGACCGCAGCCCGTCGATGAACCGCCGGGCCTCGTCGAGACCGTGTGGCACCCAGGTCTGATAGCGAGCGACGTCGGGATCGCGGCGGTAGCCGAACAAGGCCGGAGCATCGTCACTGTCGAGCTGGGTCAAGGTGACCCTTTCACAGACGATCTCCGGCGCCGACATGGCCGCCATGGCCAGTCCTAGCTGCCCGGCACGGCGGGCGGCGCCCAGCCCCGCGGCTGATAGGAGCAGTAGGGCTCTTCGGCCAGGTAGTCGCCGGTGCGCTCGTAGGCGCGCGCCCGGCAGCCGCCGCAGACCCGCTTGTACTCGCAGACGCCGCACTTGCCCTTCAGGGCGTCGAGGTCGCGCAGCTCGGCAAAGAGCGGCGACCCCCGCCAGATGTCGCCGAAGCTCTGCTCGCGCACGTTGCCGGCGACCTTGTCGAAGTAGCCGCAGGGCTGCACGTCGCCGACGTGCGAGACAAAGCAGAAGCCCACCCCCGCAAGACAGCCGCGGCTCAGGGTATCCATACCGCCGTGCGAGTGGCGGTGTACCTCGAGCTTCCTGCCCTCGGCCCGCGCGCGCTGACGCATGACGCGCCAGTAGTGCGGCACGTCGGTCGGCTTGAAGAACAGACCGCTCGTCTTCTGGGCGTCGTAGAGCCAGTTCAGGGTGCGCTCGTAGTCGTCGGGATCGAGCTCCTGTTCGGCCAGCTCGCGGCCGCGCCCGGTGGGCACCAGCAGGAACGGGTGAAAGCTCACGGCGACGAGCTCTTCGGCGAGCGCCAGCAGCCGGGGCAGCAGCTCGACGTTCAGCCTGGTGATGGTCGAATTGATCTGGATCTCGATGCCGGCGTCCTGAGCCGCGCGAATGCCGCGCAGGGCCGAGTCGAAGGCCCCGGGACAGCCGCGGAACCTGTCGTGAGCCACGGGGTCGGGAAAGTCGATCGAGACGCTGATGCGGGCGATGCCGGCGGCCTTCATGCGGCCGGCAGTGGTGGCCGTGACGAGCGTGCCGTTGGGCGCCATCACGGTGCGCAAGCCGGCGTCGGTCGCGGCCCGCGCGATGGTGAAGATGTCGGGCCGCAGCAGCGGCTCCCCGCCCGTCAGGATGAGGATCGGCCGGCCGGCGGCGGCGATCCGCGCCACCAGAGCCAGGCATTCGGCGGTGGAGAGCTCACCCTCGTAGGGGCCGTTCCCGGCCGCCGCGCGACAGTGAGCGCAGGCGAGGTTGCAGCCGCGAGTGACCTCCCAGGCCACGACCCGGGGCGCGCTTGAGTCGAGCCCGCTGTGCGAGCGCCGCGGCTGACGAGCCGCGACGTCGGCCGCCGGGTGACCGGCGTCGCCGCCGGGGCCGGCGTCGGAGATGCCGTACGGCGGGGCGTCGCCTTGCGGACCGCAGTCGTGCATGGCGGGCGCGGAGCCTACAGCTCCTCCTGCAGCCAGCGCGCCGCGTCTTTAGCGTGATAGGTGATGATCAGGTCGGCGCCGGCCCGCTTGATCGACAGCA
>PMKK01000091.1 GCA_003157715.1 Actinomycetota bacterium
GAGAAGACCGCCTGCTCCGCGGGCAGCAGGGACGATTCCAGCGAGCCCATGGCCGCGAAGGCCCAGCAGGTGCCGTGCTGGCCCTGATCTTCCACCGGCGTCAGCTTGCCCAGAGCACGCAGGTCATAGGAGCTCGGAAGGGTGAGCACCTGGGAACCCGCGAAGGAGCGCTTCAGCGAGGAGAAGTCGATCGGCGAGGGCGTGAGGCCAAGGCTTCGGCCGGCGAGACCCGCGTTGCTGCGGGCCGTCCGGGCTGCCGCGCGTGACCTGAGAAAAGCGCTGAAGGCGGGGTTCACCGGGGCGGAGACGGGACTGGGCGCGCCGGCGCTCGCGGACGGGGAGCCGTAGGCTGCCGGCGAAAGCGGAAGAGCCTGCGCGGCGCTCGCGCCCACGGCGAAGACCAGGGCGGCCAGCAGTGCGGCGCCCATGCCCAGACCGATGCGGCCGGCTGCGAGCAGCGCCGGCAAGCCGCCGCGGCGGGTCAGGCAAGGTAGCTGAAGATGGTTGCGGATCTCTTCTGCCGTGGTGCCGTCAGCCGCCGTCCTACGCCCGTCATGCGCCATGATCCCTCCTCGCCGAGGGCGGTGCACGCGCCCGGGCGTGCCTCGCCCGGTCTCCCGACGGAGAGGGACACCCCTCCCGCGCGCCGTCGCCACCTCATCGATCGAGAGTCCCGCCCGGGCCGATCTCACACCGCTCGCCGGGCCGCGGGACTTTACGCCCCGTCTGACCGGCTCCGAGGCCACGGACCGCGATCCGTCCTCTCCCGAGCCCTGGCGTGTGACCGATCGGCTCTCGGACACTCGATCTCTTGTCTCTAGAGAACGGCCGGCGCGTTCCCGGCAGTGATAGGTAGCGGTGCTCAATCTGGTATCCCTCGGGCCTGATCGGCGAGTACTATCTTCTCGCGGCATGATGAATCCAGGTTTCGGAGAGGAGCCACCATGACAGCGGTGTTGATGCTCGGCAACGAAGCCGTGGCGCGGGGTGCCTGGGAATCCGGCGTCCAGGTCGCGGCCGCCTATCCGGGCACGCCCAGCACCGAGATCGTTGCCGGCCTGGTGGACTACGAGGGCGTGTACGCGGAGTGGTCGACCAACGAGAAGGTGGCCTACGAGGTCGCCTTCGGGGCGGCCATGGGCGGTGTCCGCGCGCTGACGGCGATGAAAAGCGCCGGCGCCAGCGTGGCGGCCGACCCGCTCATCAGCTCCGTGTACACGGGCGTGAACGCCGGCCTCGTCGTTTGCGTCGCCGGCGATCCCGGCATGGCGAGCGGCATGACAGAGCAGGACGACCGCTACTTCGGCCGCATCTCCGGCATGCCGATGCTCGAACCGGCCGACAGTCAGGACTGCTACGAGTTCGTCAAGCTGGCTTTCGAGATGAGCGAGGCCTACGACGTGCCCGTCATGCTGCGCATGAGCATTCAGACCGCGCACCAGAAGTCGATCGTGACGGTCGAGGGGGAGGAGGGCGGCGCGCGACGGTCACCCGAGCGCCGCCCGCCCGACCGCAAGACCGAGAAGTACTGCCTGCTGCCCAGGTTCTCGCGGCCGCTGCATCGCAGCCTGCTCGAGCGTGTGGAGCGCCTGCGCCGCTACTCTGAGGAGAGTCCGCTGGCGCGCGTCGAGCCGGCAGTGAGCGGTAACGGCCGGGTGCCGCTGCGCGCGGGCGCGGTCGCGGGCGCTCGCGGCGCCGGCACGGCTCACGGTGCCGCCACGGCCCGCGGTACCGATGCGGTTCACGGTGCCGCCACGGCTCACGGTGCCGCCACGGCTCACGGCACTGCCACGGCCCGCGGCGCCGGTACGGCTCGCGTCGGGGTCGTCGCGGCGGGCGCCGCCTACATCAGCGCCAGAGAGGCGCTGCCCGAGGCGGCGTTTCTCAAGCTGGGCATGATCCAGCCGCTGCCCATCGAGGCCATCCGCCGCTTCGCGGCCACGGTAGAGCGCCTCTTCGTGGTCGAGGAGCTCGAGCCTTACATCGAGGAGCAGCTGCTGGCTGCCGGCATCGCCTGCGAGGGCAAGCGCTGGTTCGCGCAGTGGGGCGAGCTCACCCCGGTCCGGGTGGGTCGCGGCTTCTACGCCGCCGGCCTCGATCTGCCGCGCTGGGCCGAGGAGAAGGCCGGAGAGGACGAGAGCGTCCTGCCGCGCCCCCCCGTGCTTTGCACCGGCTGCCCGCATCGCGGCATGGCCACCGCCATGAAGAAGCTCGACCTCGATGTGCACGGCGACATCGGCTGCTACGACCTGACCACCCTGCCGCCGGTAAGCCACATGCACTCCGCCTTCGAAATGGGCGCCAGCATCCCGATCGAGCAGGGCTTCCGGCGCGCCGGGGGCAGCACCAAGGGCTCGATCGCGGTCATCGGCGACTCCACCTTTCTGCACAGCGGCCTCACCGGGCTCGTGAACGCGGTCCACCAGCGCGCCGACGTCACCGTCCTCATCCAGAACAACGGCATCACGGCCATGACCGGCGGCCAGACCAACCCCGGCAACGAGAAGACCCTGGCCGGCGTGGAGACCAGGCCGGTGGACCTCGTGGCCGTCTGCCGGGCGCTGGGCGTGGAGCAGGTCGAGGTCGTCGATCCGTATGACTACGAGGCGTGTCTCACGGCCCTTCGGACCGGCCTTGCCTACGACGGCACGGCCGTGATCGTCACCAACCGGCCCTGCGTGCTGTTCCCGCGCAAGATCGCCGGCGACGGTCCCTACGAGGTAGACGAGGATCTCTGCAACGCCTGCCGGCAGTGCCTGAAACTCGGCTGCCCGTCGTTGCGCACTACCGAGGTCACACACAAGGATCGCCGCAAGGTGGCGATCGATGTCGAGTCCTGCACGGGCTGTTCGCTTTGCGCGCAGGTGTGTAAGCCGGGTGCTATCACGAAGGCGGGTGGGGCATGAGCGGCCACAAGGCACGGGCCGCGGCGCGGGCCCAGGACGGCCGCGACGCCGGCGGCCGCGACGCCGACCGTCACTACGCCGGCGGCCTGGTCGACGACGTCATGGTCGTCGGCGTCGGCGGCCAGGGCGTGATCGTCGCCGCGGCCGTCATCGCCGACGCAGCCCTGCTGCACGGTGGTCTCGAGGTCAAGCTCAGCGAGACTCGCGGCATGTCGCAGCGCGGCGGCAGCGTGTGCTCGCACATCCGCATCGGCGAGAAGGTGGTGGCGCCGTCCATCAGTCCCGGCGAGGTCGACTATCTGCTGGCGTTCGAGGCCGCCGAGGGACTGCGTTTCGCGGTCTCGGTCCTGCCCGGCGGCGTGGTCATCGTCAACACGCAGCAGATCGTGCCGCCGCTCGCCTCACAGGGCGCCTTCACGTACCCGTTCGACGCGATCGAGCGCTTGGATGACGGCCGCCGCCGGGTCGTCGCGGTCGACGGCAGCGCCGTGGCGGGGGAGGTCGGCGACGTCAAGGTGGCGGGCGTCGTGCTTGTCGGTGCGCTCTCCTTGTACCTGCCCTTCGCGGCCGCGACCTGGGAGGCGGCCATCGAACGCAACGTGCCGGCACGATGGTCCGCGATGAATCTCGCCGCCTTCGCCGCGGGCCGGCGGGCCGGCGCCGCCCCCGCGACTGCGGGCCACCCCGGGGGAGGCGAGCGCGCATGAACCTCACGGCCGGCAAGGCAGTGGATCAGAGCGTCTACTTCGACCCTCAGTCCGAGACGCTCGAGCCCGGCGCCCTCCGGGCGCTCCAGCTCGAGCGTCTCAAGACGCAGGTCGCCGCCGCTTTCGAACGCAGTGCCACGTATCGCGAGATGTGCCGTGAAGCGGGGGTCGAGCCGCGGCACATCCAGGCGTTCGGCGACGTGCGCAAGCTGCCGTTTCTCGAAAAGGCGACGCTGCGCGATGCCTATC
Source organism: Actinomycetota bacterium (assembly GCA_003157715.1). Next base: position 3,863 of record PMKK01000091.1, read on the forward strand.
CGGACGGGCTGCGCATCTGCGGCCCGCGAGAGATCATCGAGGTGCACAGCACCTCGGGGACTACCGGCAAGCCCACGCCCATCTGGGCCACGCGACACGACATGGACGCCTGGGCGTTACGCAATGCGCGCTCCTTGTGGATGGTCGGCCTGCGGCCGGGCGATCTCCTTCAGAACTGCTTCGCCTACGGCCTGGCGACCAGCGTCGGCCTGCAGTACGGCGCCCAGAAGGCGGGCATCGGCGTGGTGCCCGCCGGCATCGGCCGGCACGAACTGCTCATCGACCTCATCGTCGACCTCGGCGTGACCGCCCTTTGCACGACGCCCTCCTACGCCCTGTTTCTCGCCGACAAGGCGCTGGAGCGCGGCATCGATCTGACCCGCGACTCACGGCTGCGCCTCGGCCTCTTCGGCGCCGAACCGTGGCCCGAGTCGGGTCGCTCGCGCCTCACGGCGGCACTCGGCGCCGAGGCGTTCAACGAGTACGGCATGGGCGAGTTCCTCGGTCCCGGCATGGCCTGCGAATGCCCGCAGCAAGACGGCATGCACGTGTGGTCCGACCACCTGCTCGTGGAGTGCATCGACCCTGAGACCGGCGAGTGGGTGGGTGACGGTGAGGCGGGTGAGCTCGTGTGGACGTCTCTCACGAGCGACGCGATGGCCATGATCCGCTACCGCAGCCACGACATCTCCTCGCTGACCTGGGAGCCGTGCCCCTGCGGGCGCACGCATCCCCGGATCGGACGCATCACCGGCCGCAGCGACGATGCCCTCTCGATCGGCGGGCTGATCGTCTTCCCGAGCCAGATCGAGGAGGTGCTCGTGAGATTCGATGAGATCGGCAACAACTTCTGCCTGGTCGTCGAGAGCGTGAGCAACCTCGACCGGCTCACGCTGCAGGTCGAGGTGCGCGGGCTCGGCGAGTTCACCGAGGCCGCCAAGGAGACGCTCGCCAAGAAGGTGGCCGCCGCGACGAAGGCGACGGTCGGCGTCACCCCGCGCGTGGAGCTGGCAGCGCCCTTCTCGCTGCCGCGCATGACGAGCGGCCAGGGCAAGACCGCCTGCCACCGCGTCGATGACAGGCGCGGGGGTTGACGGTTCGCCGGTCGCGCTGCCCCTAGACGATCACCGAAAGGAGCTGAGCAGCATGCCCGACTCTCTCACGACCAACGATCTCATCGACGACGCCCACCTCGAGAAGACGCGCGCCCTGTTTGCCAGGTGCAAGGAGGTCGTCTCGGGCGGTGAGAGCAGCTACGCGCGGCTCACCGGCACGCGGCCGATCGTGATGGCGCGCGGCGAGGGCGCGCGCTTCTACGACGTCGACGGCAACGCCTACATCGACTGGTGCCTGGGCTACGGCCCGATGATCTTCGGCCACCGGCCCAAGGCGATCGTCGACGCCGTCACCGAGCAGATCAACGAGCGCGGCATGCTGTACACGTTCCCGCACGAGCTCGACTACGAGGTCGGCCGCAAGATCGTCGCCGCGGTGCCGGGCATCGACCAGGTCCGCTTCGCCAACTCGGGCTCCGAGGCCACGCAGGCGGCCATCCGGCTGGCCCGCGCCTACACCGGCAAAGACAAGATCCTTAAGTGGGAAGGCAGTTACAACGGCTTCCTCGACTGCCATGCGTTCTCGCACGTGCCGGCGCTCGAGGCCGCCGGCACGGAGCGCTTTCCGCGCACCCTGCCCTCGCTGGCCGGCATCCCGAGGGCCTTCGAGGACATGGTCGTCGTCGGCTGCTTCAACGATCTCGACAGCGCCGAGGCGCTCATCAGCCGCCACGCGGACGAGCTGGCCGCGGTGCTCAGCGAGCCCATCCTGGCCGATGCCGGCATCATCCCGCCGCAGCCCGGCTTTCTCGAAGGCCTGCGGCGCATCTGCGACGACCACGGCGTGCTGCTGATCTTCGACGAGATCATCACCGGCTTTCGCGTGTCGCTGGGCGGCGCGCAGGAGCTCTACGGCGTCATCCCCGACATCACCTGCGTGGCCAAGGCCGTCGGTGGCGGCACGCCGGGCGCCGCGGCCTTCGGGGGACGCAGGGACATCATGCAGCTCGAAGCCGACGGTGTGGTGCTGCACGGTGGCACCTACAGCGGCAACCCCACGACCCTGGCGGGCATGAACGCCGCGCTCGATATGCTGATCGACGATCGCGAGCGCGTCTACGGTCACCTCAACCAGATCGCCGACGCCATGGTCGCCGGCATGCGGACCATCTTCGCCGAGCAGGGCGTGCCCGCCGTCATCAATCAGGTCGGGCCCATGTGGCAGGTCTTCTTCGGGCACGAGGAGCCTGTGACCCGCTATCGCCAGGCGCGGGCCAGCGACACGAGCTTCTTCAGCCACCTGCAGGCCGAATGCCAGGCGCGCGGCGTCTACTTCCACAACTTCAACTTCGAGCGCTTCTTCGCCAGCACGGCGCACACGATGGCCGACGTCGGCCAGAGCCTCGACGTGATCGCCGCCGCCACGAAGATCGTGAAGAAACAGGTCGCCGCGGGGCAGGCGGTCTGACGCCCAACGAGGCCTTGACCGCGAGGGGAGCGCTAGACTGGCGGGCAGAGACCACTGAAGAGGAGACGACGTCTGCCCGCGTTCGCGAGAGCCGCGCGGAAGCCGGGGGAGACGGTCGGAGAGACGATCGGAGGCGCGGGGTGAGCTACTCGGTGATCGATGCCAAGGACTTCGAAGGCCGCCGCACGCCGGTCGCGCAGGCGCTGGGCGCGGCGACGATCAGGGCGAACCAGTTCGACTCGCAGCCGAACGAGGCCAGTCACGAGCACGACGAACTCCGCTCGAGCCAGGAGGAGCTCTACGTCGTGCTGCGCGGCAAGGGCGATCTCATTGTCGACGGCGAGACCGTCGGCCTCGAGCCGGGACGCTACGTGCTCGTGGGACCGTCGGCGCGGCGCCAGGTCGTCGCTGGGCTCGAGGGCCTTTCGTATCTCGTGATCGGGGGCCTGGTCGAAGGCGAGGCCGCTGACACGGTGTGAACCGGGGGCGCATCCTCCGTCAATCGCTACCGGGGAGCAGACGATGCCTGGTCTCGAGACTCGCGTCGAACATGATCTTCTTGGCGATCGCCAAGTGCCGGCCGACGCCTACTACGGCGTCCACACCCTGCGTGCCCGGGAGAACTTCCCCATCACCGGCATCGCCATCTCGTCGTATCCGGATCTGGTCAACGCTCTGGCGGCGGTCAAACACGCCGCCGCCGCCGCGAACCGTGATCTGGGTCTGCTCTCAGGCGACAAGGCCGCGGCCATCCTGAAGGCCTGCGACGAGATCCGGTCCGGAGGGCTGCACGACCACTTCGTCGTCGACGTCATCCAGGGCGGCGCCGGGACCTCGGCCAACATGAACGCCAACGAGGTCATCGCCAACCGGGCCCTGGAGCATCTCGGCCACGGGCGTGGCGAGTACGCTTTTCTGCACCCGCTCGACGACGTGAACAAAGGGCAGAGCACCAACGACGTCTACCCCACGGCGGTGAAAGTGGCGTTGCGCTACGCCGCCGATCGCCTGCTCGAGGCGATGGGTATCCTGCGCGCTGCCTTCGCCGCCAAGGCGGCCACGCTGACGGAGGTCGTGAAAGTCGGGCGTACGCAGATGCAGGACGCCGTCCCCATGACGCTCGGACAGGAGTTCACGGCCTACGCGATCATGATCGGCGAGGACGAGCGCCGGCTCGCCGAGGCTTGCCGGCTCATCGAAGAGGTCAACCTGGGCGGCACCGCCATCGGCACGCGGCTCAACGCTCCGCCGCGGTACTGCGAGCTGGCCTGCCGGTACCTGACGGAGATCACCGGTATCTCGCTCATCATCTCGCCGAACCTGATCGAAGCCACTCAGGACCCCGGTTCCTTCGTTCAGATCTCCGGCGTCCTCAAGCGGATCGCCGTCAAGCTGTCGAAGATCTGCAACGACCTGAGGCTGCTGTCGTCGGGTCCCAGGGCGGGGCTGAACGAGATCAACCTGCCCCCGGTGCAGGCCGGTTCGAGCATCATGCCGGGAAAGGTCAATCCGGTCATCCCGGAAGTGGTCAATCAGATCGCCTTCGAAGTGATCGGCAACGATGTCACCGTCAGCTTCGCCGCCGAGGCCGGTCAGCTCCAGCTCAATGCGTTCGAGCCGATCATCGCGCACTCCCTGTTCGAGAGCATCACGCACCTGGAGATGGGCTGCCGCACGCTCGCCGAGCGCTGCGTCGGGGGGATCACCGCGAACGTCGGCCACCTCAGGGCCCAGGTGCAGAACTCGATCGGGCTCGCGACCGCGCTCAACCCCATCTTCGGCTACGCTCAGGCCACCGCCGTCGCGCAAGAGGCCGCCGCGACGGGCCGGACCGTGCCCGACATCGTCCTGTCCAAAGGCCTTCTGACCAAGGAGCGGCTCGACGAGGTCCTGAGCCCCGAAGCGCTGGCGGGCGTGCCGATACCGGCCCAGCCGCCCGAGTTCACCGCCCCCGGTCGCACCTCGCCAGGACCGTCGTCAGGAACTCCCACGTAGCGGCCACCGAGTTTATGCTCAGACTCTCATCGGGGGTGTGCACGCCGGCGAGGTTCGGCCCGAAGCTGATCATGTCCGTGCGCGGCAGCTTCTCTTTGAGCAGGCCGCATTCGAGTCCGGCGTGAATGGCCCGCAGACGCGGGTCGCGGCCGGAGAGCTCTCTGTAGACGCCGACGCACAGCTCCCGGATCTTGGACTCCGCTTCGTAGCGCCAGGCGGGATACCCGCCCGTCCTGACGCTCGTGGCGCCGGCCAGGCCCGCCAAGGCCTCGACCCTGCGGGCGAGGTCCTCCATGACCGAGCCGACGCAGCTTCTGACAGAGATCGTCAACTTGATGGCCTCGCCCGACTGCTCGAGCACTCCGAGGTTCAGGCTGCTTTCCACGAGACCCTCGAGGTCCCTGCTCATGGACTGAACGCCGTTTGGGGCGATCAGCAGGAAGTCTATGAGCTTCCCGGTGGAAGCGCCGTCGAGCCGGCGCGCGACCTCGCCGGCGGGGGTCGCGACGACCCTGATGACCGGGTCCGCGCCGGCAGACTCCGCCCTCAGGTCGCTGGACAGGCGTTCCACGATGGTCGCGATCTTCGCCAGTACCGGGGCTTGCGCCGTGACAGTCGCTCGGGCTTCTCTGGCGATCGCGTTGGGTTTGGAGCCCCCCGAGATCGCGGCGATGCCGAACTCGCCCGCCGCTCTCGCCGCGTCGAGCAGCCGTCCCAGCAGCTTGATCGCGTTGGCCCGCTGCTGGACGATCTCCAGCCCCGAGTGTCCGCCCTTCAGGCCTGAGACCTCCAGCAGGAGCGCGCCGCCCGGGGCGCTCTCCCACCGCGCGTCGAACTCGCACACGAGCTGGACGCCGCCGGCGCAGCTCACAAAGAGGACATCCTCTTCCTCGGCGTCGATGTTCAGCAGCGTCGTTCCGGCGAGATGGTCGGCGTTCAGGGCGTGGGCGCCGGTCATGCCGGTCTCCTCGCCGGTCGTGACGAGCAGCTCGAGCGGCGGGTGGGGGAGGTCCGTGCCGTCCAGCAGGGCCAGGCCGTACGCCACCGCGATGCCGTTGTCGGCGCCGAGCGTCGTGCCGTCGGCCCGCACGATGTCGCCCTCGACCTTCAGCGGCAGGGGGTCCCTGGAGAAATCGTGCGGCGAACCCGCGGACTTCTCGCCGACCATGTCCATGTGTCCCTGGACGATCACGGCGGGGGCATCCTCGTAGCCGGCCGTCCCGGGCTTCTTGATGATGACGTTGAGGGCCTCGTCCTGATAGACCTCAAGTGCCCTCTGCCTGGCAAAGCCGACCAGGTAATCGCTCGCCTGCTTCTCGTTTCCCGAACATCTCGGAATACGGGTGAGCTCCTCGAAGTAGTGAAACACCGCTCGTGGATGTAAGCCTTCCAGCATTCGCCGTGGCACCTTTCTGGCTCGTTACTTCCTTCGGCCGGCGAACCGCCGCCGACCGCGCGCCGCCGACCGCGCGCCGCCGAC
>PMKK01000329.1 GCA_003157715.1 Actinomycetota bacterium
CCCCGAGACGCTGCGCCTGTCGTTCACGAGCGAGCGCTACGACGAGGGCATCGACCGTCTGGTGGCGTTCTTCCGCGGCTAGGCAAACAGCGCGCGCTGGGCGCGGGGGCAGAGCACGACGAGGCGCGATCCGCCCTCGTCGGGCTCAGACCCCCGCCCGGTGCGCGCCGCATCGGTGCCTGCCGCGGAGCGGCTCAACTCGAGGGCGCGGGCGACTGCCGAATCGGTGTCGCGCGCGGGCTCCCAGCCCAGCAGGCGCAGGCGTTCGTCGCCGACGCCGGGGCAGCAGGCGATCACGGCGCGGCATTTGGGCGTCACCCGCGCCATGAAGTACGACTCATCCTTCTCGATCGTGTAGTCGTGCTCCAGGGCCGCAAGGACGGCCCGTGCGATGGCGGCAGTGTCCGGCACGCCGCCGCCGGCCCTTTGCACGCTGCCGCCGGCCTCGTTTCGCAAGCGTTCAGCGGCCTGCAGGAACGGCTCGAACATCTCCTCGGAGCCGCCGCCGTCCCAGCAGCGTGAGAGCAGGACGACGACCGGCGCGCCAGCGTCGCCGCGGTCTGCGTCGAGCAGGGGCTCGATGCCGACAAGCGCCTTGATCGTCTGGTAGAGATTGATGTCGAGAGGTTGCCCGGTGCCGGTGACGATCANNCGCCGGCGGTCGGGTGAGCGCCGGGACCCCGAAGTGGCGCCGCAGAAAGGCGACAAGCTGACGGTGTGCCTGGTCGACGTCGCCGGCGGCCACGGCGATGGGCCGCGATTCACGATCGAGCGCCACGTTGACGATGAAGTCGAGTCGCGCCAGCCGCGCGGCGTCGAGCATCTCCAGATGGATCGGGTTGCCATCGAGGACCCCCGGCCGCGCCGTCGGGGCGGCCAGCATGTCCAGGGCGTGGTTGCGCACGATGCTCTCGTACCCGGCGACCGATGGCAGGATCGCCTTGCGGCCGCCTGTGAAACCGGCGAACTCGTGGGGCTCGACCTGGCCGAAGGCGATCCGCAGATCGGCCTGCGCCACGCGCCGGTTCACAAGCAGCGGCACGCCGCGTGAGGTGCGCCCGATCCTCACGAGATCGTCCGCGCGGGCATCGTGGTTGGTGACTCGCAGCCGGGCTGCCCATGCGCCGCCCAACAGCCGCTCGATCTCGTCGCCGGTGGCCGGGCGATGGGCGCCCACGCCGATGACCACNNGGGCCGATCAGCGCCGCGCTGGGGGTGGCCCGGGTCGCGTCGCTCGTGATGATCACGGCCGTGCGCCGGCCGTGCGCGAGCTCGTGCAGCGACGGCGTGCCGGCCGGCTCGGACAGGACGGACGCGAGCTCCGTGGAGAGGTCTATTGGCGGCGGGTCGCTGGGCGCGAGCTGAAGCACATCATGGTCGCGAAGCAGGAACGACTCGGCGAGTCGCCCGCAAAGTGCGTCGAGGTCGTCCAGTTCGTCCAGTTCGTCCATTGTCGTCCTCACAGGTTCAGCTGTCTTGTCGGCTGTCACGGCCCGCCGCCTCCGGGCGGGGGTAGAAGCAGGCCAGCAGGGCCGGCGTGGCGATCGCGAAGGGTAGCAGGATCCAGGCGGGGNNCGTGGCGATGGTGCTCGGCCACGAGCCGGTAGACGATCGCGCAGGACGCCAGCGCCGTGAACACGATCAACACCTGGATCATGAGTCGTTGACGCCAGGGGTCGCGCGCGGCGCCCAGAGCGCCGACGCCCATGGCGATCAGCGCGGCGGCCAGGACCTTGCCCGACGTCGTGCCCGAGATGTTTCCGGCGTGCCTCACGTAGACCAGCAGCGGGATGGCGATCGCCACGCTCGCCAGGAAGTACAGGACGAGCAACAAGCGGATCGCTTTTTGCCGGTCGACCACGGGCGCTACGGGCGTACGCTGTTCGCGCTGTGTATCAGCTTGCCCGACGGGACCACGAACGGCAGGGCGCTGCCGCAGTAGATCGTGTTGCCCTGGGCGAAGTTCGGGCCGCCACCGGTCTGGGCGATAACCCCGCCGCTGCCGGCGGCGCGGTTGGTGATGGTATTGCCCGTGATGCGGTTGTCGTGGCAGCCCAGCCCCTTCTGGTCGGTGAGCTCGATGGTCGGCTCTCCCTGCGAGGTGCGCTTGTCGGTGAAGGTGTTGCCCTGGATGGTGTTGCCGACCGCGGGGAACAGGTCGCTCTCGACCAGCACGCCGAGGCCGGTATCGTAGACGAACGTGTTGCCGACGATCCGGCTCTTGAAACCGACCACGGAGATACAGGGTTCGCCCGTCACATGCCTGAGGCCGATCGGGCTCCTCGTCATGTCGAACGTGTTGCCCTCGATCAGCAGGCCCGGAGCGTCGTTCACGCCCTGGCCCACGTGGCTGCCGCCGATGGCCTCGTGCGGCGACGCGTAGAAGGTGTTGTGCCTGATGACGATGCCGGTCGGACATTCATACACGATCGGCAGGCCCGTGTACTGCGAAGCCGCGTCCTTGTGAGCGCCCAGGAAGGTGCAGCCGCTTATCAGGACACCGTTGGAGGAGTGCTTGCCCGTCGCCGGAACGAGCGCGTCCGCGAAGTCGAGGCCGGTCGTGTCGCCGGCCTCGATGGTGCAGCTCTCGAAGGCGAGATCGCTCCAGCCGTGGTAGACGAGCCCAGTGCGGTTGTCGTAGGTGTAGGCCTCCATGACCATGCGCAGCGCCCCCGTGGCGGCGCCGTTCGACGCTCCCAGGTCGCAGCCGCGAAAAGTGATGTGCTCGACGTGGCCGCTGTGCGGCAGGTAGCAGAACTCGTGGATGGTGATAGTGTTGCCGACCCCCTTCGCGTAGGCGTCGACCCCTGCCGGCGGGACGTAGGTGGTGCGCTCGATCCGACAGGAAGTGAGGGTGACGTCGCGGACGTTGCCCTGAAGGCCGCCCAGGTAGAGCACAGAGCCGTCCACNNTTGGCTGCATTGGTGACCGCGCATCCACCCGCGGCGCCGATCTTGAGCCCAACGATGGTGTCGGATGAGGCGAAGACCAGCCGGCCCTTGAGCCACGAGGCGTCACCATCGCCACGGATCGCGACACCGTTCGGAAGTGCGACGGGCGTCGGACAGGCGTACGTGCCGGCGGGCAGGTAGGCGGTGCCGCCCACCTTCGCGGCCGCCCTGAGAGCCCGCTGCAGGGCCGCCGAATCGTCGTTCGTGCCGTTGCCGACGGCGCCGAAGGACTTGACGTTGAAGAGCCTTCCGGACGCGCTCGGCAGGGGCAGGGGCGACGATGACGCCGACGGCGA
>PMKK01000237.1 GCA_003157715.1 Actinomycetota bacterium
GAGGTGATCGCCAGCGGCACCCCCGAAGACCTCCTCGAGGCGGCCGGGCACTCCTACACCGGTGAGTATCTGCATCGGGTCCTCGGCGACGAGCGCCAGGCGCCGGTGCGGGCGGCCGAGCGCCGCCGCCCGCCGCCGCGACGATTCCGCCGCGCCCGGGCGCCGAAAGGCGACTCCTTAGGCGAGCTGCGACGAGCGCTACGGCGTGGCGATGCGCACGGTGCAGACCCGGTAGCCGGCTTCGGTGTTGCCGGCATAATCCACCGAGTAGTAGCGGATGGTGTGGAGCCCGTCGTTGCCGTGAGCGGCCAGGGCCGGAATGAGGACCGACGTGCCCGGCTGCCAGGCGCCGCTGTCGACCTGGTACCAGGTCTGGGCGACCCCCGAGAACGTGTCGGTGCCGGTCAGGTGAACGGTCACGTCTGCTGCTTGCGGGCCGCTCGGCGCGTCGTCTCTGGTGCAGGGGCGCGAGGTGTCGATCAACACCGCGACCGATTTCTCGGCTTCCACCAGACCGGCTTCGTTGGTCGAACGGTAGTAGACCATGACCGGGCCGCTGCCTCCGCCCCGTTTCCAGGCGGTGCTGAAGGCGACGGTGCTGCCGCTCCGCCAGTGGGTGTCGTCGCTCACGCTGTACTGCGTCGTCGTGCCCCCGACGTCGTGCGCCGTCAGCACGAGCATGAACGGCACCGCGTGCCACGATGCCGACGCGTTGTCGACGGTCACCGGCGCGTTGGTGTCGATCTTCACCGTGCAGCTCTTGTACGGTTCGACGTTGCCGGCGGCATCGGTCGAGCGGTACTCGACGGTGTGGATGCCGTCGTTGGCGCCGCTTGCCGGGGCCGCGATGACGACCGACGTGCCCGCCGTCCAGGAGACGCCGCCGTCAAGGCTGTACTCGGTTGCGGCGACGCCGCTGCCGCTCGCGTCGCCGGCGGCGAAGTTGAGCGTCACGGCGCTCGTGTGCCAGGCGCCGTCGGCGCCCGAGACGGTGGTCGTCGGTGGCGTCGCGTCGATCTTCACGGTGCACGAGCCGGCCGTCTCGGTGTGGCCGAGGTAGTCGGTCGAGCGGTACTCGATCGTATGCGAGCCGTCGTTCGAGCCGTCGAGCGGAGCCTGAACGACCACCGAGGTACCCGCCGTCCACGTAGCCCCGCCGTCAAGGCTGTACTCGGTCGATGCCACGCCACTGCCGGCATCGCTGGCCGCGAAGCCGACGGTGACCGGGCCGGCGTGCCAGCTGCTGTCTGCACCCGAGACCGAGGTGACCGGCGGGCCCGCGTCGATCTTCACCGTGCAGCTCTGGGGAAGTTCCACGTTGCCGGCCGCGTCGGTCGAACGGTAGAGCACGGTGTGCGTGCCGTCGTTCGAACCGTCGGATGGCGCCGCGACGACGACCGAGTCGCCCGTCGTCCACGTAGTTCCGCCGTCGAGGCTGTACTGGGTCGAGACGGCGCCGCGGCCGCTCGCCGCGAAGTCGATGGTGACCGGGCCGGCGTGCCAGGCGCTGTCGGCGCCGGAGGCCGTCGTGGTCGGGGCCTGGGTGCAGATGTTGACGATCCGTGTGTGGACGGTCTCGACGTTGCCGACGTTGTCGGTCGAGGTGTAGAGCACCGTGTGCGTGCCGTCGTTCGAACCGTCGGACGGCGCCGCGATGACGACCGAGCCGCCCGCCGTCCACGTGGTTCCGCCGTCGAGGCTGTACTGGGTAAGGGCGATCCCGCTGCGGGTGTCGGTGCTCGTGAAGGTCACGGTCACCGGTACGTTCGACCACGCCGTGTCGTCGCCGGACGCGGTCGTGACCGGCGCCGACCTGTCGATCAGGACCGTGCAGCTCTGGGCCGGTCCGGCGTTGCCGGCGACGTCGACAGAGCGGTAGAGCACCGCGTGCGAGCCGTCGTTCGAGCCGTCGGCCGGCGCCGCGATGACGACCGAGCCGCCCGTCGTCCAGTCGCCGCCGTCGACCTTGTACTGGCTGCAGGCGAACCCGCTGACGGCGTCGCTGCCCGAGAAGGTGACGGTCACCGGCGTGCGATGCCAGGCGCTGTCGGCGCCGGTCTGCGACGCGGTCGGGGCCGAGGTGTCGATCTTCACCACGCAGCTCTTGGCCGTCTCTGTGTGGCCGGCCACATCGGTCGAGCGGTAGAGCACGGTGTGCGGGCCGTCGTTGCTGCCGCCGCTCCCGGCCGCGATGACGACCGAGGTGCCGGTCGTCCAGGAGGTGCCGTTGTCGAGGCTGTACTCGGTCTTCGCGACGCCGCTGCCCGGTCCGTCGTTGCCGGCAAAGACGAGCGTCACCGCACTGTTGTGCCAGGCGCCGTCGGCGCCCGTGACGCTGGTGACAGGCGCGGCCACGTCGATGTCGACCGTGCAGCTCTTGGCGGCTTCGACGAACCCGGCGCCGTTGGTCGAGCGGTAGAGCACGGTGTGCGCGCCGTCGTTGCTGCCGTCGGCCGCGGCGGCGATGACGACCGAGGTGCCGGTCGTCCACGTAGTCCCGCCGTCGAGGCTGTACTCGGTCTTCGTGACACCCGGGCTCGTGCTCGAGAGGCTGAGCGTGACGTTGCTCGCGTGCCAGGCGCCGTCGGCGCCGGAGACGGTCGTGGTCGGCGCCGTCGTGACGATGTTGACCGTCGAGGTCTTGGCGGTCTCCTGGTTGCCTATCGTGTCGGTCGAGCGGTAGCTCACGGTGTGTGAGCCGTTGTTGGAGCCATCCGTGGGCGCCGGGATCTGCAGCGTGGTGCCCGTCGTCCAGCTGCCGCTGTCGACCTTGTATTCGGTCTTGGCGACACCGTTCAAGGCATCGGTGGCCGAGAGGTTCATCGTCACGGCGCTGGCATGCCAGGCGCTGTCGGCGCCGGTCTGCGTGGTGACCGGCGGCGTGGTGTCGATGCGCACGGCGCGAGTCGTGGTGGGACCCCCTGTGCCGGTGGCATCGACGGCCCGCACGTGGAAGTACCAGATGCCGTCGGCCTTGTTCGAGTAGCTGGTCGCGAGATAGGCGGTGCCGAGCAGCACGCTTGCCGTGCCGTCCGTCTCGTCTGTCGACACCAGGTCGCCGTAGCCGTCACCGTTGAGGTCGCCGAGGGCGATCCAGAACGGACCGTTGCCGATGGACTTGTCGATCTTCGGCTCGAAGGTGCCGTCGCCGTTGCCGAAGAGGATGCTGAGGCTGTTGCCGGTATGGTTGCTCGTCACGAGGTCGACCGCGCCGTCCTGGTTCAAGTCGGCCACGGCCAGTGAGTAGGGCAGGCCGCCGGTCGCGTAGTCGACCTTGGCCTTGAAGGTGCCGTCACCGTTGTTCAGCAGGATGCTGGCGCTGCTGTCCGTGCCGTTGACCGTCTCGATATCGAGCTTGCCGTCCTTGTTCACGTCGGCGACGATCACGGTCTCGGGGCCTTTGCCGGTGGCGTAGTCGACGTGCGTGTTGAAGCTGCCGTTGCCCTTCCCGGTCAATACGCTGACGTTGTTGCTGTCGTAGTTGGCCGTGACGAGGTCGGTCTTGCCGTCGCCGTTGACGTCGCCGAGGTCGATCGACGTCGGGTGGGTCGAGGTGGTGAAGTCCGTCTTGGTGGCGAAGGTGCCGTTGCCGTTGCCCAGCAGCACGCTCACCGTGTTGGCCGTCGAGTTGGCCGCGACGATGTCCAGCTTGCCGTCGCTGTTGACGTCGCCCAGGCGCAGGCACTCGGGAGCCGAGCCCGTCGGGTAGTCGACATGCGCGCTGAACGTGCCGTCGCCCTTGTTCAGAAGGACGCTGGCCGTGCTGGCGTCGGTGTTGCCGGTCACGATGTCGGGCTTGCCGTCGCCGTTGACGTCGCCGACCGCCATCGACCAGGGCTTCGTGCCGGTCGCGTAGTTCACGGCGGTCTTGAAGGTGCCGTTGCCGTTGCCCAGCAGGACGCTGACGGTGTTCGAACCCGAGTTCTCGACCACGAGGTCGAGCTTGCCGTCGCCGTTCAGATCGACGAGCCGGTCTTCGGCCGGGTTGGTGCCGACCGTGTAGGGGACTCGCGGCAGAAAATCGAGCGACTGGCGGTCGGTCGTCGTGTCGGGCACCGAGTCGGCTTTCTGGTCGAGCAGGACCGAATACCCCGCGATCGGCGAGCTCGTCGCGGTCGTCGGGTTCCAGGTGAACGCGGGGCTGTTGTTCGAATACCAGGTGGTCTCGACCGGGTGGGTCGACGAGGCGAGGCCGGTCACGGCGCCGGGCACGGTGCCCGAACCTGCGTTGGCGTAGCCTACCCCGACGATCATGCAGGCGAGTGCGAGCAAGCCGGCGACGGTCACTACCTTGCGGTGGGTGCTTACGTTCTTGCTCACGTCGATCCTCCGATGGACGGTTCTGCGAGGCGACGGTCTGCCAACGCCCGTCGAGTACGGTTTGTCCGTTGCCTTACGTTATCGGCGTACGTACTCACAGCATTAGTGTTGGCAAACGGGACGACGTTCGGACTAGGACGATCGTCTACCTGCCGCGGCCGGCGGCCGTCCGGAGCCCTCGGAGACGTGTCGCCGGCAGGCCTGCTCCCGTGAGACGACGAGCCGCGAGGGCCTTCGCGGGCGAGCCCGACCCGGCTTCTCCACAGGTGGGATAATCAATGGTGACATGAGCGAGAAGCGACACGACGAGGCGATCGCCGCACTGCGCGAGACGGCCCGCCGGGCGCCGGCGGCGCCCGGCGTCTACCGCTGGCTCGACGGCGACGGTGGCGTGCTCTATGTGGGCAAGGCGAAGGACCTGCGCAAGCGGCTGGCTTCGTATTTTCGGGGCGGCGCCGCGGCGCCCGTGGGTCACATCGCCGAAATGGTCGCCCGGGCGCGGTCGATCGAGTACGTCGTGACCGCCTCCGAGACCGAGGCGCTGCTGCTCGAGGACAACTTCATCAAGGAGGCGCGTCCGCCGTTCAACCTGCGCCTGCGCGACGACAAGAGCTACCCTTTCATCGAGATCACGCTCATCGACGAATGGCCCCGGGTGCGCTTCTTTCGCGGCCGGCATGTGCCGGGCAACCTCTACTTCGGCCCTTTCTCGAACGCTCGCAAGGTGCGCGAGACGCTCGAGTTGATCGGGCGCATCTTCCCTTATCGCAAGTGCAAGGCCGAGCGGCCGGGTCGGCCGAGCGGCTCGCCCTGCCTGCAGTACTTCATCGACCGATCCCTGGGGCCGTGCGACGATCGTGTCTCGCACGACGACTACCTCGAGGTGATCGACCAGGTGGTGGCCTTCTTGCGCGGGCGGCTGTCCGAAGTCGGCCGGGAGATCGAACGGGACATGCGCGTCGCCGCGGCGGGGCGCGAGTTCGAGAAGGCCGCTCTGCTGCGCGACCGGCTCGAAGCCGTGCGTCACGTCCAGGAGCGCCAGGCCGTCGAACAGGAAGGCTCGGGGTCGTTCGACGTGCTCGGTCTGTGGCAGGGCGACCCCGGCGGCAATCTGCAGGTGTTCCGCGTGCGCGACGGGGCGCTGGTCGCGCGCCAGACCTTCTTCGTCGAAAACACCGCCGGGCGCGACGCGGGCGAGCTCGTCGAAGAGTTCGCGCTGGGGTACTACGGTGACGGCGTGAGTATTCCCGGCACGGTGATCGCGCCACTCGACGGCGACGCGGCCGAACTCTCGGCGGTGCTGTCGCGGCGTCGCGGGTCGCGCGTCGAGGTGCGCCGTGCGTTGCGCGGGCCCAAGCGCCGGATGCTCGAGATGGCCCAGGGCAACGCCGCCCAGGCGGCCCGCGAAGAAGAGGCGCGTCTGGCTCGCACGCGCGAGGCGCGCGAAGAGGCGCTGCTCGGCCTGCGCGACGCCCTGGGGCTGGCCGACCTGCCGCTGCGCATCGAATGTTACGACATCTCGAACCTGGGCGATCAGCACGCCGTCGGCTCGATGGTGGTCTTCGAGGACGGCCGCCCGCGCAAGGCTCACTACCGCAAGTTCGCGATCCGTTCGGTCGTCGGTCAGGACGACTTCGCGATGATCCACGAGATGGTCGCACGCAGGTTCCGGCGGTTCGCGGCCGCCACGGCAGGCGCCGCGCCGGGCGCCGACGACGCCGGGATCGTCGATGCCGCTGGGGCCGCCGACGCCGCCGACAACGAGCACTACGACGAGAGCTTTGCCAGCAGGCCGAGCCTGATCGTGATCGACGGGGGCAAGGGGCAGCTCACGGCCGCGCTCGAGGCGCTGCGCGAGAGCGCCGTCGAGGTGGCCGTCATCGGCCTGGCCAAGCAGCGCGAGGAGGTCTTCGTACCGGGGCGCGCGGCGCCGCTCACGCTGCCGCCCGACGATCCGGCGTCGCTGCTTCTGCAGCGCATACGCGACGAGGCGCACCGCTTTGCAGTAACCTTTCATCGACAGCGGCGCGGCGGCGATCTGCGCCGGGCGTCGATCTTCGACGAGCTGCCCAAGGTGGGGCCGGTGCGCCGGCGGGCGATCCTCACCCATTTCGGCAGTCCCGAGCGCTTCATCGCCGCCTCGCGTGACGAGATCGAGCAGGTGCCCGGACTACCGCGGCGGGTAGCGCGCGAGATCTACGCACACCTGCACAAGGCGGGCTAGAAACGGCCGCGGCGCCGGTGTCGCGGCCGGTCCGGGCGCGCTGCCGCGGCGTCCGGAGTGTGCCGGCGACCACGGAGCCCCCCGACGGGCGCGGGGCCGTGCCGCCGGCAGGGACCCGACGACCGAGAGGTGAGAGATGAGCAGGCGGACGGCTGCGAGCGACGCGCGGCGCCGTCGGACGCGCCGCGAGGCGCGCCGCGAGGCGTTCTTTGCCACTCCGTACGGGCTGGGGCGTGTCGTGCTGGCCGCCGGCCAGCCGGTCGGGCTCGAAATCCCCGATCCGTCGCGCCGTGGGGTCACGGGCGTGCCGGCCGACGACGGAGGCTGGTGCTCGCTGCTGTCGCGCTACTTCGGCGGGGAACAGGTCTCGTTTCCGCTCGACCTCGACGCCTA
This sequence comes from Actinomycetota bacterium, assembly GCA_003157715.1. The sequence goes on from PMKK01000237.1 coordinate 6,938, forward strand.
CCTCGGCCAGCTCGGCTGTACCGACTTCGAGGCCGACGTCCTGCGCGCCCTGGCTCGCGTGCCCTACGGACGGACTGTCAGTTATCGCGACCTGGCGCGCGACGCCGGGCATCCGAACGCCTGGCGAGCGGTGGGCTCGGTGATGGCCCGCAACGAGCTGCCGGTCATCCTGCCCTGTCACCGCGTGACGCGCAGCGACGGCCGGCTCGGCAACTACGGCGACGACCCGTCGTGGAAGCCCCGCCTGCTCGCCCTCGAGGGCGTGCCGGAAGGACGCCCGTGAGCGCGACCATCCCCTTCGTCATACTTTCGGGGCTCTCCGGGGCGGGCAAGACTCAGGCCATCGACGCCTTCGAGGATGCCGGCTATTTCTGCGTCGACAACCTGCCGCCCCAGCTCCTCTCGCCGCTCGTCGATCTGTTTCGCGTCGAGGGCAGCAAGGTGCGTCGCGTCGCCGTGGTCTGCGACGTGCGCGGCGGCGAGTACTTCGCCGAGATCGAGCGGGTGCTCGACGAGCTCGGCGCGGCCGGCGTCGACTACTCGCTGGTGTTTCTCGAGGCCTCCGACGACGTCCTTGTGGCTCGTTTCAAGGAGACTCGCCGCCGGCATCCGCTGGCGATCCACGACAGCGTCCTCGACGGCATCAGGCGCGAACGCGAACTGCTCGACGCGCTGCGCGAACGGGCCAATCACATCATCGACACGAGCGGCATCACGATCCAGGAGCTGAAGCTCTGGTTGAACGAGGAGATCATTCACCGCGGACAGCGGCAGAGCATCACCTTCAGCTTCGTCTCGTTCGGCTACAAGTACGGCATCCCGATCGACGCCGATCTGCTGTTCGACGTGCGCTTCCTGCCGAACCCGTTCTACGATCTGGGGCTGCGGCCGCTCACCGGGCTCGACCCCGAGGTGCGCGACTACGTGCTGAAGTCGGTCGACGCCGACGAGTTCTTCGCCGCGCTGCTGCCGCTGCTCGACTACCTGTTCCCCCGCTACGTCGCCGAGGGCAAGGCGCATCTCACCGTCGGCATCGGCTGCACCGGCGGACGCCACCGTTCCGTGACCATCGCGAGCTGGCTGGCCGACCACTATGCCGCCGAAGGGTTTCAGGCCACGGTGCGCCATCGCGACATGAGTCGCGGCTGACTTCCGGGTCCGCCGTGGCGCCGCGACAGTCTCGCCTGACCCGTCTTCAGTGGCTCTATCCTGGCCTGGGGATGAAACGGCGCTTGCTGCTCGTCTGCGCCGGCGGCGTGCTGGTCGGCGCCGCGGGCTGGTTTGCGATCGGCGTCCTGGTCTCGAGCGGCCGGCGTCACGACGTGGGCGGCACCTGGATCACCGGTCACGTGTGGCCGGCCCTGCTGCTCGCCGCGGCCTGTCTGATAGCCGGCCTGGCGGTGCTTCTGCTGGGCTCGCGCAGCCTCTACCTGTTCGCTCGGGCGCCCCGCGAACGCGGCGTGGTCGCCCTGCGCAGCGACGTCCGCCTGGCGCGCGGGCCGCGCATCGTGGCGCTCGGCGGCGGCACCGGCCTGTCGGTGCTGCTCTCAGGCCTGAAGGAGCACAGCAGCAACCTCACGGCCGTGGTGACGGTCGCCGACGACGGTGGCAGCTCCGGGCTGCTGCGCCGCGGCCTGGGAGTGCTGCCGCCCGGCGATATCCGCAGCTGCCTGGTGGCGCTGGCCGACGACGAATCGCTCATGAGCCGCCTGTTTCAGTATCGCTTTCCGCAGGAAGGGGGCCTGCAGGGCCACAGCTTCGGGAACCTCTTCGTGGCTGCTCTCGCCGAGGTGACCGGCGACTTCGAGCGAGCGGTCCAGGAGTCGACCAGCGTGCTCAACGTGCGCGGCCGCGTCCTGCCCGCGACCCTGGAGAGCGTCGTGCTGCGCGCCGAACTGCAGGGCGGCGAGCGGGTCGACGGCGAATCGTCGATCACCGCGAGCGCGCGTCTGCCGCTGCGCGTCTGGCTCGATCCGGCTCAGCCGCGCGCCGTGCCCGCGGCGCTCGACGCGATCGCCGCCGCCGATCTGGTCGTCATCGGCCCAGGGAGCGTCTACACGAGCATCCTGCCGAATCTGCTGATCCCCGAAGTGCGCGAGGCCCTCGCCCGCACGAGAGCCCGCGTGGTCTACGTCTGCAACGTCATGACGCAGCCCGGCGAGACCGACGGCTACAGCGCCGCTGACCACCTGAGCGCCCTCTCGCGCCACGGCGCCGCCGGTCTGATCGACGACGTGCTCGTCAACGACACGCTTATCTCCGAGGAGCTCGCCGAGGTGTACCGCGCCGGCGGCGCGGCTCCCGTCGAGGTCGACGACGAGGCGCTCAGAGCGTTGGGCGTGCGCGTCGTGCACGTCGGTCTGGCCCGCGAGGGCGACTTCTTCCGCCACGACTCGGCGCGGCTGGCCGACGCGGTCCTGCGCCTGGCCGGGTGAGGCCGTGAGCTTCGCCCAGGACGTCAAGCGCGAGCTCGCCGGCATCGTGCCGGCCGAGGACCACTGCCGGCGGGCCCAGCTCGCCGGGCTCCTTTTTGCCGCCGGTACGCTCGAGATCGGTTCGGGTGGTCACTACGCGGTGCGGGTCAGCTCGCGTCTGCCGGCAGTGGCGCGCTCGGTGCTGCACCTGTTGCACACGATGGACGCGCACGCCGAGCTGCGCACCGCCGACACGCCGCCCGCGGGGCTGCGCTACGAGGTCGTGCTGGGCGACGGCCCGCGCCACCTGCAGGTCTTGAACGAGGTCGGCGTGCTGTCCGATTCGTTTCAGGTGCGGATCGGCGTGCCGGTGCGGATCGTCGCCCGCCACTGCTGCCGGGTGGCTTTCGTGCGGGGCGCCTTTCTGGGATGCGGCTCCATCTCGCCGCCGGGTTCGGCGGTGCACGCCGAATTCACCTTCGAATCCTCGGAGCTCGCCGAGGAGTGCCGCCGTCTGCTCGGCCGGCTCGGCCTCGACTTTCACGTCGCGCTGCGCGACCGCAACGCCGCCTGCTACACGAAACGCGGCGAGACCGCGGCCGACCTTCTGGCCGTGCTGGGAGCCTACAGTGCCCGGCTGACCTGGGAGGAGCATCTTGTCTTCGGCGAAGTGCGCGGTCGTGCCAACCGGCTGGCCAACTGCGACCAGGCGAACGCGGGCCGGGCCGCGACCGCGGCGTTGCGCCAGACCGAGACGATCCGGCGGCTCATGGCGCACGACGACTGGGTGGCCGTGCCGGCCGCCCTGCGCAGCGCCGCCGCGCTGCGGCTCGAGCATCCCTATCTCAGCCTGCCCGAGCTTGCCGCCAAGGCTCGGCCGCCGCTCACCAAGTCGGCCCTGAACCACCGCTTGCGCCGCCTCGAGGCGCTGGCCGCCGAGGCCGGGAGCGCGCGCACCGGGACCGGTCGGTGACGTTTGGCGAACTGAGCCGCGACGGCATATTCGATACAAGGAGCAGACGGCCGCGCCTGCGCCGCGATCACGGTGGCGTTCGCCGGCGGCCTGCAGGCGGGTCTGGCGAAGGGCGGCCCGCGTCCTCCGGCACGGCGGAGACCGCCGGGCCGTCATCACTCTGGTAGACTTTCTCTAACGAATCGAAGTGGAGGAACGGCATGACTTTGAAGGTAGGCATCAACGGGTTCGGCAGGATCGGTCGCCTTTACGTGCGCGCGGTCGTCAAGGGAGGCGCCGACCTCGACATCGTGGCCATCAACGACCTCATGGACGGCGCGACCATGCGCCATCTGTTCAAGTACGACTCCGTACACGGTGTGTGGCCCGGCGAGGTGGAGTTCGCCGACGGCGCGCTGATCGTCGACGGCAAGTCGATCAAGGTGATGAGCGAGACCGACCCCTCGAAGCTCCCCTGGAAGGCTCTCGGGGTCGACGTTGCCGTCGAGTCGACGGGTCGTTTCACTAAGCGCGACGCCGCGGCCGCGCACCTCGCCGCCGGCGCCAAGAAGGTCGTGATCTCGGCGCCGGCCGGGGACGCCGACGTGACGATCGTGCTCGGCGTGAACGACGCCATGTACGACAAGGCCAAGCACGACGTCATCTCCAACGCGAGCTGCACCACCAACTGCCTGGCCCCCATGGTCAAGGTGCTCGACGACGAGTTCGGCGTCGAGAAGGGCTTCATGAACACCATCCATTCCTACACGAACGACCAGAAGATCCTCGACTTTCCGCACAAGGACCTGCGCCGGGCGCGCGCCGGGGCGCTTTCGATCATCCCGACCACGACCGGCGCGGCGCGCGCCGTGGGCCTCGTGCTGCCGCATCTCAAGGGCAAGCTCGACGGGTTCTCGCTGCGCGTGCCGACGCCCGACGGCTCGTGCACCGATCTCACCGTCGAGGTCAAGCGCGACGTCACCGCCGACGAGGTCAACGCGGCCCTGAAGAGGGCGGCCTCGGGTCCGATGAAGGGTATCCTCGAATTCTGCGAGGACCCGATCGTCTCGCACGACGTCGTGGGCAATCAGGCCTCGTCGATCATCGACGCCGCCCTCACCATGGCCAACGGCCGTCTGGTGAAGGTCGTGTCGTGGTACGACAACGAGTGGGGCTACACCTGCCGTCTGGTCGACCTCACCACGCTCGTTCTGTAAGGGCGGCTCGACAGCGAGGAGGCCCCATGGCTAAACGAGCTCTGACCGACTATCCGGTCGACGGGCGCCGCGTCTTCGTGCGCGTCGACTTCAACGTGCCGCTCAAAGACGGGGCGGTCGCCGACGACACGCGCATCCGCGCCGCGCTGCCCACGATCGAGTATCTGCTCGACCACGGCTGCGCGGTGGTGCTCGCCAGCCACCTCGGCCGGCCCAAAGGGCAGGTCGTGCCCGGGCTGCGTCTCGACCCGATCGCCGCGCGCCTGTCCGAACTGCTCGGCCGGCCGGTCGAGAAGGTCGACGACTGCGTCGGTCCCGAGGTCGTCCGGGCGGCGCGGGCGCTGGCCCCCGGCGCCGTGCTGCTCCTCGAGAACCTGCGCTTCCACGCCGAGGAGACGGCCAACGACGCCGGGTTCGCTGCCCAGCTGGCGGGGCTCGCCGAGGTCTACGTCAACGACGCCTTCGGCACCGCCCACCGGGCCCACGCCTCGACCGTCGGCGTGCCCCATGACCTGCCCGGCGTGGCCGGTCTGCTCATGGCTCGCGAGCTCGCGGTCCTCGGCCGCCTGCTCACTGACCCGGCGCGGCCGTTCGTCGTGCTGCTCGGCGGCGCCAAGGTGTCCGACAAGATCGGCGTCATCGAGAAGATGCTGACCGTCGCCGACGCCATCCTCGTCGGCGGCGCGATGTGCTTTCCGCTGTTCGCGGCCCAGGGCCTCGAGGTCGGCCGTTCCAAAGTCGAAGAGGGCCTGGCCGACGTCGCCGGCCGTCTGCTGGCGGCCGCCGCCTCGTCGTCGTGCGATTTCGTGCTGCCCACCGACATCGTAGTCGCCGGTGAGCCGACGGCCACGGCTGCGCGGCGGGTCGTCGGCGCCGCGGCCATCCCGGCTGCTGAGATGGGCCTCGACATCGGGCCGGCCACCGCGGCCGCCTTCGCCGAGCGCCTGCGCGCGGCCGGGACGGTGTTCTGGAACGGCCCCATGGGCCTGTTCGAGGTGGCCGAGTTCGCCTCCGGCACACGCACGGTCGGCGAGGCCGTCGCCGCCTGCCCGGGGGTGAGCGTCGTCGGGGGCGGCGACACGGTCAGTGCCGTGCGCGCCTTCGGACTCGAGGACCGCATCACGCACGTCTCGACCGGCGGCGGCGCCTCGATGGAGTTCCTCGAGGGCCGAAAGTTGCCCGGCGTCGAGGCCTTGCTCGACGCCTGAAACAGCCGGTCCGGTGGCGCACGCCCTTCCGGGGCGCCGCCACGAGACCTACCTATGGAGGAGACCGAGACGATGACCTTCGCGCGCAGGCCGCTCATGGCCGGAAACTGGAAGATGTACAAGACGCAGGCCGAGGCGGTCGCCTACGCCCGTGCTTTCGCGCCGCTCGTGGCGGGCGTCGACGACCGCGACATCCTGCTGTGCGCTCCGTTCACCGATCTGTCGGCTCTGGTCGCCGAGGCGCGTGGCGCGAACGTCATGGTCGGCGCGCAGACCATGCACTACGCCGCCGAGGGCGCCTTCACCGGCGAGATCTCCGCGGCCATGCTCACCGAGGCCGGTGTCGACGCCGTCGTGCTCGGGCATTCGGAGCGCCGCCAGTACTTTGCCGAGACCGACGCGGCTCTCGCCCAGAAGCTGCGCGTCGCGCTCGACCGGGGTCTGCTCCCCGTGCTTTGCTGCGGGGAGACCGACGACGAGCGCGTGGCCGGCCGCACCGAAGAGAAGCTCGGCCGCCAGATCGACCAGGATCTCGCCGTCGTGACGGCCGACGAGCTCGAACGGCTGGCCATCGCCTACGAGCCGATCTGGGCGATCGGCACGGGCAAGACGGCGACCCCCGAGATGGCCCAGGAGACGGTCGCCTTCGTGCGCTCCCGGGTGCGGGCCAACCTCGGCGCCGCCGCCGACAAGGTACGCATCCTCTACGGCGGCAGCGTCAAGGCGGCCAACATCGACGTGCTGATGGCACAGCCCGACATCGACGGCGTGCTGGTCGGCGGCGCGAGTCTCGAGCCGGCCGAGTTCGCCCGCATCGTAGCCTTCGTGGCGGCCGCGTGAGCCAGTCCGCCGCGCGCGACCGCGAAGGAGAGAGGGCGGCGTCCGTGCCGGACGCCGCCCTCTCCCCGACGGGTCGCGCCTACCGCCCCGTGGTCCTCATGATCCTCGACGGCTGGGGGTATGCCCAGCCCGGACCGGGCAACGCGGTGACGATCGCCGACACGCCGGTGTTCGACCGGCTCTGGGCGACGTACCCGCACGGCACGCTGGGCGCGTCCGGTCACGCCGTCGGGCTGCCCGAGGGCCAGATGGGAAACTCCGAGGTAGGTCACCTGAACATCGGCGCCGGTCGCGTCGTCTACCAGGATCTTACCCGCATCACCAAGGCGATCGCCGACGGCGACTTCTTCATCAATCCCGTGCTCAAAGAAGCCTTCGGTACCGCTCGCGAGCGCGGCGTCGCCTGTCATCTGCTGGGGCTCGTCTCGGACGGCGGTGTGCACGCCGACATGGGGCATCTCAAGGCGTGCATCGAGATGGCCCGTCGCGAGGGCGTGAGCGACCTCGTGGTGCACGCCTTCCTCGACGGTCGCGACACGCCGCCGCGCAGCTCGTCCGGGTACCTGGCCGAGATCGAACGGTACCTGCGCGACATCGACGTGGGGCGTTTCGGCACCGTCATGGGGCGCTACTACGCCATGGACCGCGATACGCGCTGGGACCGGGTCAAGCTCGCTTACGACGCCCTCGTGTACGGGCACGGCGAGCGGGCGCCCGACACTGAGGCGGCCGTGGCGAGCGCCTACGAGCGCGGCGAGAACGACGAGTTCGTGCTGCCCACCGTGGTGGGCGACCCCGCGGCCCATCGCGTGCGCGAGGGCGACGTCTGCCTGTTTTTCAACTTCCGCCCCGATCGCGCTCGCGAGCTGACCCGCGCCTTCTTCGAGGAGCCGTTCACCGAGTTCGACCGCGGTCCCGCCCCGCCGCGGGTCGCCTTCTTCACCATGACGCAGTACAGCAAGGAGTTTCCCTTGCCGGTCGCTTTTGGGCCGCAGACGGTCGAGCATGTGCTGGCTTCGGTCCTGGCCGAGCGGGGCCTGCGCCAGCTCCACATCGCCGAGACNNTCTTCAACGGCGGAGTCGAGCAGGCCGTGGCGGGGGAGACGCGTGTCCTGGTGCCCAGTCCGCGCGAGGTCGCCACCTACGACCAGAAGCCCCAGATGAGCGCCGTCGAGCTCACCGGCGAGCTCACTCGCCGCATCGACTCAGGCGAGTTCGACTTCGTGGTCGTGAACTACGCCAACGCCGACATGGTGGGCCACTCCGGCGTGCTGGCCGCGGCGGTCGCGGCCGTCGAGGCGGTCGACGAGTGCGTCGGCCAGGTGGTGGAGCACGTGCTCGCGCACGGCGGCGTCTGCCTCATCACGGCCGATCACGGCAACTCGGACCACATGATAGACCCCGGCGGAGGTCCCAACACCGCGCACAGCACCAACCCCGTGCCTTTCGTGGCCACGCTCGACGGCGCCGGACTGCGCGAGGGCGGCATCCTGGCCGACATCGCGCCGACCGTCCTCGACCTGCTCGGTGTGCCGGTACCCGCCGAGATGACCGGCCGCGATCTGCTGCACGGCGAGGGTCCGCGGACCCGTCGCCCGTGAGCTCGCCGACCGGCGGCGAGGCGCCCGCGCCGGCCGTCTGCCTGCTCCGCGGGAGTTCGCGTACGTGTTGCATAGCCGAGTAAGGATTATTATTCTGGCGTAGCGTGTGCCGGCACGGCACACGGCTTCCGACAAACGAAGGAGTCTCTCTCGTGCTGAACGCGGTCCTCATCGTCCTTCAACTTTGCGTCTGCGTGCTCCTCGTGGTGCTCGTGCTCCTGCACTCCGGCAAGGACGCCGGCATGAGCAGCGTGACCGGTTTTTCGTTCGCGGCTCAGGCGAGTGTCATGGAGCGCAACCTCACGCGCTACACGATCGTCGCGGGCGTCGTGCTGTTCATCAACACCTTCGTCTTGATCTGGCGCCTGTAAACTGCCGCACACCACGTGATTTCCGGGTCAACTGGGCGGCCCGGCAGGACAGTGGTAAGGTGTCGCGAAGATGCACACGGCACGGTGTTCGACCACGAAAGGGGGTCGTGTCTATCGCCGAACGTGCGGGAGCGGTCCGGCTCGGCATGACTGTCGGCTCGCACCAGGGAGCCCGCACCAGATTCGTCCGTTTTTCAGTTGGTCAAAGGAGGTCACCTTGAAGAACCTCAGGATGAGGTCACGGGGGGCGTTGATCGCAGCCATTGCGCTCGTAGCGCTCGCCCTCGTCCTGTCTGCCTGCGGCAGCAAGAGCAACTCGGGCAGCAGTAGCAGCAGCGGCGGCACGCCGAAAGCCGGCGGCACCTACAACTACCCGCTCGATGGTGAGCCGGTGGGGATCGCTCCGAACACCTACCAGGAAAGCATCGGCTACAACGTCGTGCGCCAGGTCTTCGAAGGCCTGTTCAAGTACAAGGTGGCGGCCGACGGCGTCACGATGGACACGGTGCCGAGTCTCTGCACGGGCTACAAGGTGAGCTCCAACGCCAAGGTCTTCACGTTCACCATCCGGCAGGGCGTCATGTTCCAGCCGCCGGTGAACCGCGAGGTCAAGGCCGCCGACGTGGTGGCCAGCTGGAACGCCGTCGCCAACCCGAAGAACTGGGTCACCGGTACGCCGGCGTACATCCTCGAGCCCATCGTCGGCACCGACGAGACGGGCGCCGCCAAGCACGGCCTCACGGGCGTCAAGGCGATCGGC
>PMKK01000162.1:0-10990 GCA_003157715.1 Actinomycetota bacterium
CGCCGTCTTGCTGACCACGAGCAGACCGCCCGCGCGCAGCAGCGGAGCGGCGAGCTCCACCACCACGGCGAGCGGGCCGACCGCCTTGGCGAGCACCACGGCGTAGCTCTCGCGCCCAGGCCGGCCGATCGCGGCGAGCTCCTCGCTGCGCGCGCAGGCGACCTCGACCCGCTCCGCCAGCCCGAGCTCGGCCACGACGTCCCGCAAGAAGGCGCACTTCTTGCCCACGGCTTCGATCAGCGTGAAACGCACGTCGGGCAGAACCAGGGCCAGGGGGATGCCGGGCAGTCCGCCACCGCTGCCGAGATCGGCCCACGGCGCGTCGACGGCCGGGCCCGCGGCATCGGTGAGCTCGGCGACTTCGAGCAGGGCCAGCGCGTCGCCGACCAGGCCGGCGACACCCTCGGCGGAGCCTCGCGCCCCGGTGATATTGGCGCGCCGGTAGCCGGTCAGGCGTGCCGAAAAGGTCTCGAGGCCCGCGATCGCGTGCGGGTCGCGGGCCATGACGGGCGGCTGGGCCGCGGGCGGCTGAGCTCCGGGCGGCTGGGCCGCGGGCGGCGTCAGCCGGGCGGACGGCGCAGGCGGAGCGGCTGGAGGGACTCGAGAGGATCGATCGCCGGCGCGTCGCGGCCGGCCTACGTCTGGCGACTCGCCGGGGCGCCCCGGCTCGCCGGCGCGTCCCGGCAAGCGAGCCTCAGGCGTCGCAGAGCTTGGTCAGGGTGAGCGTCGTGCCGCCCGCCTCGGGGTGTTCGAGGCTGAATTCGTCGACCACGGCCCGGATGATCGAGATGCCCATGCCGCCCTCGGAGAGCTCGACACCGACCGCCGCGCACTCAGGGCAGTCGGCATCGTCTTCGTGAAAACCGCCGCCCTGGTCGCGGACCACCATGACGACGCTGTCGGGGCGCGCCTCGAGCGACAGGTGGACCTGCCCGTTATCGTGGTCGTAGGCGTGGCGGATGGAGTTGGAACAGGCCTCGGTAAGCGCCAGCTTGAGGTCGGCCACGGCGTCGGGCGAGAACCGCCGTTCGCGCACGAGACCGGCGAGCGCCAGCCGGCCGAGCACCACGTACTCAGCCTTGGCGGGTATTTCGAGTGTCACGAGTTCGTTCACAGCCCAACTCTCATCGTATCTCAGTGGCGTACTACCGGCCAAGCCCTCGAGCGAACGCCGCCCAGGCGGACTTCACTCTTCACTACGGCGCTCACGCGGCGCCCGACCGACTCGGCGGCCGTGTCGACCCCGCCTGCCCACGTCTCGCGGCGGCGATTCAAATGGGTGAATCCAGTTTCACCGTTTCGCGGACGTTCAAATCTTCGCCGCACATGTCGCAGTGACCGCGACGCAGCGCGAGGTCCTCGATGGCCGGGCCGGTACGCCGCACGACGAGTCTGTGGCAGTGGGGGCAGACGGTGTTCTGACCTTCGTGGCCGGGCACGTTACCGACGTAGACGAACTCGAGTCCCTCTTCGTGTCCGATGGCGACGGCCCCCTCGAGCGTGCGGATCGGCGTCGCCTGCAGATGCGACAGGTCGAGCTCCGGATGGAAGCGCGTCACATGCCAGGGCGTCCGGGGACCGAGGCGCCCGGCGATCCAGGCGGCGATACCGCGCAGTGTCGCCTCGTCGTCGTTCAGCGTGGGGATGACGTTGGTGACGATCTCAACGTGACAGCCGTGCTCGTGCAGGGCACGCTCGGCCGCCGCCAGCACGGGCCTGTGGTCGGGCACCCGGCAGAGCCGCTTGTAGAGCTCGTCGTCGAAACCCTTGACGTCGACCCGGTAGGCGTCGATGTGTGGCGCGACCGCGTCGAGCCCCTCGGTCGTGATGAAGCCGTTGGTCACCATCACCGTGTAGAGGCCGTGCTCGTGAGCGACCCTGGCGCCGTCGATCACGTACTCGATCCAGATGGTGGGCTCGTTATAGGTCCAGGCCACGCCGGCGCATTGGTTGTTGGCCGCCAGCAACGGCAGCTTCTCGACGGGCAGGGAGCGCAGGTCGGAGATCCCGGTGGACACGTCGGCGTGTGCGATCTGCCAATTCTGGCAGTGGGCGCAGGTGAAGTTGCAGCCGAGCGTGCCGAGCGACAGCACCGTGCTGCCCGGGAAGAAGTGAAAGAGGGGTTTCTTTTCGATCGGGTCGGCGGCGACGCTGCAGACACGATCGTAGATCAGGCTGTACAGCGTACCGCCGCGGTTCTCGCGCGCCCGGCAGGTGCCGCGCTTGCCCGGCCCTATGACACACGTGCGGGGGCAGACGTGACACTGCACGACACCGTCGTCCCGGCGCTCGTAGAGGATCGCTTCGTGGGCGGTTGCGGCTGACTCGTCGGTCATCGGTCCCTTTCGCTTCCGCGAGCTTACCCGCCGAGGCGGTCGATGCCACGCCGGACCGTGGCGATCAGCGCCCCCTGCAGGCTCTCGTTGCCCGACACGATACAGGCGATCTGAAAGCCGGCGTCGCTGCCCAGCAGCGGGTGGCGTTCGAGCGAGGAGCCGTCGGCGTCGGTCATCGGCACGCCCGCCTCGCGGCAAAGCAGCCAGGCGGCGGCCAGGTCGTAGGGCGAGTTACAGAGCACGTGACCGTTGCCGACGCGCCGAAACTCGGCCTCGGTCGCCGGCCAGGCGGCGATGATGGCGGGGCCGATGTCGACGTAGGCGTCGAGCTGACCGGTGAGCACGCGGGTGATCGCGTAGGTCGCCGACCCGAGCTCGAACACGGCGCCGCCGACACTCGAGACGTCGACCAGCTCCTCGATGGCGCGCGCCAGGAGCAGAAGCGGCCGGCCGCGCAGCCCGGTGTTCCAGAACAGACCGTCGAGGTCGGTCCGCGGCGAGGGCGCAAGGGGGAGTGGCACACCCGAGGCGCGTCTCATGACGAGGCCCCCACCACGCTCCGCGGCGAACAGGTCGCCGCTCTTGATCTCCTGCACGACGCCGGCCACGACGTCGGCCATGACGGGGCGCGGACCGGGCCGCGCCGCGGCGATGCTCACGCAGGCCGACTCGAGCCCGGCTGCCGCGGGCCGCGTGCCGTCGATCGGATCGACGATCAGGACAAGTTCAGGGTCGGCCGCGCCCTGCAGGCCGCGATCTTCCGAGTAGTAGGCCCAACCCGGCCGGCGGAGGCGCATGTGCTCCTCGAGATAGCGCTCGGCGACCTCGTCGATCTCGAAGGTGACGTCGCCGCCCACCGCTTCGCCGACGTGGGCGCGGGCCGCGTGGAGCCCGAGAAAGGGCTGCACGACGTCGCGCAAGCCGGCGCAGAGGGTGGTGAGCTCTTGCAGGATGTCGGTCACGACGCTCCCTTGACGGCATGGCGGGTCGGTGGCGTTCATTGTACGAGACGCGACGGCACCCTGCGCGGCGCGCCTGAGGACAAGGAGCGTGGAGCGCTATACTGAAACCCAGCGTGTGGCGCGCGTCCGCGCCTCGCGACCACGGCCGAAAAAAGAAGCTCGCCATGCCCGACACGATCGTCTACCGCGGCAAAGACAACCTCTACCTGAACATCACCAACCGCTGCTCCTGCGACTGCGAGTTCTGCTTTCGCACCTTCACGACCGACGTGTTCGGCAGCGACCTCCGACTCTCGAGCGAACCCGATGTCGAGGAGCTGACGCAGGAGATCGAGCTGGCCTTCATCGACGGCCCCGCCGACGAGGTGGCCTTCGTCGGCATGGGCGAGCCCACCATGCGCCTCGACATCGTGCTGGCCGTCACCGAATGGCTCACCCTGCGGCGGCTGCCCTCGCGGCTCGTGACCAACGGCCACGGCCGCCTGCTCAACCCGGGCATCGACGTCGCCGCCGATCTTGCCCGCGTCGGCCTCGGCGCCGTGACGGTGAGCCTCAACGCGGCCGATCCGGAGTCCTACGACCTGCTCTGCCGTCCGATGTTCTCCAAGGCCTTCCGCGAGGTGCTCGGTTTTGCCCGGTCGTGCATCGCGCACGACATCGCCACCACGCTGACCGCCGTCGACCTGCCCGAGGCCGACCCCGACGGCTGCCGGGCGATCGCCGAAGCCATGGGCGCGTCGTTCAGGCTGCGGCCTTTTGTGCCGCCGCCGGATCCCTCGCCGGGGTCGCCGGCAGGCTCGCCACCCGGCTCGCCCCAGTGACCCGATGATACTATGGCGGCGTAAATGACCGACCCCGGCGCCAAGATCCTCGTCGTCGACGACGAGGAAGCCATACAGAAGCTGCTGCGCTATCCCCTCGAGAAGGAGGGATACCAGGTCGTCCAGGCCCGCGATGGGCAGGAAGCCCTCGACGCGTTCGGCCGCGAGCCGTTCGACCTCGTCATCCTCGACGTCATGATGCCGCGCATCGACGGCACAGAAGTCTGTCGCCGGCTGCGCGCGGTAAGCACCGTGCCGATCATCATGCTCACCGCCAAGGCCGACGAGTTCGACAAGGTGCTGGGCCTCGAGATCGGCGCCGACGACTACATCACCAAGGACCGTTTCAGCCTGCGCGAGTTTCGCAGCCGTGTGCGCGCTCAGTTGCGCCGCGCCGACATGGCGCGCCAGGCGGGCAGCGCCCGCCAGGACGTGGTCCACGTCGACGGCCTCGACGTCGACCTGCCCAAGCGCAACGTCGACGTGCGCGGCAAGCGGGTCGACCTCACCTACATCGAGTTCGAGCTCCTCAAGACGCTGATCTCACACCCGGGGCGCGTGTACTCACGCCAGATCCTGCTGCAGCTCGTCTGGGGCGACGCGGAGTTCCGCGACGCCCGCACCGTCGATGTGCACATCCGCCACCTGCGCGAGAAGATCGAACGCGACGCCCGCAGCCCCGAGTTCATCTTCACGGTCCGTAACATCGGCTACAAGTTCCGCGAGTTCTAGGTTCCCACGACTTCTGAGGTCGCCGTGCGGCGTTCGTTCATGCACCGGATCCAGTCGCTCGTCGTCTCAGCGCTGCATGCCGCGGCCGACGCGCTCGTCTGGATCTTTCGGCCGGTGCCGAGCTCGGTCAAGAACTGGCTCACCGTGCTGTTCCTGGGCGTCGTGCTGCTCGACATCGGGCTGGCGTACGTCTACGTCGTACCGAGCCTCGAGAACCGCCTCGTCCAGCAGAAGCTCAACGATCTCTCGGGCCGCTCCTACGCGGTGGCCACCGCCATCGCGAGCGCCGTCGACGCCACCAGCCCCGTCGACCTGACCAACGTGGCCAGCACGGCGCTCGTGATCGACACGCAGATCAACGCCCGCGTCGTGGTGCTCGACCGTACCAGCCTGACGACCCTCGTCGACTCGCGGCGCGGCCTGCCCTTGAACGTCGCCAATTATCCGGTCGTCGTCGCCGCCATCAAGAGCGGCCACGTCACGATCGGCGAGGCGACCATCGGCACCACGAGCTACGCGACGGCGGCGGTGCCTGTGACGTCCGAACTGAACAGCTTCTCTGCCGTCGTCCTCGTCACGACGCCGCTCACCGACCTCGACCGTGCCGTCGCCTCGGTCGAGCACCAGATCCTGTTCGCCGGCGGCCTGGCGCTCATCGCGACGCTGTTCGCCGGCTATCTCGCCTCGTATTTCATCGCTCGCCGTCTGAAGCGCATCGAACGCGGGGCGTTGTCGATCGCCTCCGGCGACCTGTCGCGTCCGGTGCTGCCCGGTCCGCCCGACGAGATCGGTCAGCTGGCCGTGACCTTCAACATGATGGGCGGGCGCCTGCGCGAAGCGTTCTCGCAGATCGAGCGCGAGAAGGAGAACGTCGAGGTCATGCTCTATGACCTGGCCGAGGGCGTCATCGGCGTCACCGCCGAAGGCGGCGTCGCCGTGGCCAACCCCGCCGCCGCGGCCCTGCTGGGCAGGGCGCTCCCGAGCGGAGCCGCCCTGGCGAACATCCTGCCGCCCGACGTCGCCCAGGCGCTTGTCGAGACGCAGGCCGACGGCGACGACCGCACCATCGTGGTCGAGTTCGGCGCGCGCTCGCTCGAGGCGTCCGTCTACCGAGTCGCCCACGAGGCCGAGGTGCGCAACATCGTCGTGCTGCGCGATATCACCGAACAGGCGCGCCTCGACGCGGCCCGGCGCGACTTCATCGCGACCGCCTCGCACGAGCTCAAGACGCCGCTGTTCTCGCTCTCCGGCTTCATGGAGCTGATCGACGAGGGCGAGCTCGACGCCGACACCGAGAAGGAGTTCCTCTCACTCATGCGCCAGCAGGTCGACCGGCTGACCGACCTCTCGCTCAGCCTGCTCGACCTTTCGCAGGTCGACTCAGGGGCGGTGCGCCTCGAAGCCGGCGACACCGACGTCACCACGCTCACGCGGGCCGTGATCGCCGAGTTTCGGCCGGGCGCGGAAGGGCGCGGTGTCACTATCGAGGTGACCGCGCCGGCCGAGCTGCCGGCCGCCTGCGACGAGCGCCGCGTGAGCCAGGTGCTGCGAGCGCTGCTCGACAACGCCGTCAAGTTCTCACCCGTCGGGGGCACGGTCACCGTGGACCTGACGGCCGAGGCCGGGGCCGACGGCGACGGCGAAGACGTCGTGGTCACCATCGCCGACGAGGGTCCGGGGATCCCATCCGACGAGCTCGACCGGGTCTTCGAGCGTTTCTTCCGCGGCAACGGCGGCACGCACAAGTCGGGTACCGGACTGGGTCTGTCGATCGCCAGGGATATCGTCGAGCTGATGGGCGGCACGCTGACGGTGCGCTCGAATCGCGGCGCCGGATCGGCCTTTACGGTACGCATGCCCCGCATCCAGGGTTGACGAGCGGCTCGACAGAAGCCCAGGCGTCGGTTAAGAATCCCTGACGTGCGGCAATGTCCGGGAGTAACGCGGCAGCGGTCGAAGGAGACACATGCACAGCTCACGAAGCTTCGTAGCGGGCGCCGTCGGCGGCATCATCGGAGCGGCCCTGCTCTTTCTGGTCCTCTTCCTGCTGGGAGTCACCGACGTCAAGAAGGAGACCACCGTCAGGGTGACGGCCCCCGCGGCCTTCGCCAGCCCCGGCACCAGCTCGGGCGGCACGAGCTCGAGCGGCACGAGCTCCGGAGGCACGAGCTCGGGCGGCGCGCTCTCCCCGACGCAGATCTACAACAAAGAGGCCACCGGCGTCGTCGAAATCACCAGCACGTTCCCCTCGTCGGGCACCGACGCTCTGGGTCAGGCGCTGAGCGGCGGGGTCGGCGTCGGCTCGGGCTTCGTGGTCTCCGTGAAGGGGCACGACTACATCTTGACCAATGCCCACGTCGTCTCCGACCAGGGCCGGCGCGCCAGCAAGATCACGGTGATGTTCAAGGGCTCGGGCTCGCAGAACCACAGCGTGAAGGGCACCATCAAGGGCATCGACACGCAGTCCGACGTGGCGGTGGTCACCGTCGATGCCGCCGGTCTCAAGCTCAATCCCCTGCCCATGGGTGACTCCGACACGGTCCAGGTCGGCGAGTCCGTCGTGGCGATCGGCAACCCCCTGAGGCTCGAGTTCACGCTCACCTCGGGGATCGTCTCGGCCATCCACCGCGATTTCAGCCCGCAGAGTGGTACCACCATCCTGAACGCCATCCAGACCGACGCCGCGATCAACCCCGGCAACTCCGGCGGCCCCCTGATCGACGCCGCCGGCAACGTCATCGGCATCAACGAAAGCATCGAGTCCACCACCGGCGGCAACCAGGGTCTGGGCTTCGCCGTGGCGATCAACACCGCCAGGAACTCCCTCAACCAGATCGTCAACACCGGCCACGTGACCTACCCCTGGATGGGCGTCACGCTGGAGAGCCTGACCCCTGACCTGGCCAAGGCCTTCAAGTACTCGGTCAGCCAGGGCGCGCTGGTCGCGGCGGTCAAGGCGGGCAGCCCGGCAGCCAAAGCCGGCCTTCACGGAGGCAGCTCGACGGTCACCGTCCAGGACGAGCGATTCACGGTCGGCGGCGACGTCATCACCGCTCTGAATGGCAAAACGGTGACCTCGGCCGAAGACCTTGTCACGGCGATCGCCACCTACAAGCCGGGCGACGTCGTCACGGTGACGATCAACCGCCACGGCAAGAGCTCAGACGTGAAGGTGACGCTCGGCACTCGGCCGCAGAACATGTAGGCATAGTCAGGCCGCGCAGGCCCGTCACGCCTCGCCCTACGCGCCGCTCTTGCCGGAACCGTCACCCATAGTGCCCCTGCGTTGCCGAATCGGCATCGTGCGAACGTTCGTCGCCTCGGCCTCTCAACCGATTGCGGTACCAGGTTGACTTTTTTCGATAGGTGCCGTTAGATTCATTACGGTTGACGTGAGGATCTTCACGAGCTCGGCGGCCGTGTCATGCGGTCCCTTCGCTCGCGCGACGGTGGGAGGATACGCGTGGTGGCAAGCAGCGCCGGCACTCCGTATCTGCGTTCGTACGTCGCCGTCGTGCAGGGGCTGGCCGAGATGTTCGGCTCCGACTGCGAGGTCGTGCTCCACGATCTCGCCGACATGCCCCACTCGATCATCGCCATCGAGAACGGACACGTCACCGACCGCCGTCTCGGCGACGCGCCCAGCGACCAGATGCTGCGCTCCCTGCGCAACGCCGACGACACCCCCGACGTGCGCCTCTACGTGTCCTCTACCGAGGGCAAGATCCTCAAGTCGCTGGCCGTCACGCTGCGCGACGACGAGGGCCGGCCGATCGGCGTCCTGGGCATCAACCTCGACATTTCCGAGATCGTTCACGCCCAGCGCACGCTGGCCGCCTTCACGGCCGTCGGGCGGCTCGGGGGCGACGCCGCACCCGAGACCGAAGAGCTGTTCGGGCGCGATATCCGCGACGTCCTGGCCGGCATGATCACGACCATTCTGAACGACATGCGAAAGACGCCGGCGACCATGACCCGCGATGAGAAGATGGAGGTCGTGGCACGGCTCGAGGAACGCGGCGCGTTCCTCGTCAAGCGCTCCGCCGAGCAGGTCGCCGAGGCCCTCGATCTCTCCCGTTTCACCGTGTTCGGCTACCTCAAGGAGATCCGCCGGCAGGGCGCTGGCGAGCGTCCCGCAACCGATGCGGCGGCGACCGGCGCCGCATCAGCCGCTACCGCCGGCGGCGCCATGCAGACCGACGACGGCGCCGTTCATACCGACGACGGCGCGGCCACCGCCGTCCAGACCGACGATGCTGGGACGGGCAGATGACCATACCCACCGACACCCGGACCGCGGCCATCACGGCCGGCGCGCGGCCGGCCACTCTGTTCGACGTCGTCGGCCAGAGCGGCGCGCGGACGGTCGCCGTCATCGGGCTCGTCAAGAACGCCGGCAAGACGACCGTGGTGAACGCCCTCATGGACAACGTGGCGCTGCGGTTCGGGCTCACCTCGCTGGGCCTCGACGGCGAACGCACCGATCACCTCACGGGGCTCGACAAGCCGCGCATCGTGCCGCCCCGCGGCACGCTCATCGCCACCACCGTGGGCTCGCTCGACCGTTCTCACTACACCATGGAGCAGCTTGAACGGCTGCCCTTCCACACCTCGCTGGGCAGCGTGGTCCTCGGCCGCGCCGTCGGCGACCGGGCCGTCGAGATCAGCGGCCCGACCACCCTCGGCGAAGTCGCCGCGACGGCCGAGCGGCTGCACGCTCAGGGCGCCCAGCTCGTGCT
This sequence comes from Actinomycetota bacterium, assembly GCA_003157715.1. Next base: position 9,591 of record PMKK01000162.1, read on the forward strand.
GGTCGACGGCGCCATCAACCGCCTCGGCAGCGCCTCGCCACGGGTCAGCGACGCGGTGATCGTGGCCACCGGCGGGCTGGTCGCCGAGACCCTGGAAGAGACCGTCGCGACCACGGTCGCCACACTCGAGATGCTCACCCTTCCCGAGATCGACCCCGAGACCCGCGCGCTGGTCACCCCTGAGACGCTCACCCGCGCCCGGGCGATCGCCGTCGACGAGCAGGGCCGCCGCACGACGCTCGACCTCGCCACCGTCATCGGCGAGGGCGTACGAGTGGCCCGCGAGGTCGAACGACTCGCGGCGAAGGTGCTCTTTGTCGGCGGCGCGCTCACGCAGGAGTTTGTCGAGGACTTCTCGCGCACCCTGCCGCCGCGGCGCGACGTCACGGTCGTCGTGCGCGACGCCACCGTTCTCATCCTCTCTCCAGCGACCGTGGCCCGCTGCACCCGCCGCGGCATCGAGCTGCGCGTACTCACGCCGCTGCGGGTGCTGGCCGTGACCACCAACCCGTACCGCCAGCCTGCCTCCTACAACGCCCAACTTTTCTTCAGCGCGGTCGCCGACGCAGTCGGCGACCGCGCTCCCGTGTTCGACGTCGTCCACGGCCTCTCTGCCGTGCCGGCCGGCGACACCGCCGGCCGCCCGACGACGTCGTCTCCCCCTCTGCCAAGGACGGTGTGACAGTGCACGACGCGATCAAGCTGAACGACACGCTCGTTACTCGCGCGCGAGAGGCGGCCGACGCCATCGCCGACGATATCCAGCGCCACATCAGCGAGCACACGACAGACTCGACCGAGCGCGCCACGCTGCGCCTGCTGGGAGTCACGGGCGTGAACGACATCGACNNCGAGCTGCTGCCCGACGGCATCGTGCGACCCTTCGTCGACCTGATGGTGCGCACCGGCAAGGACGCCCAGCAGGTGGCCGAGGGCATAGCCGCCGGCGACCTGCGGCTCGAGGCGGTGCCCGCCGAGCGGCGAGCGGCCGTCGAGCTGCGCGGTGCCGAGCTCGCCACCGAAGGCGTCGCCCGCATCGACGCCGTCCGCCGGAGGCGCGAAGAGCTCGTGGCCACCTGCGGCGAGGCGCTCAAGCCGTACGTTTACGTGATCGTCGCCACCGGCAACATCTACGAGGACGCGGCGCAGGCCCAGGCGGCCGCCCGCGCCGGCGCCGACGTGATCGCCGTGATCCGCACCACGGCCCAGAGCCTGCTCGACTACGTACCGTTCGGCGAGACCACCGAGGGGTTCGGCGGCACCTACGCCACGCAGGAGAACTTCAGGCTCATGCGGGCCGCCCTCGACGAGGTCGGCGCCGAGCTCGGCCGCTACATCCGGCTGTGTAACTACGCGAGCGGCCTCTGCATGCCCGAGATCGCCACGATGGGCGCCCTCGA
>PMKK01000162.1:11041-11440 GCA_003157715.1 Actinomycetota bacterium
CGAGCCCTGGCAGATCGGCCTCGGGCACGCCTTCGAGATCAACCCGGCGACGCCCGACCAGGTCGTCTACCAGGTCGCCGACGCGCAGCTCATTCGCCAGCTCTTCCCGGAGTACCCGCTCAAGTACATGCCGCCCACCAAGTACATGCCGGGCGACATCTTCCAGGGCCACATCATCGACGGCATGTTCAACTTCACCGGCATCTTCACCGGCCAGGAAATCATGCTGCTCGGTATGCTCACCGAGGCTCTGCACACGCCGCTGCTGCAGGACCGCTATGTCTCGATCAAGAACGCCAAGTACGTCTTCGAGTCCTGCCGCCACCTGGCCGACGAGGTCGAGTTTCGCTCCGGCGGCATGATCGAGAAGCGCGCCGACGACGTCTTGACCCGAGCCGC
>PMKK01000316.1 GCA_003157715.1 Actinomycetota bacterium
GGCCTGGGCGTCGTAACGTCCGGTGACGGCGTGACAGAGAGGCGCCGAGAGTCGTTCCAGCACCGAGGTCTGCAAAAGGAACTCCTGCGTCTCGTGGTCCTGGCCCGAGAACACTTCGCCGAGGAGATAGCCGTCGATCTCGCGCAGGTCGCCGCTCACCGCCACCGGCCACTCGCCGGCCGGCCGGCCGCGCGCGGCCAGCGCAGCCAGGGACAGTCCCGTCGCCCAGCCCTCGGTCGCACGCAGCAGGACGTCGAGATCGTCCATGGCAAGTGAGACGCCCTGCAGCTCCATGAGCTGCCCGGCCTCGGTGCGATCGAACGCCAGGTCCGTACCGCCATACGAGGCCAAGGCGCCCGCCGCTTTCAGGCGCGCCAGCGGTAACGGGGGATCGACGCGCGTCGCGACGGCGACCTGGCCGCCGTCAGGCAGGCACTCGAGCAGCGTGGCGACGATCCGCCAGCAGTCGGGATTGGTCACCTGCTGGGCATCGTCGAGCACGAAGAGAAACTGCGGGGCAGCCGCCACGGCGATGCCCATGGCGGGCACGATGCGCTCCCACACCGGCGGCACGGCGAGGCGAAGCAGCTCGCCGAACTCCGGATCGAGCGGCAGCACACTCTGCAGCGCGGTCGTCAGAGCGACGAGCAGCAGGACCGGATCGTTGTCGGCAGCGTCGAGGCGCAGCCAGGCGACGGGCCGGCGCTCCACGGCGACCCATTCGAGCAGCGCGGTCGTCTTGCCCGAGCCGGCGGCAGCCGACAGCAGGACGAGTGGCGCAGCGGACCGGCCCAGCGCATCGACCAGCACACGGCGCGACACGAGTTCGAGGTGGGCCTTCGGCGGCCCGAGCTTTGAGGGCAGCAGTGAAGCGGAGGCTTCGCGCCACACTGTCGTGGCGGCGGCACGCCGCTGCGGCGCCGACGATGGACCTTTCGCGGTCGGCACCGAGTCGGCATCCGCCCCTGCTGCCTTCATCCGATCGCCATGCACTTGCTTCATGGCTCCCCGCGACGCCATCGCATCGACGTCTAGCGTACTAGGGTCTTTCGAGGCTCACAATGGCGTTCTTCCAGGTTCTTCTTTGAGTTTCGCACGATTCGCCGCTCCGTTGGGCGTTGGGCGGCCTGCGCGCGGCAGCGAGAAGCAGCTTGCGCACGGAGGCGCGAGGTGGCCTGCGTACGGCAGCACGAGGTGGACTCATCGGTGCCAGCGTAGCGCCGTCAACCCCGTCTTACCCCAGGGTGAGACCGGCCGACCGGACGGTTCCATGCCCCACGGCCAATCACCCGGAGGGGGTGACGACCCGTCACCGTTGCCGGACTAGCCTCGGTTGCGACGGCACGAACCGCCGACCAGGCAAGTAGTGACCAAGCAAGAACGGAGAGGAGCCTACGATGACGATCACCACCGACATCGAACTGCACGCCTCAGTCCTGGACGCGAAGACCTGCGCCGACTGTCGCTTTGGCGCCGGCCTGCCGCAAGGGCCGCGACGGCTGATGCGCTGCGTCAATCCCGGTCACCCGACGGCCGGTCAGTTCCTCAGGGGCCCGCTGGCCTGCGAGGGCTTTCAGGCCTGCGATATCGCCCCGCTCATCTCGATCGCGCGGCACGCCGACGCGGCCTGAAGTCACCGCGTCGCTCGTCGTCGAGTCGTCTGCGGCCCTGGGCCGAGCATCTCACCTCACCGACACAAGGGAGTCACCATGAGCCTCGCATTTCCCACAGGGACCGCCGGTCCGGCGGCCTTGGTCCGCAAGGAGCAGCCGGTCGCGGCCCGGCGCGCCGGCTCACTGGGCCTGCTCGTCGCGCTCGGCATGCTGGTGGCGACCATGTGTCTCGCGGCGGCCGTGCCGGCCGCGAGCCTGCGGCCCGGCGCCCACGGCCGCATGAACGCCGTCGCCGGCGGCAAGCTGGCCGCCGTCCGGTCCATCGATCGCGCCGGCGCCCGAATGGCGCCCGTGACGGTATCGCAGCCCAACGCCATTTCGGGGCCCGACACCGTTTCGGGGCCCTCGACACGCGCCGTCGCCGCCGGCAGGGGAAGCCGCAGCCCCGGCGCGAGCTCGCGCAGCATCGCCCTCACGATCGCTAAGTCCCGCACAGCCACCGCGAGCATGGCGTGGACGGTCTCCGGCGGGACGACCGTCTTGGGCATCGCCGCGTTCTGCGGATCGCTCATCGCCGCGATAGCGCTGGCGACCGCGGTCCCAGCGCCGTCCGGCGGCTCACGCCGCAGGGCCGATGTGGCGCGCATCGAGCGCCGTAGCGCCGGCGTAGCGCCTGCCGAGCGTCGCAGTGCCTACGTGGCAAGTAGCGAGCACCGCAGCGCCGGCGTGGCTCGCCTGGAGCCCCGCTCCGTCGAGGGTCCGGCGACCAAGCGCCGCGCCGCCTGACCGGCCGACCTTCACGGACCGTCTCTCACGACGACGGGCCCGGCTCTTACGAGCCGGGCCCGTCGTCTTTTGGCGGTTGCGCCGCGGCCCGGGCGGTGGCGCCGCGCCTCACACCTCGGCACACGAAAGGTCAGAGTCGATCGGACCCCGTCACGGCGCCGGCGGGCCGCTCTTGAGCGCCGACAGCTCGTTGGTCATCTTGTGGATCGCGGTCGTGAGCTCGAGGATCTGGTTGGAGAGCGTGATGATCTGCTCGTTCTGGTGCTCCTCGGTCTGCACGGTCTGCCACTGGGCGTCGGCCAGCACCTGACGGCGGGCGTCAGCCCGGTTCTGGCTGATCATCACGAAGGTCGACAGGAAGATCGCCTCGAGCGAGACGATCATGGTGAGCAGCCCGAACGGG
>PMKK01000064.1 GCA_003157715.1 Actinomycetota bacterium
GCACACCCACATCTGCGTGCGCCACTCCGCCTACGGCGCGCTGATCCGTCACTACCGCATCACCGTCCCTCGTGATGCCGTCTGCACGTTCGAGGGCGTCGACGAAACCGAGGCGCTCGACTACCTGCGCGACACCTACGCGGCGCGCATCACGACGATCGACGAGCTGATCGCTGCAAAGGAAGCGGCGGGCCAGGGCGCGACCACCTGACGGCGAGACACGCCGCGGACCGTCAGATGGGTCCGCCGGCCGCCGGTCGCGCCCGAGCGCAAGCACCATACGTGGAGCCTGAGACGCTCGAGAGGTATGGTTGACGGGCAGCAGCCGTCCGGTCAGACGCGCCCAGGGGGGAGTCATGGCACAGGCAGCACCGACCCAATGTGTCTCGCGCCGCGAGCGGGCGGTTCCCGCGTCGCAACGGCCCTCGCGACGCGGCCGAGCCGGCGCCGGCGCAGCGCGGTCCGAACGAGCGCGGATCGCCGGCGCGCTCATCGCCATGGCCCTGCTGGCGGCCGCCGCGTTCCTGCCGGCCGGCCGGGCAGACGCCGCCGCGGCCGCCACGCCGAACGCTCTCGGCACAGCGCCGGCCGCAGCCGGCACGCGACCCGTCGCCGCCTCCACTCCCGGCACGCCATCCGCGCTCGCCGGCTCGTCGGTCTCGCTCAACGTCATGGTCTTCAATATCGAGGACGGCGGCACGCTCGTGAGCTTCGCCAAGGTGGCCGCGGCCATCAAGGCAAGCGGCGCGGACGTGGTCGGCATCGAGGAGGCTCAAGGCCACATCGCGAGGCTGGCCCGCCTGCTGGGCTGGCACTACTACAGCACTCGCTGCCAGGTCCTGTCGAAGTACCCGCTGATCGATCCGCCCGGCGGCAACGGCGTCTATCTGTACGTCGAGCCGCGGCCGGGCGAGGTCGTGGCGATGATGAACGTGCACCTGCCGTCCGACCCCTATGGACCCTACTGGGTGCGCGACGGCAAGACCACCGCGCAGGTCATCGCCCTCGAAAAGAAGGTCCGCCTTGCCGCCCTCCAAAAGCAGCTCGCGGCGCTGCCCTCGCTGCTGACGCACGAGATCCCGGTCTTTCTGACCGGCGACTTCAACTCGCCCTCGTTTCTCGACTGGACCGAGGCCGCCGTCGGCACCCGGGCCTACGGCGCCGGCAAGCCGTGGCCGAAATACGCCCTCGAGTGGCCGGTGAGCAAGGCGGTCGTCGACGCCGGCTTTCGCGACTCGTTTCGCGACGTCTACCCCGATCCGGTCGCCGACCCCGGACTCACCTGGTGGGCCAAGAAACCGCGCGTCGGCGTCTCGGGCGAGAACTTCGGCCCGCTCGACGTGAAGGACCGCATCGACTACGTCTATGCGGCCGGCGATTCGATCACCACGGCGAGCCGCATCGTCGGTGAGAAGGGCGGTCCCGAGGTGAGCGTCGCGGTGTCGCCCTGGCCGTCAGACCATCGCGCCGTCGTGTCGAGCTTCACGGTCACGCCGGCGACCCCGCCGGTGTTCGTCGCGGTCAAGCAGCGGCTGGTCAGCGCCGGCCAGTCTCTCGGGGTCGTCTTCCACGCCCCGGGCGCTGCCGGCGAGAAGGTCGCCATCACCAGGTCATCCGCGGGTCCGGGATCGGCGCCCGTCGCCCTGCAGCCGACGGGCGCCGGCGCCCCGACCGACGGCACGCTGAGCTTCGCCACGAGCCGCTTCGCGCCCGGGTCACTACAGAGCGTCCCTGCTCGCCGCGAACGGCAGCGTGCTCTCGCACACGTTCTTCTGGGTGAAGGCCAGGGCGAGCCCGCCCGCGGGTCTTCACCGCCAAGCGCATCTATCACGTGGGCCAGCCCATCGTCGTGAAGTGGCGTGACACGCCCGGCGAACGCTGGGACTGGGTCGCCGTCTACGACCGCGGAGCCGACCCGAACATCGCCTACTACCGGCTGTGGGGCTACACCTTCGCCTCGATCGCCGGACAGCTGCACGCTCGACCGCACGCAGCCGTACTTCGGCTACGGCCCGCAGCCCTGGCCGGTGAAGCCCGGCAGGTACAGCGTCTATCTGCTGCGCGACGACGGCTACTCGGTCATCGCGCGCGGCGCCTTCACGATCGTCAAGTGAGACCGGCAGCCGGATCGTCGCGGCTTAAAGAAAGGCAGAACCGCCACTTCCGTGAAGCCCTCCCGGAGCCAGCCGCCGGCTACGCGCGGAGCCCGGGGGCGAAGGCGATCACCTGACCGGATCGCTCGGCGCGGGCGCGAGAGGTGACCTCGACCGCGTTCACGACGTCTCCGCCGCCGGCTTTGGCCTCGTACATGAGCTCATCGGCGGCGGCGAGCATCTCGTCGACCGAAGCCGGAGGGCGCCGGAAGGACGCCAGGCCGATGCTGCAGGTGACCGGGACACCCTCGACCTTGACCGACCGCGAGATCGCCGCGCGCAGACGATCGGCAAGCGGCAGGGCGGCCTCGTCGCCCGTCTCGGGCATGAGGATGACGAACTCGTCGCCGCCCACGCGCACGACCGTGTCGATCGATCGCATGGTCGCTCGGGCGACGCTTGCCAGCGAGATCAGGACACGATCGCCCGCCTCGTGGCCGACCCGGTCGTTGACGGACTTGAAGTCGTCGATGTCGAGGTAGGCCAGCGTCAGTGGGTGATCGAAGCGCCGGCTGCGCTCGATCTCCGTGGCCGCGGTCTCGCGCAGGGCACGCAGGTTCGCCAGCCCGGTGAGCTCATCCGCCAGCGCCTGTTCCTCGAGCTTGCTCATGAGCGTCCGCACCCTCGCCATCAGAAGGAGCACCACACAGAACACCGACAGGCGCACGGCGCCGTTCCAGATCGCCACCGGCAGGGACACGTAGCGAAAGTCGGTGATCATCGCCTCGATAGGCCCGACCAGAAAGGTGCCCAGCGCGACGGTCAGGCCGCAGGCGCTCGAGCCGCTCGCCCAGGCGACGAGCATGACCGGCAGCAGGTAGAAGATGCTCAGTAGGACGCGCGGTCCGGTGAGATAGTCGAGAACGGCGATCGATGTGATGAGCGCGAACCCCGCGGCGACGATCACGAACCGCGGCAGACGAGCGAACCTCGTGGCGGCGTGGTTCAGCACGACGGCACGGCGCGGGTGTCGACCTCAGACTTCACCTTCGTAGTATCGACCGGCGCACGGGCCACCTTGAGGGGAGTCGGCGCTTGCCCGGTATCGAGGCGCAAACACCGAGCGTGGTTGCCGCCGGGAAGCGCTGGGCATAAATCGTGTCAGCGGGGGGCGCCTCCGCCTTTTCCACAACGGGAGGTCGACGTGGCTCAGAGGGTCCTCTTCGTCTGCAGCGCCAACAGCGCGCGCAGCCAAATGGCCGAAGCCTTCCTGCGCACCCTGGCAGGCGATGCCTTCGAGGCCGACAGCGCCGGCACTCAGCCGGAACCGGTCCACCCGCTGGCGATCGCGGTGATGGGCGAGCTCGGCATCGACATCTCCGGCCAGCGGTCAAAGGGACTCCAGGAGTACATGGGCAAGACCCAGTTCGACCATCTGATCACCGTCTGCGACCGGGCCGAGAAGGCATGTCCCGTCTTCCCGGGCAAGGGCGCGCGCGAGTACTGGCCCATGGACGACCCGCTCAGAGCCCAGGGCAGCGAAGACGAGCGCCTGGAGAAGTTCCGCGAGGTCCGCGACCTGATCGAGGCGCGCGTCCGGCGCTGGCTCATCGAACACCGCTACAAGTCGGCGCAGGCGCTGAGCGCGGTACCCGCACCGGTGGGTGACGGGGCGGCCTGAGAAGTGGCCTGAGGGTGACCTGAGGGCGGCTCAGATGGGCAAAGAGCGCCGCGACACTCCTGTCCTGGGTTGCGACCGAGCCGGCCGGCGCCGTTGCGCAGCCGCGCTCGCGCTCGTGCTGTGCGTGATCGGCGCCGGTGCGTGCGGCGGCGGACCAAGCCACGGCGCGTCGGCAAGCCCCAGCCCGGTCGCGCCTCTCGCCCGGATCGCGATCACACCGGGCGCGGGCGCCCGCGGCGTCAAGCCGGCGCGCGGCATCGGGGTCAGGGTGACCGGCGGCAAGCTCGTGAGCGTCACCGTACGCACGGCCGGTGACCGGGTCGCCGGGATCCTCAATGCCACCGCGACCGCCTGGCACAGCCGCTGGACGCTCGACGTGACTACGCGGTACACGGTGCGCGCCACCGCCATCGACACGATGGGCCGCACCGTCACCAAGACGAGCACGTTTCGCACGCTCACGCCGCGAAAGACGTTCTCGACACTGATCTTCGAGGGTCGCAACCAGACCTACGGCGTCGGCATGCCCATCATCCTCAGGTTCGATCAGCCGATCATCGACCGACGCGCGGTAGAGCGCTCGCTGGCGCTCTGGACCTCGCGGCGGGTCGTGGGAGCCTGGTACTGGGACGGCGACACGACCCTCTACTTTCGGCCGCGCAGCTACTGGCCGGCGCATATCAGCGTGCGCTTCGTCGCACGCCTGAACGGCGTCGAGGTGGCGCCCGGCGTCTACGGCTCACACACCCTGAGACAGAGCTTCGTGATAGGGCGCTCGCTGATCACCGTGGCGGATACGCAGACCCACCACGTGCGCATCTACCTCAACAGGCGGCTGTTCGCCGACTGGCCGATGAGCTCCGGCCGGCCGGGAGACGACACGCCCAACGGGACCTACCTCACGATCGACAAGGAGAACCCCGCCGACATGATAGGCCCCGGCTACAACATCGAGGTCCCGTGGTCGGTCCGGTTCACCTGGAGCGGCGACTACCTGCACGACGCCTACTGGTCCGTTGGCCAGCAGGGGTTTGCCAACGTGAGCCACGGGTGCGTGAACCTCTCCCCCGCAAACGCCCAGACCTACTACCAGATGTCCGTTCCCGGCGACCCCGTGACGATCACCGGCAGCCCGCGGGGCGGCACCTGGGACAACGGCTGGACGGTGTGGTTTCTGCGCTGGCGCGCGCTCCTGCGCGGCAGCGCGCTGCGCAAGGCGGTAGTGGCGAACCCTCACGGCAGCACGTTCGTGAGGCCCGCGTCACTGCGACCGTCGCACGCCAAGGCGCCGCTCGGCCAGGCTCAGGCGGACAACGCAAGACCGGCGTAACGAGCAGAACCAGGCCGGCGTGACGAACCTCTACGCCGGCGCCGGCTCGACCGCCATCTCGACACGATTCTTGCCGCGGTCCTTAGCGCGATAGAGCGCGCGATCGGCCGCCTCGACCAGACCGTCGACCGACGTGGCGTGGATGGCGAAGCTCGCCACGCCGACACTCACCGTGATGGCCGCCGACGCGTTGGGGGGTCCGAAGACCCCGCCGGCGACCGAGCTGCGAATGCGCTCCGCCACGTCGAGGGCGGCGCCCGGACTGCCGTCCGCGTCGGGCCTCACCTCAGCGGCGCCGGATGGCAAGCGTTCGTCGGGCGGCCGCTCGCCGGCGGCCAGGGAATCGCGAAGCCGCTCGCCGACCACCGCGGCGGCATCCGCTCCGGTACTGGGCAGGATGATCGCGAACTCCTCGCCGCCGTAGCGCGCCACGAGGTCGACGTCGTGCCGCGTCTCCGCCTCGAGCAACCCGGCGACGTCGCGAAGCAGGCCGTCTCCGGCGCGATGCCCGAACGCGTCGTTGTAACGCTTGAAGTCGTCGATGTCGATGATCAGCAGCGAGAGCGGCAGCCTGTAGCGCTGGGCGCGGGCCACCTCCGAAGCGAGGCGATCGTAGAAGTGGCGATGGTTGTAGAGCCCGGTAAGGTCGTCGGTGATCGCGAGCCGCTCGAGGACGCCGAACACGTCGGCGTTGTGGATGGCGATGGCGGCCAGCACGGCGAGCTGCGAGAAGAGCTGCTTCTCGGCGTCGGTGTATCTGCGGCAGAAGCGCGACTCGACGATACCCAGGACGCCGATCACCTGTCCGCCGAACTCGAGGGGCGCGTCGAGGTTGGACTTCTCGCCCCAGCGATCCATCTCGGCGGCCTCGTCGGCCGGGAGTGCCGGATCGTCGCGGTGGACCTCGACGATCCGCCGCTCTCGCACAACGGGCACGTAGTTCAGGCGCCTCTCGGGCGGATACGACTCACCAACCCCCGCCCCTTCTTCGCTGAAGTCCGCGGCCACGCCCCACGAAGCGACATAGTCAAGCATGTCGGTGGCCGCGGAGTAGCGGTGGATGTCGGCGGAGGCGCAACCAAAGGCTTCGCAGACCTGCCGCGCGATGGCGCTCATCACCTCGTCGATCGTGAGCGTCGAGGCGATGGTCGCCCCGACCCTGGCGATGATCGTCTGTGCGTCGATCACAAGACCAGCTCCTCGCTACCTCTAAGGCAGGCCCCGCGCCCTCTGCCTTCTGTGAGCATTATGAACCCAGGTGGCGCGGAGTAGTCGGCATGGGCGATGGCGATGATTCTATCGGCACCGCGCCGCAGCCGCCGCAGCCGTCGCAGACCATCCGGGCGACGGCTGCGGGCGATGCGCTCACAGCCGGTCGAGGACGCCGGTGCGAGCGTTGAACTCGTCGATCATCGCATCCCAGGCAGGCACGACCGCTCGCATGCCGGTCCAGAACGCAGGCGATCTGCGGGCGCTGAAGTCGTCGACCGATACGCCCTGCTGCTCGACCCACGTGAAGTAGCCGAGATTGAAGATACGTTCGCGCTCGATCGTCGTCGGCTCGAGCACATGGTCGGTAGTCGCTCCGAGGACGTGCTCGCCGAAGACCTCGGCGGCGGCGACCTCATCGAAGCCGCGCGGGAAATACCTGGCGAGGGCGAGGTCGCGCTCGCTCCCATACATCGCCGCTCCGTCGGTCGCGACGGTCACGACGACGTCGTCGGGGCCGTAGCCGAAGTGCTTGGCGGTCTTGATCGCCGCGAGCACGTTGCAGATGCTCGACAGCCCCAGCGACGACAACGCCTCGAGCAGGGCCGCATCGACGCCCCTTCGGGAGGCCAGGTAGTCGAGGCCCACGGCACTGTTGAACAACACCTCCAGCCGATCAGTGGCGCGATCCGACACCGCGACCACGAGATCCGTGTTCATGACGTCGTGGATCAGGGGGATGTGCTTGTCGCCGATCCCCTGGATGTTGTGCTCCCCGAACCCGTTGCACAGCATCGTGGGGCACTCGAGCGCTTCGACGGCCACGATCTTCGCGCCGAAGCGTTCCTTGAGATAGTCGCCGGCGGCGATCGTGCCGGCCGACCCCGTGGCCGACGTGAAGGCGCGCAGCCGCAAGGCGGGATCGGCGTCGGTCATCGCCCGGAACACCCGCTCGAGCGCCGCGCCGGTCGCGTAGTAGTGGACGAGGTGGTTGCCGAACTCACAGAACTGGTTGAAGATGACGTTCGCCGGATCGCGCGACAGCCGGGCGCATTCGTCGTAGATCTCCTTGACGCTGCTCTCGGTCCCCGGCGTGCGGACGATGTCCGATCTATCGACCACCCAGTCCTCGAGCCACGCGAAGCGCTCGCGGCTCATGCCCTCCGGAAGCACGGCGACCCCGCGGCATCCCATGAGGCGCGAGATGGCGACACCGCCCCGGCAGTAGTTGCCGGTCGAAGGCCAGATCGCCCTGTGGCGGGTGGGATCGAACCGGCCGGTGATGACGCGGGGAGCAAGGCAGCCGTAGGCGGCGAGCACCTTGTGAGCGTTGATCATGGGGAACCGGTCGCCGAGTGCCACGACGATGGGACTCTCGACGCCCGTGAGCTCAGAGGGCAGGACCAGATACCGCGGTACCGGCACGATGCCGGTGCGGCGGTCGTCGTTGAACCAGTGCACCCGGAACAGGTTCAAGGGGTGGGCGTCGTCGGGGCCGACCGCGGCGAGCGCCTCGCGCACGCCGCGAGGAATGCGGCCCGGGTCGGCAAGCTGGGCGAAGGTCGGCAGCGCTATCCGAGCCTCGCGAAAGCGGCCGACGGTGCGCTCGTAGACATCACGGTCGACGAGCTCCGTCTCGAGACCAAGTCGCTGCATCGCCGCCCCCCTTTTCTGGCTCGCACCAGAATGTATCGCAGAGTACATGCAAGCGGTCAAGAGTCGCCCATCCCCACCCGAGTACGGGCAGACACGCCCCGGGCGGCCCGGGACCGCGGCCTCAGCCGGCGTTCTCCGCGACCCTGAATTCGACGATCCGCCGGATCAGGCCGGTGGGCAGCGGCCGGCCGAGGGGAAACCGCACCGAGCCCTTCCCGCTCTTGTAGGGCTGCAGCTCCTCCTTGAACGCCGCGACGCCGCTACCAGTCGGATAGAACCCGATGTGCCTCTCGTACCCGGCGAAGTGCACCAGATGCCCGTTCAGGTCGAACGTGGGGATCGCGTAGCTGATCGTCTCCGTGGCGTCGGGCGCTGCTGCTCTGATGAGCGCTCGCAACTCCTCCAGCACCTTCTGAGTCTCGGGGGGAAACTCCGCGATGTACTCGTCGATGGAGCGGGCGCTCGACCTGTTCGCCATCTCGTGCCCCTGCCGGCCGCAGGCTGTCGCTTGCATTGGTCCTGGTCCCGCGGCCGCACGGTCTCAGATGCCCGGTCGTCACCATCTTCACGCGCGAGCGGCCGCACGACCGTAGGTCCGTCGTCGTCGCCGAAGCCAAGGGCGATCGCCGTCAGGGTCTGATCGACGCGCGCACCGTAGAACTGCTCGCCATATGTATCGAAGCTGTTGCCGCCGTCGCTCCGCGGAACGATCTCCGCCTGCTCGACGATCGCGCAGGCCGCAACCACAACATATTGCATCAGTCCCACAAGAGAGCTTAAGATTCCACAAACTTCCACAACGGGGGCTTGGTGTGGGCGCGGCGATACCCGAAGAGCGGCGGCTGGTCATCATGGAGCACGTGCGCAGCCGCTCCCTCGTCAAGCCCGCCGAGCTTGCCGACGAGCTCGACGTGTCGGTCGAGACCATCCGCCGCGACCTCGTCGCCCTCGAGGAAGAGGGGCTCGTGCGCCGTGTGTACGGCGGCGCGACACGAGCGGCCGCCCGCGCCTTCGAGCCGACCTTCGAGAAACGGCGCATGTTGCATCGCGAACGCAAGATCGCCATCGCCCGGCTGGCCGCGAGTCTCATCGAGCCGGGCGACACGCTGATCCTCGATGTCGGCACGAGCGTGGCCCAGTTGGCCGGCGAGCTGCCGCACGCCCATCGCGGGATCGTCCTCACGAACTCGCTTCTCGTAGCCAACGCCCTGGCCGATCGTGACGGCATCGAAGTGATCACCTCGGGCGGCCGGGTACGATCCGGCGACCTGGCCTGTTTCGGGCCGGTCAGCGAGGCCTTCTTTCGCGACTACTTCGCCGACAAGGCGTTCATGGGCGCCGGAGGGGTGCACCCCGAGATGGGCCTCACCGACTACTACCCCGACGAGATCGCCTCGCGCCGGGTGATCCTCGAGCACGCCGCCGAGCGCTACGTCCTGGCCGACGCTTCGAAGCTCGGACTGGTGGCTCTCGGCAAGGTCTGCGACCTCGCCGCACTCACCACGGTCATCACCGACGAGCGCGCCGACGAGCGCGAGCTCGAACGGCTTGAGCGGTCGGGCGTGACGGTCATGGTCGCGAACGTGGGCGAGAGTGAACCACCCGGGGTGCAAGCGGGGAAAAAGGCACCTGAAGGAGAGCCTCTGAACGAACGCTGAGAAGGCCGCCTTCGTCGACCGGCGGCCGCCAGGCCGTCGACAGCGCATGCGTCGATTAGCGCATGAAAAGAGAGGAGATTCTGTGGAAACGACGCCGGCTCCCGGCAAGGAGCTCAACAAGTTCGGCTACGAGCAGGATTTCGACCGCACGCTCCATCGGTTCGCATCCTTTGCCATCGGCTTTTCATTCATCTCGATCACGACCGGCATCTTCACCACCTACGGCTCGATCCTGAACTCGTCCGGCCCGCTGGGCATCTGGACGTGGCCGATCGTCATCGTCGGGCAGCTCATGGTGGCTCTCGTATTCGGCGCCCTGGCCAGCCGTATGCCGCTCGCCGGCTACACCTACCAGTGGATGTCGCGCCTGGCCAATCCGCTCATCGGCTGGCTGGTGGGCTGGTTCATGTTCGCCTTTCTTGTCGTCGACGTGGTGGCGGTCGACTACGCGGTCGCCTCGACGGTCGCTCCGGCCCTGTTCGGCTACACCGGCACGACGGCCAACTCGTGGGTCGTGACCGGCGCCGTCATCCTCGTGCAGTGCCTGCTCATCATGTTCTCGACCATCTGGTCCGAGCGCGTCAACAACGTCGCCGTAGGCACCGAGCTGATCGGCATCGGCGGTCTCACGATCCTCATCCTCATCGTCGGCGCGATCGGCAGCAAGCTCTACTGGGGCCACCTCTTCAACCGCGGCGCCGCGGCTGCCACCCACTCGTACTTCGGCCTGGGCGGCGTCACCCACGACAGCCCCTGGGTGCTGGCGTTCCTGCTCGGTGCTTTCACCATCGTGGGCTTCGAGGCCTGCGGCAACCTGGCCGAGGAGACAGACGAGCCCGAGAAGGTCGTGCCCCGTGCCATGTGGATGTCGGTACTGCTTTCGGGCGTCCTCGGCTTCCTCTTTCTGATCGCCATCACCGTGGCCACCTGGAACATCCCGGCGCTCACCGCCTCGGGCACGCCGGTGGCGGACATCGTCGACCACGTGCTGGGCTCGGTGGTGGGCAAGATCTTCCTCGTCATGGTCTTCTTCTCGATCTTCGCCTGCGGCCTCGTGATCTACATCACCGCCAGCCGCGTGGCCTGGGCGATGAGCCGCGACGAGCGTTTCCCCGGCTGGAAAGCCATGCGCCGGGTCAGCAAGTCGTACCGCACGCCGCTCATCGCGACGGTCGTCGTCGGCGTGATCCTCGAGGTCGTGCTGGCCGGTTTCGCGCAGAGCACCAGCGTACTGTTCAAGCTCTTCAGTGCCGCCACCCTCATGCCGGCGATCATCTACTTCGTCACCGTCCTGCTCTACATCGGTGCCCGCAAGAAGCTGCCGCATGTTCCCGGGGGCTTCAGCCTTGGAGCCTGGGAGTGGCCGGTGATCATCATCTCGCTCGTCTGGCTCGTGTTCGAGCTGTCGATCTTCCGCACCTCGTCGTTCAAGGATCCCTGGATCTACGTCGCCATCATGGTGGGTATCGGGCTCGTTTACTTCGTCTACATGCTCGCCACCAGACGTTCGTTCACCATGCCGGGTGAGGCGATCGAACCCGAGAAGGTAGCAGCGACCCCGGAGCGCTGAAGCGACGTCAGGCCGGCGCCGACGCCGGCTCAAACGCTCGCGCCGCCCGACGGCAGGCGGCGCAGACGGCACGAGCGGCGCGACGGCCCCGCCTTCATGGCGGCCGTCGCGCCGCATCTCCCGGCCGCGCACTCAGCCGATCGTGCAAGATCCGATCGTGGAAAGGCAAGCGCATGTCGAAGAAGTACATTCTGGCCCACGACACCGGCACCGGCGGCGACAAAGCGGTGCTGACCGACCTCGAGGGCCGCATCGTCGAATCGGCCTACCGGCCCTACGAGGTCTACTACCCACGGTCGGATTGGGCCGAGCAGGACCCCGACGAGCTGTGGCGGGCCTTCGCGGCCACCACGCGCGAGGTGATCGAGAAGTCCGGGATCGACGCCGCGGAGGTGGCCGGAGTCGGCGTCTCGGCGCAGATGTTCAACCTGCTGCCGGTCGACGAGGACTGCCGTCCGGTAACGCGCATGCTGAGCTGGCTGGACGTGCGCAGCGTACGGCAGGCCGACCGCGTGCTGACCGACGAGATGCGGGGCTTCATGTATGAGCACACCGCCAACATGCCGACCGCCAAGGACGTGGTGCCCAAGATCCTGTGGCTCAAGGAGGAGCGCCCCGACCTGTGGGAGCGCACCCGCTGGCTGCTGGACTGCAAGGAGTACATCCTGTTCAAGCTGACCGGCGAAGTGGCCATCGATTGGCACGGGGCGAGCGTCTTCTTTTTGTTCAACCCCCAGACGAAGACCTGGGACGAGGAGGTCTGCGCCCGACTCGGTATCCCGGTGGAGAAGCTGCCACCGGCGTACCCGTCGACGCACGTGATCGGCGAGGTGACCCCGCGGGCGGCAGAGCAGACCGGCCTGCGAGCGGGCACGCCCGTCGTGCTGTGCGCCGGCGATGTCGCGGTAGCGCAATCCGGCTCAGGAGCAAACCAGGAAGGCAAAGCCCACCTGTGCATCGGTACGGCCACCTGGGTCGGCGTCTCCAGCACGACGCTGCGCAACGACCCTGAGAAGCCGTTCTGGGCGCTCAATCACATCGACCCGGACAAATGGATCATCGCCGGCGAGATGGAGACCGGCGGCGGCGCCCTGCAGTGGTACCGCAACCTGCTCGGCGGCGAGGAAGCACGCCTGGCCAAAGAGCGCGGCATCTCGACCTACCAGGTCTTCGACGAGCTGGCGGCTACCGCACCGGCCGGCAGCGACCACCTCTTCTTCACCCCCTGGCTTTCGGGCGAACGTGCTCCGGTGCTCGACCACTACGCCCGTGGCGGGTTCCTGGGGCTTTCCATGGGTCACACCCGCGCCCACCTGACCCGCTCGGTGATGGAGGGGGTCGCGTTCCACATTCGCTGGATCATCGAGGCGATGGAGAAGGTCGGCTTCAGCATAGACGCGATGCAGGCGATCGGCGGAGGCAGCGTCAGCCCACTCTGGACACAGATCATCGCCGACGTCACGGCGCGGCAGCTGAACGTCGTCGAGAACCCGCTCGAGGCCGGTGCGATGGGCGCGGCCCTGGCCGTGGCGGTGGGGCTGGGCATCTACCCGGATATGGACGCGGTGGATGAGCTGATCAAGGTGAAGCGCAGGTTCGAGCCGCAAGAGGCGGCTCAGGCGGTCTACGAGCGTATGTATCCGACGTTTCGCCAGTTCTACGCGGCCCTGGCCCCGATCTACAGGTCAAGCGCGACGGACGACTGAGCCTTCCCGGCACCCTCCGGCCGTCACGACGCGAACGCCGCGTGTTGTTGCTTTGTGAGCGATTCGTCACTAGTATCGCCAAAAGTGAGCGCGCTCGACCGTTCACCGCCGTCGCGCGCCTCGATCACGTGGGCCGAGCCATGGGGGGCAGCATGCGCCGCAAGCGTCTTGTTCTCGCAATCGCTCTGACGGCGGCAGGAGCCGCGCTGTTCGCGGTCGCCGCGGGCGGGGCTCAAAGGAGCGCCGCGGCGCCGGCCGGCGCGGACGCTCCGGCACGGACGGCAGCGCGGACGGCCTCTCCCGCTTCGTCTCCCGCATCGTCTCCCGCGGCCTCGTGCACGCCGTCGCCGCTGATCGAGGGCTTCGCCGGGCCGAGCCGCTTTCTCAGCGTCACCGACGACAACGACCGGTTCGTCAAGGGCAGGCCGGACGTGGCGATCAGGCGCGTCCGCTACGTGCCCGGCAAGCTCGGCGGCTGCATGCGTGTCGACTTCTCCATGCGCGGCGGTCTCTGGAAGAACGTCATGGTCGAGGTCAACAAGCGCGTGCCGCTCAACCTTACCGGCCAGGACACGCTCAAGCTCACCATGAAGGGCGATTGGGCCGACAAGGGCGGGGCCCAGTCGGTGACCGTGGCCCTGACCATGCTGAACGGCGCCCTTTACTACCAGTCGCTGACGGTCACCAGGTCGTGGAAGACCTACGACATGGCGCTCGACGCTTCGGGCTCGGCCTGGGGTACCGACGGGCCCAACTGGGGGGCGCGCGACGTCTTCACGCTCGACAAGATCGCCACCATCACCTTCTTCGTCAGCCCGCCCAGGACCGGCAACTACAGCCTCTACTTTGACGACCTGGCGGTCACCGGCGGCACCGTGCTGCCCTACGTCGACGACGACGCTCCGGTAGCCGAGAAGTTCACCTCGATCCCCTACGCCATCGGGCAGGCGGTCGACGACATGGGCTGGCGCGACTGGGACAATCGCCGCAAGAACGTGCGCGACTACCAGGTCCTGCTCCACGAGAAGGCCTCGCTGGCCGACTACCAGACGGTGGTCGACATCGGCAAGGCGGCCGGCACTCGCCTGACGACGGTGTGGGTCATGCAGGATCTCGACAAGTACGATACCTGCGCCAAGGCCAGGTACAACACGCCTGTCGCGAAGTACGACATGACGAGCGACGGCACCCGCTGGCGCAACCGCATCACGCCCGATCAGCGCGGCATCATCGGCGTCGTCAAGCGCAACGCCGCGTTCATGGAGTTCGGCATGCACGGCGTCTCGCACGAGCACTTCCGCCACGGCGTCGAGCAACGTGCCGAGTACGCTCACATCGACGAGAGCAAGCCGGGCCGCGCCAAGACGTGGGGCTGGGCCGACATGAACCTCAAGGCGCAGTGCTTTCGCCAGCTCATCCGCCAGTACTTCACTAAACAGGAGCTCAACATGCCGGTCGCCGAGGTGCCGCCGGCGCACGCCTACTACTACAGCAAGACCGACCCGCACACGACCGGCGCGCTGCTGCACAAGTACGGTGTCAAGTACGTAAACGGCGGCATCAACGTCTCGACCAACGTGCGCGACGGCTACTTCATCGACCACGGCGTGATCTTCGTGAATCGCGCCTACGGCACCAACTGGGACTGGGTCGGCTCGACGCCCTGGGAGGGCTACTGGAACGACTTCGACGCGCCTTACTACCCGTCCGACAAGTACGGCTGGGTCGAGGCGCACTTCCCCAACCTGTGGGGCGCCCAGGCCAAATGGGTGAAGTACCTGCTGGGCATCAACGACAGCCAGAACCGCTACCTGCCCAAGAACTCGGCGCAGTGCTCGTGGCAGTACCTCTACCACAAGTTCGGCACGATCACCGAGTCGGGCGGCACCTACACCATCGACCTCACCAGGGTCGATCCCGCCGCCTACAGCTACGACCTGCTCGGCGGCATGGTGCTCAAGACCTGGGTCGGCGACAAGCAGGTCTCCTCGGTGGCCCTCACGAACGGCGCCGCCGTTCTGGGTTACTGGAAGGACACCTTCGGCTACGCCTACCTGCTCATCGGCAAGAACGGCAATCCGATGGGGCGCCTCGACCCCGCCGTCTACCAGATGACGGTGACCTTCGGCGACCAGACGATGCCGTCCTACGTCGACCTGAACGGGGCGACCTACAACGTCTACTCGCTCGCGACGGACGCGCACCGGGCCTCGCTGAAGCTGCAGATGTACGGGCGTCAGACGGTCAAGGTGAAGCTGCCGTTCACGCCGGCGTCGGTGGAGTGCGACAACCCGCGGCTCATGGTCGGCAAGTGGAGCTACGCCGACGGCTTCCTGAGCATGGACGTGCGCGGCACCCGCCTGACCGGCGAGACCGGCACGATCACGATCAGCGACACCCCCTCGGTGCAGCCCGCCTGGACCCAGGTAGACGACTTTCTCTACCAGCTTCAGCACCTGGACCTGCTCGCGGCGGGCGCCAGCCACTTCGACCTGGTCATCACCGACTACGCGGAAAACGGCCACGAGTCGACGCGCTTCACGCCCGCGCAGATCGCGACCCTGCAGCACAGCCCCGGCGGCGCCAAGCGCGTGCTCGCCTACATGAGCATCGGCGAAGCCGAGACCTACCGCTGGTACTGGAAGAAAGCCTGGGACGCAAACCACGACGGCGTGCCCGACAAGGGCGCGCCATCGTGGCTGGGCCCGTCAAACCCCGACTGGATCGACAACTACAAGGTGCGCTACTGGGAGCCGGGCTGGCAGAAGCTGATCTACGGCACGCCGCACAGCTACCTCGACAAGATCATCGCCGACGGCTACGACGGCGTGTACCTCGACATCATCGACGCCTACGAATACTGGAGTCCCGGGGGCGGCGGCAAACCAGTGCGCAAGACCGCCGAGCAGGACATGGTCGACTTCGTGCGCGCTCTGGCCCACTACGCGCGGGTGGTCAAGGGCAAGCCCGACTTCGCCATCTTCCCGCAGAACGGCGCCGACCTGGGCAAGCACGCCGACTACATGGCCGACGTCACGGGCGTCGGCCAGGAGGACACCTGGTACGACGGCGACGCGATCTCGCCCTGGACGGCCGAGACGTTACCGGCGCTCGCGCGCTTCGCGAGCGCCGGTAAGCTCGTGCTGTGCACCGACTACTGCCGGCGGCCCGCTCACATCGACCGCTTCTACGCCAAGGCGCAAGCGCTGGGCTACGTGCCCTACGCGACGGTGCGCGACCTCGACAAGATGATCGTGAACCCCGGGCACAGCCCCGACTGAGGCGCGGGCCCGGCGCCGGTGCCAGCCGATCGGACTCCGCTCGTCACACGCCGCTCTCGCTGGGCTCAGGCTCGAGGACTTTCGGGTCGGCGTCCGAGACTGCTCCCGGCACACCCGCCGTGCCCGACTTGAGCCGCCAGTGAAGCGCCGCCACGTACCACACCACCCCGACTCCGAACGTGCCCGCGACCGCGATATCCGCCTGATGGAACATCGGCTGTAGCGTCAGCATGAGCAGGGCGGCGATCAGCCACACGAAAGAGATGCCGAAGACGACCTTCGACCATTTTCCCAGGGTGAACATGCCGGGCACATGAAACGCTTCGAGCTCGCGCCGCTTCACCGCATAGGCCACGACGATCAGCAGATAGTAGACGAACGGCAGGATAGACGTCGCGCCCACCAGCACGTCGAACGTGCTGACCTGGTAGTAGGCGTACACGAGCATCAGGATCGCCAGCACTGCCCCGACCACGAGGGCGGTCGCGGGCACCTGCGACGTGCCGTTGACGCTGCGCAGCTGCCGCGAGAACGGGATCACATTGTCACGCGACAAGGCGAAGACGAGCCTGCCCATGACGGCCACCACCGAGAGGCACGTGCCGAGCACGGCGACCAGCGGAAACACCAGAGCGACGCGGGCACCGGCGTTGCCGAGCCAGTAGGCGACCACGTCGTAGACGGGTGTGTACGAGCCGGCCACGGCGGCCATGTGTCCGGTGGGCACCGCCGAGGCAAAGCAGATGAGCGCGATCATGCCGAACAGGCCGGTGCCGACGAGCGACCAGATGACGGCTCTGGGCACGGCGCGCCGGGCGCCGACACTCTCCTCCGACATGTCGGCGGCGGCTTCGAACCCGGTGAGGGCGAAGAAGCCCATGACCATGGCGCCGACGACGGCGCCCCAGACCGCCGAGCCGTGAACGCCGTTGGTATTGAACAGCGAGACGGTGTGAGAGGCGGGCTTGGCAAGCGCGGCGATGGCGACGATGAGCGCGATCACCAGCGTCGAGACGATCTCACAGAACACGGCCACGTTGTTGACGCGGGCAAAGAGCCTGACGCCGACCAGGTTCACAAGGGTCAGCACGATCACCGTCGCGATCGCGATGAGAAGCAGATCGACATTGCTCAGCGTCCAGCCGAAGATGACGCCGAGGAAGGGCGCCACCAGCACGTAGCTGATGGTCGCGACGCACGTGAGCAGATAGACGAAGACGAAGATGGCGATGAACCAGCCGTAGCCGGGGTTGATCAGCCGGGAGCCCCATTGGTAGGAGTAGCCGGCCAGGGGAATGCGGGACCCCAGCTCGGCGATCACGAAGGCAACGAAGAGCTGACCTAAGAGAACAAGCGGCCAGAACCAGATACTGGCGGTGCCGAACTTGCCCAGGCCGAAGCCGAAGTTGACGTACACGCTCGTAGTGATGGACATGAACGAAAAGGAGATGCCCAGCACCGCGAGCGGCTTCAGCGAGCGCCTGAGCTGCTGACGATAGCCGAACGTCTGCAGGATCTCTTCGTCGCGAGCGGCGGTTGTGGAGCTGACGTCTTCGGCCACGATGTCCCCCTAGTTTTGCACCGGCAGAACACTCTTAACGGCTCATCTCATGCAGAATAATATTCTGTAATGCTGCTTCATATACGCTGAGATGACTGTTTCAGTATCCACAACCTGAACCAGTCTCTTCTTAAACTTATAGGACGCGGCTGTCAAGACTTTCCGCGAGCGTCGTTTCTTGACGGCCCGGACTCGCGGCCGAATACTGTACCTCCGCTATGGAGCACCGGGAGCCGCGTTGAACCAGCTCGACCGCGACATCGTGCCGTGACCTGGACCGTGGACATCATCGAGGCCGGGACCCTGCCTCACTCGTCGCTCGGCGCCTATGTCTACGGCGCTCTCGACGACGTTCAGCTCGATCTTCCCTGCTACTGCTGGCTGCTACGTGACGGACGACGCTCGATCCTGGTCGACACGGGTCCCGACGCCGAGCTCTCAGTCGACGTGGGCTACGAGGTGGGTGGCGATCCCCGCGCCAGCCTCCTCGCCGCGCTGCACGGGGCCGGCACGGCGCCCGCGGCCATCGACGCGATCATCCACACGCATCTTCACCAGGACCACATTCAAAACGACGTCCTCTTCGCGAACTCGCACGTACTGGTCCAGCGACTGGAGCTCGAGTCCGCGCTCGAAGCCGAGGCCCGCTGCGCCCTCCTGCCGGCCGAAGACCGCGAGACCATCGCCGCTGGTCCCTACGCCGAGTCGCAGGCTGCCGGGGTCTGGTACAGAGGGATCGCGAAGTTCAAGGATGCTCTGGGCGCTCGATTGCGCGTGGTCGATGGTGAGCAGGAGATTTTTCCAGGGCTGGCGGTATCGCCGAACGGCGGCCACACGTCCGGTCACCAGTGCGTGCTTGTCGCGACCGCCGAGGGCGATGTCTGTCTGTGCGGAGACACCGTCTCGCTGGCGATCAACCGCGACGTGGTGGGCCCGATGACCCCCGACGAAGAGGCCACTCGAGCCTTTCTCAGGCGTCTTCGCGCGGAGCCCTGGGAGGCGATCCCGTCTCACGAACCGGCCCTGCGGACTCATCGCTGGTTCCTGAGAAGCGCTCCGACCGGCGCCTGACGCACCATCGTCGCCGCATCGTGTTCCCGAGGCCGGAACGGCCTGCCCGCCGGCGGCGCCGGGGGGCGCCGCCGGCGCGGGTTCGGCGTGTCCGCGGGTGCGGCGCCGGCGCGGGTTCGACGCCGGCCATGAGCGCGACGCCGCCCGGGAATTCGGCGCCGCCCGGGGGCGCCCATCGCCCCCGGGCGGCGCCAGGGGCGCACGTGGCTGACAGGCCGACGAAGACGCCCTCCGCCATCCACGGGTGCCGGCTGCTTATCCTTCCTGGACCTCGTAGATCTCGTCGGCGACGAGGCCGTGCGCCTCACGATGTACTTCGCTGGCGTCGTCCGCCGTCGGCGCCTCCACCAGGCAGAAGATCCGGCCCGCCTTCTCGTCGACCCAGTAACGCTGATAGTTCACGCCGCGTTCCTTCTGCGTTGCCACATCCTTGCGATGCGCCTCGGCTACATCGTCTGCGGATACTCCGCCATCGATTCTGTGAATGTCCATGTAGAGGGGCATGTTCGCCTCCCGGGCTCAGCCTGACTTGCGAGACGTCTCGACGGCGTTTCCACCACGAGCTTTCTCGACAGCGTTTCCACTCTGACCGACATGAGAAACCGTTCTCCGGGGGCGCTTCTCTCGACCCGGCAATCAGCGTCGACTTGCGGGACAACACCTACGAGCCAGGCGGCGTCCGAGCGCTGCCCGGCGGGGCAGCCTGATAGTGCGGGCAAGGGGGGCCGAGTGCCCCTGAAGGACCTCGCGGCGACCCTGACGATCCAAGGTCGATCCGCGAGGATCGCGCACCGGAAAGGAGGGTCTGATGAAGTTGATCAGAGGCTTGTATCCAAAGCTCGCGCTGGTGGCGGTGCTCGTCTCGCTCGCCGTCGCGAGCGGCGCGGCCAAGAAGTGGGCTTAGCCGCGCCCGCGGCACCCCATCAGTCTGCATCGGTTTGCCAAGGGAGAGAGGGAATCATGAAATCGTTGCTTTACAGCAGAGTCGCCATGGGACTTGCGCTCGTCGTCGCCCTGGCCGTCGCCAGCGGTGCCTGGTGGAAGTGGGACTGACCCGGTAGCTCGACACCCCGCCGCCGGGAGAAGCCCGTGACCTGGCCGTTGACGTTCGGCTGACCGGCCCGCGACCTGACCGTTGACGTTCGGCCGGCCGGTGTACCGATGTACGCCGCCCCGAGCAGCGACCTGTCCCCGGCTGTTCCGAGTGTCGTCAGCGGTGGCAACGCGCAACGACAGGCCGCCGACCGAGCCCACAAGCTCGTCGGCGACCCGTCGTTTCGCCTGCGCGAGGCGCATGCCGCCGGGTCATCGCCGGGTCGTCGGCACCCTGGAACCGCGGGACCGCGAGGGACCGCCGCGTGAGGCGACCTGCAGCTAGGCCGCCTTGCGCTCTTGCTCTGCCTCGCGTGTGTCCCCGGGCAGTCGCGCCGGCTCGCCGGCGGACTCCGTGCGCGCCGGCTCGCCGGCAGACTCCGCGGAGGCCAGCTTCCGCCGGTCGGCGACGATCGCGTAGACGATGCCGGCGGCAATGACCACCGCGATCGCGACGCCCGTGATGACGAGCCCGACGCTCGTCCCGCCGTGCCCCGCTGGAAGCGCGCCGGCCGGCGCGCCGCGGCCGCGCACCAGAGCGGCTTGCGCCACGGACACGCCGACCGTGAGCACTATCACTGCCGCGGACACGAGCGCCGCGGGCACCGCATGCTTCAACAGATGGGAACTCATTGTCCCACCTCGATTCCTGTCAGACTCCCAGCACCTTGCTGGCTGTTCCGTACGATACCCGCGGCCCAGACCTCGGAAGCGCGGCGACGCCGGTCGTGTGCGGGACCGCCGTCGCTGACCACCAGCGTGTCCCGGAAGTCGAAAGTGACCGCTTTGAGCAAGACGAGCCTAGCAGGGTCCGGGCCGGCCGCCCGCCTCGCTTGCGATCAAGTGGGTGAGCGCCGCGCGCGCCTGCCGCAGCGCCGTCTCCAGATCAAAACCGGGCGAGGCGACGACCATCTGCATGAAGATCCCGTCGAGCAGGATCGAGGCGAACTGGCCGAGCGCCGCCGAGCGCCGAGTGCTCATCGGCGAGCCGGTGGCTGGTGGCGAGTCGGCGACCGGTAGCGAGTCGGCGGCCGGTGGCGAGTCGGCGGCCGGTGGCGAAAGGACATCCGCGGCCCACTCGTACCAGCTCTGATAGTAAGCCACAATGTGTCGGTGCAGCTCCGCGTCTCGCGAGGCCTCGGGCAGCAGCTCGTAGAACGCCGCGTAGCGCCGGAGCCTCTCTTCGACCTGCTCGGCGCTGCCCACGATCAAGTAGACACGCTCTGCCAGCGTGGCGCCGGCGGACGGTACGGCGCCGAAGTGATGGGACTCGCGGATGGCGACGTCATCGAGCAGGGCGAGCACGAGCTGCTGCTTGCCGCCGAAGTAGTACCAGACCCCGGACTTGTTGACGTTCGCCTCGGCCGAGATGGCCTGCAGCGTCAGGGCCTGATAGCCGCGCTCGGTCAGAATGCGCTTAGCTGCCGCCATGATCTTCTGGGCGGTCGGGTGAAGCTGTCGCGAGGGGCGGCTGCGCACACCGGGACCGCCCCCCTGAGCCGCTTCATCCCCCTGAGCCGTTTCTTTCCCCTGAGCCGTTTCTTTCCCCTGAGTTGCTTCTCCTTGCCGGTTCGACTCGAACGGCGCTGTCTGTGACACCTCGACCCCTTGTTCGTGTAGCCGTTGCGACCGCGGCCGCGCTCCACGCGAGCTTACTCCGCTCCGGCGAGCAGCGAAAAGACCGAGCGAGCGACTACGCCGCCCCGCTGAGCCGCGCCGCTACGCCTCCTCGCTACGCCGTCCCGCTACGCCGTCCCGCTACGTCACCTTTCTTCGTCACCCGGCTGCGTCACCTGACTATGTTCCGCCCCGAATGGTTATACTCACCCGATCGGGTGAGTTGACGTCGGGTGTCTCGCCGCGCACCGGGTCGTACCGGGTCGTGGACCGCGCACCGGGTCGTGGACCGCGCACCGGGTCGTGAACCGTGCACCAACGCTCCCGTCGAGCGAAGGGAAGCTGCTGAACCAGACAGGTCCTCAGACGAGCGCCTCGGACACGCCGTGAAGGTCATGAGCCCCGTGAGCCGCGTAAGCCGTGAGCCGCGGGCTCTCGACGACCCGCTGGCGGCGTCGCGACGCACCCGGACCGGCATGCTCGCGGCCCTGCTGAGCGGCGCGCTCTGGGGCGCTTCGGCCGTCATTCTGGGTGAGGCCCTGACACGCCGCCCGCTGGTGGCCGCCGGAGCCCTGTTTGCCGCGCCGCTGGCGGCAGCCGCCCTGCACGACACGTTCGCCTTCGCGTGGGTGAGCACGGCAGATGCCGCCGCCGGACGCTTGCGCGAAGCGGCCGCGGCGCTGCGTACGCAAGACGGCCTCGTGGTCTGTCTGGCAGCGCTGATCGGCGGCCCGCTGGCGATGTCGACCTATCTGCTGGCGATCGCCTTTGCCGGAGCCTCGTCGGCAGTCGCCATCTCGGCGCTCTACCCCGCCCTGGGGGCGCTGCTCGGCTATCTGGTGCTCGGCGACCGCCTGGGCAGCCGGGGGTGGGCGGGTGTCGTTCTGGCCGTGAGCGGAGCGACGCTCGCCAGCTACGCGCCGCCCGCCGGAGCGTCGCCCCACTATCTGCTGGGTGCGCTCTGCGCGGTCGCGTCGGCGACGGGCTGGGCCGTCGAAGGCGTGCTCGTGGCCCGCAGCCTGTCGCGCATGCCGGCCCTGGCCGCGCTCAACATCCGCGAGGGAGTGTCGGCTCTCGTGTTCCTGGCGCTCGTCCTGCCACTGTTCGGCGCCGCCGCCGTGACGGCCCGCACGGTGGCCTCGCCGACGATCGCCATCCTGGTCGTCGCCAGCCTCTGCGGAGCCGGCGCGTACCTGCTCTACTACCGCTCGCTCGATCTGCTGGGCCCGTCGCGCGCCATGCCGGCCAACAGCACCTACGTCCTGTGGACCATCGCCCTCAGCCTGCTGGTCACCGGCCAGTCGCCGGGCTGGCGGCTCGTGCTGGGCGGCGTCGTGGTGGTGGCCGGCATCGGCCTGGTGGCCGCCGACAGGCCGCTGCCGGCGCTGGAGGATGGCGACGAACGAGCGCTCGGCGACGCGGCCGGCCAGGCCTAGAACGTCCAGGTGACGCCGGTCAGTTCCTCTGAGACCTTCCAGAGGCGCCGCGCCGTCTCTTTGTCTGTCGCCGACGCGATCGGTTGCACTGCGGTCGGATACCCGCGCAGCTCGCCAAATCCGTTCGGACCGTAGAACCGCCCGCCCTCCGCCGCTGGATCGACGGCGGCGTAGAGCTCGCTGAGCGCCCCCCTCTCGGCGCTCTGCGCCAGGACACGGTTGCCGACCCGCAGGAGCTGCTTCAACGGCCCGGTCGGACCGCTGCTTTGCAGGTTCGTGCTCGCATAGCCGGGGTGAGCCAGCAGCGAGCGGACGGCGATCCCGGCCGCCCGCACCCGGCGGTCCAGCTCGAGGGCGAAGAGCACGTTGGCGAACTTGGACTGCTGATAGAAGCCGCGCGGCGAATACGACCGCTCGCCGGTGAGATCGTCGAAGTGGATCGAGCCTCCCTTGTGCTCGCCCGAACTGACCGTCACCACCCGTGGGTCGCGGCCGTGACGGATGGTCTCGAACAGCAGTCCGCTCAAGGCGAAGTGGCCCAGATGGTTGGTGGCAAACTGGGACTCGAACCCCTGCCGCGTCAGGCGCCGCGGCGGGTACATCACCCCAGCGTTGTTGACGAGCACGTCCACTCCCATGCCGTCACTAATGATCGCGGCCGCGAAGGCCCGCACCGAGTCCAGGTCGGCGAGGTCCAGTGTCCGGTACTCGACGGCGACGCCGGGCTGCGCTGCCTTGAGCCTGGCGACGGCCTCGCCCCCCTTCGCCGCGCTTCGAGTGGCCAGCACGACCCGGCCGCCGTGGGCGGCGAGCTGGCAAGCGGTCTCGTAGCCGAGGCCGCTGTTGGCGCCGGTCACGATGAAGGTGCGGCCGGACTGGTCGGCGATCTGGGCAGCGGTCCAGCGATCCATGACTGCTCCTGCTACCGAGCGGCCGAGCCGGCGGCAGGCCGCTCCGGGCGCGGTGCCGCCTCGAGGGCCTGGTCGAGATCGCGCAGCAGGTCGCCGGCGTCTTCGGTGCCCACCGAGATCCGCAGGGTGTCGTCGAACACGCCGGCGCGCTCCTGCTCTTCGCGGGCGAGGCCGTGGTGGATCGAGGTCGCCGGGTGCACGATCAGCGACTTGGTATCACCGACGTTGACCATGTAGTCGAAGATCCGCACCCGCTCGAGCACGCGCCTGGCGCCGGCGAGGCCGCCGCGCACGCGCACGCCGAGGATCGCGCCGGCGCCGCGCGGAAAGTACTTCGCCGCCAACTCGTGGTACGGACTCGACGGCAGCGACGCGTAAGCCACCTCGCGCACGGCGGGGTGGCTCTCCAGAAAGGCCGCCACCTTGAACGCGTTCTCGGCGTGACGCTGCATGCGCAGCGAGAGCGTCTCGACGCCGTTCAGCGTGAGAAAGGCGGTCGTGGGACTCATGTGACCGCCGAACTCGGCGAGGTAGCGCATGCGCAGCCGGCGCGTGAAGGCGGTGCGATGCAGCGCGCCCGGTTCGATGAAACCCGCGTTCTCGTCGAGGAAGCGCGCGAATTGCGGGAACCGGCCGTTGCGCCAGTCGAACCCGCCCTTCTCGACCACGATGCCGCCGATCGTGGTGCCGTGACCTGAGATGTACTTGGTCGACGAGTGGCACACGACGTCGGCGCCAAAGTCGAACGGACGCAGCAGGTACGGCGTCGCGAAGGTGCCGTCGACCACCAGGGGAACGCCGTGCTCGTGGGCGATCGCCGCGACGGCTTCGATGTCGATCACGTTGACCGAGGGGTTGCCGAGGCTCTCGATATAGAGGGCCTTCGTCCTGGTAGTGATGGCCGCGGCGTAGGCGCCGAGGTCGGCGGCGTCGGCGATCCAGTTGGTGGTGATGCCGTAGTCGGGCAGCACGTCGGCGAGCAGGCTCGTGGTGCCGCCGTACAGCGTCTGGACCGCGGCGATCTCGTCGCCGGCCTGCGCGAGGTTGAGCAGCGTACCGGAGATCGCGCTCATGCCCGAGGCCAGGCAGACCGCGGCAGCGCCGCCCTCGAGCGCGGCCATGCGCTTCTCCAGGACTTCGGTGGTCGGATTGGAGAAGCGCACGTAGGAGTGCCCCTCCTCTTCGTAGTTGAACAGGCGCACGCAGCGGTCGAGGTCGCCGAGCTCGAAGGCCGAGGTCTGGTACATCGGCACGGCCTTGGAGCCGTTGTGCTCGGCGGGGTCGTAGCCGGCGTGGAGCTGCAGCGTGTCGAACGCCAGGCTCTCGTCGCTGTGCGCGTCGTAGGGCACCACTCATCCCCTTCTTGTCGGTCGACTCCGGAGCCTTACATTAAGTATTGTTGATAGGAAGTGTCAAGTAAGCGGCAGCGCGCTCGCCGGCCTCGTGGTCGGTGGCAAGCAGGCGTGCTCGTCCCGTGTACCGGGCAAGAGGATTCGATACTATCTATTGTACGGATCCACAACCCCCTGAAGGAGACCGTCCATGGCGTACGCAGAGGATTTCGAGAGGGCCCTCCAGGTGGGCCGTCCTCCCACTATCACGTCCCTGTTTCCGAACTCCAAGGCGCTGATCGTCAGCGGCAAGGTCGTCGACCGGGCCATGCGGGCGAAAGGCAAGGCCATCGCCATGGCCGCCAACGGCCGCAACTCGTTCGCCATCCGGGGCGCGTTGCGGGCGGCGCAGCGCGCCAACGCCGCCGTCATCATCGAGATCGCCAAGTCAGAAGGCGGGCAGAAGGCCTACTGCCCGGTGAACTACTGGAACATCGCGCGCATCGTCGACGCCCTCTGCAACGAGATGGGCATCACCATCCCCGTCGCCGTCCACGCCGACCACTACGGCATCAAGAACGACAAGGACCTCGCGCAGGCCATGGTCGAGGTNNACGATGTTCGAGGCGGGCCTCACGTCGATCGCCATCGACGCCTCGCATCAGCCCAACGACCAGAACCTGCTGGCGAACCTCGCCGTCAATCCGCATATCCCGGCGTGGGCCGGCCTCGAGACCGAGGTCGGGGAGATCAAGGGCTCGACCGGACTCTCCACGCCCGATGAGGCGCTGTTTCTCATCCAGGGACTCAACGCGCACGGCATCTCCGCCGACTGGATCGCGCTGAACAACGGCACTACCCACGGCATCGAGGCATCCAGTGCCGGCATCCAGGTCGGACTGACCGCCGAGGTCCACGCCGCCCTCGCGCGCTACCAGGTGAGCGGCGCCCAGCACGGCACGTCGGGCAACAGCTCCGAACGGCTTCGTGAGATCGCCGACAAGACCCACACGACCAAGGCCAATGTGGCCACCGCCCTGCAGATGATCTCCTGGGGACTCGAGGTCAACGACTACGGCAACGCGCAGCTCGACGCCGACGGCAACTTCATCAAGGT
>PMKK01000105.1 GCA_003157715.1 Actinomycetota bacterium
CAGACGCTCTACATCGATCTCGCCGCCGAGGCCGTGATCGTCAAGTTCTCGACCTGGCCCGAGGCGCTCGACCTGACGCTGGCCGAGCAGCACGTGCGCGCCTGTCGCGCCGTCGTCGCGGCGCTGCAGGACGCCGGCGCATAGAGTCGGAAGTCAAGCCCGGTCCCGCGGGACCCGCCGCCGCCCTGCGAGCGCCGCAATGGTGCCTGCCGCCGACCCGGTGCGCCGCGAACCGGCGCGACGCGGCCGTCAGACGTCGGCCGCGGCACGGCGGCCGACGTCCTCGAAGTAGACGTCGATGTCGGCCCCCTCATGGGCGCCGCGATACCAGCGGTAGGCCAGCAGGGCGAGAGCGGGTGCGCCATAGAGGACGGCCAGCATGAGCAGTGTGGTGCCGGCGCCGTTCGTCTGTTTCAGGGGCTGGAAGCGCACGTAGCGCCACGAGACGTAGGCCGCGAACGCCGCGAAGGCCAGGCCGGTGACGCTGATCAGCGGGATGCCGGCGAGCTCGTAGGGCGCGGCCGTCGACTCGCGGTAGAGCTCGCGGCGACTGAAAGGAAACAGCGCGGCGGCCAGGCAGGTCACGCCGAACGTGATCAGATTGACGAGGGCCGCCGAGACGAGCAGACGCCAGATGCCGAGCCGGTAAGCAAACAGCACAAGACTCGCCGAGAGCACGCTGAAGCTGACGATAGCCGGCACGGGGGCACCGTGGCGCGCGCCCAGCCGGCTGAGCCAGCGCGGCAGCCGGCGGTCCCAGGACATGGCCAGCAGAACGCGCGACGCGGCCAGCGTGTGGTTGGGCACCCAGAGCCAGAACCAGGCGTTGGCGGCGATCGCCAGGCTGAACAGCGTCACCCAGGCAAGCCACGGGGCCGCCGACGTGCTGAACAGGCGGGGAGCCAGGACCCAGAAGGCGGCCGGGTCGTGCACCGCGAGAAAGGCGCTGGCGCCAAAGAGCTCCTCGCCCATGTGCGAGATCGGCAGAGGCAGCAGGACCAGCGCGAAACCGACACTCACCACCTTGGCGAGCACTATCGTGAGCGACTGGACGCGCAGGCTTGAGACGCGCTTGACCTCGGCCGCCTGAAAGGCGATCCAGCCAGGGTAGATCAGGCCGAACGAGACGATCGGCAGAAGCTGGATCGCGGCGCCGAGCCCGGCGGCGTGGCCACTGCGCTGAAAGCCGTCGTAGTAGGCTCGCAGCAGTATCTCGCTGTAGGCCGAGTTGTACGTGTCGAGCCTGGTGAGCGCGAAGTAGGTCACCAGCACGATCACGGCGATGCCGCCGGCGAACACGAGGATGCGCTGCAGGCGCGCGTAGGCGCGCATGCCGAACAGGTTGAGCGCCGCCGACCAGGCGACGGCGACCAAGCCGAACACGATGAGGCCGGCCGGAGTCAGCACCCACCTGCCCGCCTGCGTAAGCCCCTGCGCGTGCGTACTCTGGCCGAGCAGGATGAGGAACGGACCGACCGCGACCCGCGAGGCAAACCAGCCGGCGATCGCCATCCAGAGAGTTCCTCCGACGACGACGCCCGAAAACGAAAACAGCGCCCCCACGCGCCCCGAGAGCAGGCCGCGCTGGAAGATGTAGTCGCCCCCGTTGCGCGGCATGCTGGAGATGAGGAAGGCGTAGACCACGGCCTCGCAGATGCAGAAGCCGCCGGCGATCAGGACGGCAACGGTCATGCTGCGCACCGGAAAGTAGAACGCCGCGCCGGCCAGCAGGAGGATGCCGAAGGTCACGGCGACGTTCGTGGTCATGACGTTATAGAGGAAGGCGTCGAGCGGCGACCAGACGCGGGGCGGGTGAGCGATCTCGCGCAGCCGCAGCGTCGCTGCGCCGCCCCGGGACCGGCCGGCCCCGGCGGCTGGCGCGGGTCGGCCGGGCCGGGCGGTCTTCGCAGGCCTGTCCGAAGGCGACATCGCTAGTCGAGCTGACCCTGGCGCAAGGCGGCCGCCACCGCATGGGCCCGGCCGGCGACGCCGAGCTTGCGATAGATGTTGGCGAGGTGACTCTTGACGGTCTCGGAGCTCACGTAGAGCCGTTCGGCGATCTCGCGGTTGTCGGCGCCGGCTGCCACAAGACGCAGCACCTCGAGCTCCCGGGCGCTCAGGGTCGCCCGTGAGGCGGGCTCCGCGGCGGTGGGCGCGCGCAGCACGTCGACGATCTCGGGGCTGAAGTAGAAGCCGCCCGCCGCTGCGGCGCCGATCGCCTCGAGGAGCTCGCTGCGCGAGGCCTGTTTGAGCACATAGCCGTGAGCGCCGAGCCGCGCGGCGCCGAGCACCAGCTTGGCCTCGTCGTGGATGGTCAGAACGACGACCCGGGGCGGCGAGGCGAGACTCTCGAGGCCCTCGAGGACCGCAAGCCCCTGGATGCCGGGAAGGCTCAGATCGAGCAGCACGACGTCGGGGCCGGCAACCGGCACGCTGAGCAGAGCCTCTTCCCCGCTCGAGGCTTCTCCCACGACCGTGATGCCCGGCGCCGCTACCAGCATGCGCTTGATGCCTTCGCGGACGATCTCGTGATCGTCGACCAGAAACACGCTGATCGGATCGTCGCTCACGGCCGCTCGACCTTCTCCCCGGGACGTTCCCCACTTTCGCTCGACGTCCGGCCGACATCGTCTGTCTGCTCCCCACGTTCCCCCGTCTGCTCACCACGTTCGTCGGCCGGCCGATCATTCTCGTCGGGGCTCTCCCCATCCACCTCCGGCCGGTCGCCGGCGAGCGGCACGACGACCTCGATCCGCGTCCCGCCGCCGGCGCTCGAGTCGAGGGACAGCTCGCCGCCCGCGAGGGCCGCCTGCTCGCCCATCATGGTGAGGCCGAAGTGACCCTCGCGATCGACCCCGTCGGCCACGAACCCCCGGCCGTCGTCGTGCACCTGCAGCGACACCGCCCCCGGCCCGGAGCTGCCGGCCCGGTACGCCAGCCTGATCCAGACATGCCCGGCGTTCGAGTAGCGGGATGCGTTGTGCAGCGCCTCGCGAGCCACGAGATAGAGGGCCGTCTCCACTCCCGGGGTGAGCTCAGGGGCGGCGGCGAGCTCCAGGGTCACAGTCGATGACGACTCCCGGTCGGCGCGCTCGACGAGCGCCTGCAGCGCGCCGCTCAGCCCCACCCCGTCGAGCGCCGGCGGGCGCAGGTCGCGGATCACCTTGCGCGTATCGTCGATCGCGCGCCGCAAGATGGTGGCGACGCGCTCAGCGTCGGTACCGGCCGTTTCGGAGAGGTCGGCCTGCAGGCCCTGGACCTCATAGAGGGCCGCCACCATCGTCTGGACGATGTCGTCGTGCAGGATGTTCGCCCACTCCTTGCGCTTCTGCTGGCGAAGCTGGGTAAGGCTGCGC
Organism: Actinomycetota bacterium; assembly: GCA_003157715.1. The sequence continues at coordinate 3,357 of PMKK01000105.1, forward strand.
AGCAGCACCTGGGAGCGCTGTTGGCTGAGCTCGAGAGTCCGATAGAGCCGGGCGTTGCAGATCGCGNNGTCGCGGCGCTCCGTCGAGTACAGCAGCAGCGACCCGATGAGCACACTGTCGGCGCGGATCGGCACGAAGAGCGCCGAGCGAAAGCGCAGGCGCTCGCGCGTCGCGGGCTCGACACCCACTCCCCAGGCGATGTCTTCGACCACGATGCTGCGGCCCTCCTGCAGCGCCTCGACACTGCTTTCCTTACCCTCGAACTTGACCGCC
>PMKK01000072.1:0-9421 GCA_003157715.1 Actinomycetota bacterium
CGCCCACCCTGGCGGCGGAGGAGCCTGCGGCCCCGCCCAGCCGGGCGGCGGCGGCGTCTGCGGCGGCGGCGTCTGAGGTGACGGCGGCGGCGTCCAGCCGGCCGGCGGCTGCGGTCCGGCCGGCATTGGGGCGGGCGTCGCGCGCCGGTTCTCGCGCCACTCGTTGGCGAGAGACAGCGTCGCGCCGAAGCCGGCCAGCGTGGCAGCGATCACGGCGAGTCCGCCGATCACGGGGACGAGGGAGGCGAGGCTCACCAGCACGGCTCCGGTCACCCCGGCGGCGATGATGTTGTCGCGGTAGCGCTCGGACGACGACAGCACGAGCCGGCCGATCAGCGCGGCGACGCAGGCCAGCCCGAACGGCAGTACGGCCAGAAGGGCCATGCCCGCCGGCACGACGACGATGATCCCGATGATGGTAATGGCGAGGATCACGAGCAGCACGCCCGCGGTCAGCAGCCCGAGCAGGCCCCAGCCGAGCGACGGCCAGAACCTGATGCGGACGCGGTCGCCCACTCGCCGCACCGCGCGCGGAAAGAGCGCCGACACGACGAGGGCGACGATCGGCAGGAACAGCAGCTGCCACCAGCCGGCGATGACGCCGATCGGTCGCACCAAGGAGCCCCATGCGGCGGCGCGCAGGACGCCACCGACCGGGAAGCCGGTGACCTGGACCGTCTTGCCGTGGATCGTGGCGCCCGGCTCGATGGTGAGGTGGCCGCCGACCACGACGACGCTCGAGCTTTGCGCGGCCTCGCCGGCGCCCACGAAAGACGTGGACTCGATCGTGGCGTTGCCGCCGACCACGACGACGCTGCGCGTCACGGTGCCCCCGATGACCGCGTTGCCGTGGATCACGACCACGCTCTTGACGGTCTGGCCCTGAGGCAGCGTGTAGTCCTGGAAGCGCACGACGGGGTTGTCGACTGTCACGGTCGTCGACGCGCCGGCGAGCGCCGGGGCAAGCAAAGCGAGCAGAAGGAGCGCAACGACAGCGCTCGCCAGCGCGAGCCCTCTGCCTGATCGGCGTGTGGATCTCATGACTGCTCCTCCTGCGATGCGGTCTGGTTGTCCTGCGACGCGGCCTGATCGCCGGCGGCGGGTTCTGGTGCGGCTTGATCGGGGGGCTCCCCGAGCGGCGCGGTGGCGCCGGGCTTCGGCGGCTCGGCCGGGGTCGCCGGCTCGATTGGGGCGACCGGTGCGGCCGGGGTCACCGGTGTGGCCGGGGTCACCGGCGGCGGTCCGGTCGGCGGCGCGACCGGTGCCGCGGCTTGCCCGCCGGGGGCGGCCTGTGGCGGACCGAACAGCGGTGACCACTGAGGCCAGGGCGAGCCGGGCCACTGCGTGCCGGGCCACGGCGCCCCGGCGGGAGGCGCGGGAGTGTCTCCGGCCTGTGGCGTGGGGGGCTGTCCGGTTTGGGGAGGATACGACGGCTGCTGAGCGTACGGCTGTTGCGGATAGGGTTGTGGCGGATACGACGGCTGTTGCGGATAGGGCTGCTGCGGATACGACGGCTGCTGCGGATACGGTTGCGGCGCCTGCGAGTAGTAGGGCGGCCAGCCGTAGGCCGGCTGCCCCGCGGGGTCGGTGCCGGGCGCTTGCGCCGCGCCCGCGCCGGCCGGCACCGCCGGCTGGGCCACGTTCGGCGGGTAGACCGGGTAGCCGGGCCACTGCGGCGAGGGTGTTTCTGGCTGGGCCGGCGATCCCTGCGCCACGGTCGTCGCAAGCGGCGGTGCACCCGGTCCGGCCGGCGCTGCGGCAAGCTGCGGTGCGACGCCGGGGGGCAGCAGCCCGCGCGCGACGGCGCGCCACATGGCCGCCAGACCGTTGAAGACGTGGAAGGAGACCACGCCGAGCAGCAGGCCGGCGGGTACCAGTGGCAAGACATACCAGAACCCGTTCAGGTACCAGCTTCCGAGCTGAAGGCCGTGATGGACCACGCCCTGGGCGTCGGTCGAGCTGGCGTAGCGGTAGTAGAACGGCGCCGTGGCCAGAGCCAGCGAGGCCGCGCCGAGGGTGGTGACGACGCAGAACGACAGCAGGCCGAGCGGGAACTTGACGAACAGGAAGGCGAGGTCCTTCCAGGTGGAGCCCGAGCCGAGGTGCGCCTTTATGCGGGGCCACACGCCGTCGACACGCTTCCAGGGTCGCGGCGCGGGCATCAGCTGCGTGCCCAGCAGCCCGTCGGAGAGTGAGCGCTCGAAGGCGGCGAACGCCCATGAGCAGGCGGCCGTCAGTCCGAGGATGAAGATACCGACCCAGATGATCGCGAGGCTGATGCCGACCGACAGGCCGACCACGAGAAAGACGAAGTAGAACAGGCCGAGCGGGAACGCCAGGGCGAGGTAGAGCAGGTTTCGCCAGCTCTGAGGTCGCGCGACGACGCCGAAGAACCGTGCTAGCGGTGAGCCGCCGGGCTCCGACATCTCGTTCGCCTCCCTTTCTGTTTGCCGATCCTCCGCGCCGATCGCGGGGGCCTTGCCTTGAGCCGACCGACGATCGGCCGCCCGTCAGACGAGGGACTGCTGAATCTGCCTGTCCACCTTAACCGTGCGCTCACGAACGAGCGTCGCCCCGCGGGGGGAACCTGGCGTCAACTGCGGGGGGATATGCGCGACACCGCCGGGAGGAGAGCGATACCCGCCCAGGACCCCGCCGGCGCTCGTGTCAGGACCCCGCCGTCCTCGTGTCAGGACCCCGCTGTCCCTCGTGTCAGGACCCCGCCGGCGCGACCAGCCCGACGTCGTAGGCAAGAATGACGGCCTGTGTGCGATCGCGCAGGTCGAGCTTGAAGAAGATGCGCTTGATGTGTGTCTTGACGGTGCCCTCGCTCAGGAACAGCTTCTCGGCGATCTCGTGGTTCGAGAGTCCATGGGCGATCAGTCCGAGCACTTCGCGTTCGCGATCGGTGAGCGCGTCGAGGGCGGTCGGCGAGGGCCGGTCGGCGGCCGGCCGGCGAGCGAACTCGCCGATCAGCCGCTTGGTGACCGAGGGCGACAGCAGGGCCTCGCCGGCGGCCACCACGCGCACGCCGGCGACGAGATCCTCGGCCGGCGTACGCTTGAGCAAGAAGCCGCTGGCACCGGCGCGCAGCGCCTCGTAGACGTACTCGTCGAGATCGAAGGTCGTGAGCACCAGGACGCGCGACGAGGCGTCGCGACCCAAGGCGACGATCTCGCGCGTCGCGTCGAGCCCGTTCATGCCGGGCATCTGGATATCCATGAGCACCACGTCGGGGTCGAGCCGCTTGACGAGCTCGACGGCGGCGGCGCCATCGCCGGCCTCGCCGACCACGACAAAGCCGTCCTCGCTTTCGAGGATCATGCGCAGGCCCGAGCGCACCATCTGCTCGTCGTCGACCAGTACGATGCGGATCGTGTCGTCTGCGGTCATGCGGACCTCCTGTCGGTGTGTCGGCTCGCGTCGTCGGGTGCGTTCATGGAGCGGTCATGGGTCATGTCGAGGTGCCCTGCGTCCGCGTCTCCAGCGGCAGGCGCGCGAAGACGCGAAAGCCGCCCTCGGGCCGGGGCCCCACCTGAAGGTCGCCGCCGAACAGCCGCACGCGCTCGCGCATGCCGAGCAGGCCGCGGCCGCCGGCGAGCTTCTCGCTGAGCGGCCGTTCGGCCGGCCGGCCGTGCCCGTCGTCCACGCATTCGATCTCCAGCCACTCTCCGGTGCAGTGCATCGCCACGGCGGCGCTTGCTCCGGAGCCGGCGTGTTTGAGGGTGTTGGTGAGTGCCTCCTGGATGATGCGATATGCCGACAGATCGATGCTCGACGGCAGATCGGCGGCCACGCAGGCGTTGGTCACCGAGACCGGCACGCCGGCCTCGCGGACCTGGTCGACGAGCCCTTCGATGTCGGCCAGACCAGGCTGCGGCCCGAGCTCTTCGCGGTCGCCGGCTTCGGCTCGCAAGATGCCGAGAAGGCGCTCGATGTCGCCAAGCGCCTGACGGCCGGTCGCCTCGATCGAGCCGAGCGACTCGCGCACCACCTCGGGCCGCTTGTCGAAGACGCGCTGGGCGGCGCCGGCCTGCAGCACGACCACGTTCAGGGCATGACCGACCACGTCGTGCAGCTCGCGGGCAAGGCGGCCGCGCTCCAGCGTGACCGCCTCCTGGGCGCGCATCTCGAGGTCGTGAAGGTAGAGCTCGGCCCGCTCGCGCTCGGCGTCGGCGCGGTCTCTGGCCTCGCGCATGTTCTCGCGATAGGCGTGAAGGATCACGCCGGCCAGCCACACCGCGGAGAACAGCACCCACGCGGCGGCCGCGAACAGAAGCGAGGCGCTGCCGCGAAAGTACAGGATGGCGAAGATGATGATCAGCACAAGCGAGGCCAGCATGGCGATCACCAGGCTGCGCCAGACGTCGCTGTGCGAGACCACATAGAAGAGCGCGATCGCGCCGCACCAGTAGCCGATGTTGATGGCCGGCTGGTCGAACACCGCGCCGAGCACCGAGGCGATGCCGATCGTCGCGAACGCCACCCTGGGGTAGCTGTGCGAGGCCATCAGGGGCAGAGTCATCGCCATCAGCAGCACGAGGCCGACGGCATTGAAGCGGTGGAACGTCGGCGAAAGGTTCGGCCCCGCGATCACGTAGGCCAGACCGGTGACGCAGAAAAAGAGGGCCAGCGCGACGTCCCAGGCGCGCGGCTCGAAGCCCTGCGCGGCCTTGCGCAGCAGGCTCGGCTGAGTGCCTGCGTCCGGTGACGTGTCTATGGCCATGTGGTGTCTCCCTCGGGCTCGGCCCTGAGCCATTGTAGACCCTGAAGATCAGACGAAGGAGGCGAACGGTCGGCGGCGAATCTGTGGCGCGACGGATGATACCCACTGGCTCGTGGACGGGACCTGACCCCCCTCATGACCGTCCTTGGCCACACGCGGACCCCCCCGCTGCAGGCCGGGCCGCATCCGTCAGCTGTCGAACAGGTGGGGCGGCGGCCGCGCCGCCGCCCCACCGTCGACCCGCTTCGTCTCACGTCCCCGTCGGCCCGCGTCCCCCCGCCCGCGTCCCCCCCGTCCGTGCCCCCGCCCGCCCGCGCCCCACCGCCGGTCCGCACGACCGCGCCGGGGCAGTAGCGCTAGAATCGACCGCGGACAGACTGAGAGACTGCCGGACGGTCGGGAGGGCGACATGGGCGCACGGGTGGATGTAGCGATCATCGGCGGCGGCATCATCGGCGTGTCGGTCGCCTACTATCTCGCCGCCGAGGGGCGCTCGGTGGCGCTGCTCGAGCGCGAGGACATCTGCGCGCTGGGCGGCGCCACGCATTCGAACGCCGGTCTGATCACGCCCAGCGACGTCTATCCGCTGGCCTCGCCGGGGGCGCTCGGCAAGGGCCTGCGCTGGCTGTTCGACTCGGGCAGCCCCTTCTACATCGCCCCTCAGGCCCGGCCGCGGCTGGCGAGCTGGCTGTGGATGTTCGCCCGGGCCAGCGCCCGGGAGCGCTGCGAGAAGGCCATGCCCGTGCAGCGTGCCCTGCTGCGCCGCAGCGCCGACCTGTGGGCCGAGCTCGCCGCTCTTCCGGGCGTCGAGTTCGGCTATGAGCAGCGCGGCTGGCTGTGGACCTATCGCGACCAGGCGGCCTGGGAGGCCGGTCGCGCCGAGGCCGCCGAGGCGGGCCGCTACGGCGCCGTCTGGCAGGCCTGGGACGGCGAGCGCGTCCGCGAGGCGGTGCCCGGGCTCGCGCCGGGCGTGGCCGCCGGCATCTTCTATCCCGAGGACGCCCACTGCGACCCGCGGCGGGCGGTCGAGGAGCTTGCCCGGCTGGCCGCCGCCGAGGGGGCCGAGCTGCACCCTCGCACCGAGGTCCTCGACCTGGAGACGAGCGGGCGCCGCGTGACCCGCCTGCTCACCACCAACGGCGAGATCGAGGCCGACACGGTGGTACTCGCCGCCGGCAGCTGGTCGCCGGCGCTGGGCCGGCGCCTGCGGCTCGCCCTGCCGATCGAGCCGGCCAAGGGCTACGGCGTGACCGTGCGCCGGCCGGCCGACCTGCCCGAGCTGCCCTGCTTCGAGGTCGCGAGCAGCGTGGCGATCACGCCCATGGGCGAGCGCCTGCGCCTGGCCGGCACGCTCGAGCTCGGCGGTCTCAACACGAACGTCCGCTGGAACCGGGTGGCGGCGGTCAGGCGCGGCGCGGGCGCGGCGCTCGCCGGCGCCGAGCGGCTCGAGCCGCTCGAGCTGTGGCGCGGCCTTCGTCCCTGCACGCCCGACGGATTGCCGATCATCGCCCGCAGCCCGCGCCACGACAACCTCATCGTGGCCGCCGGCCACTGCATGCTGGGGCTTGGTCTCGGGCCGGTCACCGGCAAGCTCGTGGCCCAGCTCGTCAACGGCGCCGAGCCCGAGCTCGACCTGGCGCCGCTGCGTATCGAGCGTTTCGCCGAGCTCGCCCGCGCGCCGCTGTCGCGACCGATCGTGGCGGCTCGCGCCTGAGGGTGTGGCGAACCGCGCCTGAGGGTGTGGTGGCCCGCGCCTGAGGGCGCACCCCAGCGCGAGCTGATCCGACAGCCGGCCGGTCCGGGGGCGGAAACCGCGCGACGCGGTCGCGGCTCGCCAACCGTGCCCCCTATGGCTATAGAATAGGCGCCGTCCGGCCAGCGACCTTCTGGAGGAGAGGCCATGAAGGCCAAGCTCACGACCGTTCTCGCCGTCACGTTCGCCGCCGTCCTTGCGGCGGCCGCGTGCGCCGCCACCGCGGGAGCGACGCAGATCGTCCCCAACTCGACAGGCGCCGTCACCACCGACAAGATCGTCGAGGCAAACCCCGATCTGTCGGGCACCGACCTGGTCTGGCAACAGAAGTCAGACAGCGGCTGGAACATCTACTACGACAGCTATGTGGCCGGCGTTCTCGCGGGGCCCGGCACCGCCATCTGCAGCGAGCCCGGCGACCAGATCAAGCCGCGAGTGAGCCAGAGCGACGGACATATCCTGGTCGTCTGGGAAGACCACCGCGCCGGCAACGCCGACATCTACGGCTACGACGTGACGAGCGCCACGACGTTCGCCGTCTGCACCAACGCCGCCCAGCAGGTCGCGCCGCGGATCTCCGGCAACTGGGTCGTCTGGTCAGACAAGCGCAGCGGCAACTGGGTCGTCTACGGCGCCCGGATCGACACGGCGACCGACACGGCGGGAGCGGCCGCGCCGATCTCGCCTGAGCCCGAGAGCCATCCCCGGCAGGCCGATCCCGAACAGACCCAGCCCGACGTGTCGGGCGACTTCGTGGTCTGGGTCGACAACCGGTACGGCGACGACGACATCCTGGGTTACGACGCCGCCGCCGACTACACGTTCGACGTCTGCGCTGACGCCGGCGGCGCCGTCCAGGACCAGCCGGCCGTGTCCGGCGACACCGTGGTGTGGCGCGACGCTCGTAATGCCGAGACCTTGGGCACCGACATCTACGGCGCCGATCTGCTCACCGGCCACCAGTTCCCGGTCTGTCAGGCCGCGGGCGACCAGAGCTCGCCGGCCGTCGACCAGGATCTCGTCGTGTGGAGCGACGCGCGCTACGCGGCTCACAGCCTCGATGTGCGCGGGTACGACCTGACGCTGCAGCAGGCGTTCCCGGTGGCCGCGACGACGGCCTGGCAGGGTCAGCCGACTATCTCCGACTATCAGGTCGTCTGGACCGACGCGCGCAACGGCGGCATCAACGATCTGTGGGCGGCCGTGCTGACGCCCTGGAACGCGAGCATAGCGATCGACGGTGGCGCGGCCTGGACGAGGTCGTCGACGGCTCGTCTTGCGTTGTTCGCACAGGGCAAGACGGGCGAGGTCACGCGCATGACGCTGACAAACGTAGACCCGGGCGCCCCGGCGGGCACGGCCGAGCCGTACTCCCTGTCCAAGAGCCCCTGGTATCTGACGTCCGGTGACGGGCTCAAGACCGTCTCGGTGACCTTCGCCGACCGCTCGGGCGCGTCGTCGCCGACGATGAAAGCCGCGATCACGGTCGACACGCACGGCCCGACGCTCAAGGTGCCGGCGATCGCGTCGGTCGCCTCGGGCGCCGTCGCCTCGATCGCGTACCGCGTGAGCGACAACCTCGCGCCGCGGGCGACGGTCACCATCCGCCTGTTCGACCAGAAGGGCAACGTCGTCAGGATCTTCGCGGTCGGCCTGGTGGGCACCCGCAACGTCCTGCACCACTGGAAGTTCACCTGCAAACTCAAGGCGGGCTCCTACAAGGTGCGGATCGGGGCGGCCGATCTGGCCGGCAACCATCAGGTGAAGCTCGGCGCCGCGACCCTGACGGTCACGTAGCACTCCTTCTGGCAGCCGCTCAACATGCGGACGGGGCGGGCGGCTAGCGCCGCTCGCCCCGTCCTCCTTGGCGCGACAGCCGCCTTGCGACGGCCGTCGCGTGTGGCGTCGGTCCGGCCAGCCGGCGCTCACACCTTGGGGATCCAAGGGCCATGTCGCCCGAGCCGGTAGGGAGCCCGTTGGGGCATCCGGCGCGGCGGCATGGGCAAGCAGAGTCATCCCCGCTGACGCGAGGTGCCACACCGTTGGCCGTGGACGGCGGCGAACTGGGACGGCGGGCGGATGGCCGGCGGCTGAGGTGGACGGCGGAGAACTGGGACGGCGGCCGAAAGGGACGGCGGCGAAGTGGGACGGCGGGCGAGACCTAAGAGCGAGCCCTGAACAAGTACGGGGGCCGGTCCGCGAGTCTCCTCGCGCACCGGCCCCCGACCGTCTCGCGGTCCGCCGGTCGATCAAACCGACGGCCCCCGCTTTTGCTCTGCGGTCCGACGAAAACCGACCGGTCCAGCCGGTCCGCCTCGCCGGCCCCCGCATCTTTCGCGGCCCGACGACGGCCTGCCGGTCCACCCGGCCCGCCTCATCGACCCCCGCGAAGCGAGAAGCCTTTTCTCTTGTGCCAGTGTAGCCGATAGTGCGCGGTTTGCAGCCTGTTCGTACGTCTAGAGAGCGTTCCGTACGGACCTTGCCTCAGCAGATAAATAGCGCTAGCAACTACGTAGAGACCCCTGCGGCGGCCGCAGGCGCGCACGACCTGCGATAAGGTGGCGGCAGCGGAGCCCGTTCGGTCGCGCACCGGTGTGAGCGGCGCGGCTCAAGGCGGGGCCGCGATGACTCCGGGCTGCGGCTTGCTTTCGGCAAAGGAGGACGAGCATGGCGGCACACTGCATCTCACACTGGGACGACTGCCCCCGCAGGCGGGCCGACATGGGGCCGATGGGCGGTGAATGGATCGACCTTGGAGTCGGTGCCGGGGCAACCAGGTCGGGGCTGCGCCGCGTGCGCATCGACGAGGGCAAGCGGGCCACGCCGGCCCACGGGCACGCGGTCGAAGAGGAACTCGTCTACGTGCTCGACGGCGCCGGCCTAAGCTGGCAGGGCGGCGAGACGTTCGAGATCGGCCCGGGCGACTTCATCGTCCACCTGCC
>PMKK01000072.1:9432-10238 GCA_003157715.1 Actinomycetota bacterium
CGCGAGGCCGCGGCCGGCGATCTGCCGCTGCCCGACGCGCCGAGTCCGCGCCCGCCGCACATCGTCAACCTGCGCGACATCGAGCCGCGGCTCAAGGCGGTGGGCGACACGGAACGGGTGCGCCGCGACCTGGGCACGGCCGCCGGGGCGGTCTCGTGTGGTCTGCAGCACGTCATCGTCGCGGCCGGCAAGATCGGCTGTCCGCCGCATGTGCACAGCGCCGAGGAAGAGGCCTTCATCGTGCTGGCAGGCGACGGCGCCTTGCTGCTCGGTGACGAGGAGCTCGCGATCCGGACCGGCAGCGTCATCGTACGGCCGCCGGGCACCGGCGTGGCCCACACCGTCAGGGCCGGCGCGGCCGGCATCACGTATCTCGCCTACGGCGATCGTATCGCCGACGACATGTGCTACTACCCGCGCTCCAACAAGATCAGCTTCGGCTTTGCCGGCCTGATCGCGCGCGTCGAGAAGCTCGACTACTGGGACGGCGAGGGGCTCTAGAAAGCGGACGGGAGCGACCGGCAACCAGCGGGAGGCGACGGCCGGGGCGGGCCCGGGCGGACAGGGCACGCGGGGGCTGCGGCCGGCTGAAAGCCGCCCGCCGCCCCCGCGTGCCCTTCTACGACTCGGCGAGCAGCGCCTTGGCAGCGTCGACGGCGCCGCCGGCGTTGGCGCCGTACCCGTCGGCGCCGAGCTCGGCGGCGTAGGCGGCCGTGACCGGTGCTCCGCCGACCATCACCCTGACGCTCTCGCGCAGCCCGGCCGCCGAGAGCTCGGCGATCGTCTCCGCCATGTGCGGCAGGGTG
>PMKK01000321.1:0-2486 GCA_003157715.1 Actinomycetota bacterium
CGGCGCCCCGCGCCTGGTCAAGCTCCTCACCGAGGACCTGCCCGGCGTGACCGGCGGCAAACTCGCCGTCGAGACCGACCCGGTCGAGGCGGTCGACGCGATGCTGGCGCACATCGAGGCCAAGAGGGCCGCGCTCGGGATCTAGCCGACTCGGGGCCGACCGCAAAGCCAGGCCGCCGCAGTCAAGCGGGAGGCGGACGGCCGGGGGTGCGGGCATTCGCCCGCACCCCCGGCCTCTTGATGTCAGAGGTAGTGGCGAGACTCAGTGCCGTCAACGACAAGGTCAGCGCCTCGACTCAGAACCAGGCGTTGTCAGCGCTGCTGTTCCTGTACCGCCACGTCCTCGACCACAAGGTCGGCGACCTCGGCGACGTCGTTCGCGCCCGAGTATCCCGCCGGGTGCCCGTCGTGCTCACCCGCGACGAAGTGCGTGCCGTCCTCGCGCAACTCGACGGCGAGTCCAGGCTGCCGGCGGCACTGATGTACGGCACGGGGCTGCGTGTCAGCGAGTGTCTTCGCCTGCGCGTCAAAGACGTCGATTTCGACCAGCACGAGATCACGGTGCGAGCCGGCAAGGGCGACAAGGACCGCCGCACGATGCTCCCTCGGTCGCTCGATCGTCCACTGGCCTCGCAGCTCGAGCTTCAGCGGCGAGGCCGCCTTTGCCATGCACGCCGGATGTGCGCCGCTCTCCGTCTCGTCGGGCAAATCTTCTCGCCATCGACTCAACCGCTGCGGCAACCGCAAACTGAACTCAGTGATCCACATGATCGCGCTGACGCAAGCCAGGATGCACCCGCCGGCGGTCGCCTACATGGCGCGCAAGCAGGCGGAAGGTATGAGCTACCGGGAGGCGTTGCGCTGCCTGAAGCGGTACTTGGCCAGACTGGTCTTCAAGACGATGCTGCGAGCGGAGCGGGCGGGCGCCGGACGAGTCGTCAGCGCCCAGTTCGCGGTCGGGGATGTCGCCATCGCGGTATAGCATTGACATAGGAGCAACAGCAGATGCCGCTGGCGCGGCACAGCTCATGTGCCCGACGTTAGATGCACAGGTCCACGCGCCGCGCCACGCCCTTGTCTCTTTTGCATGGCGCGACGGCGACGCCTACGACGTGGAGATCTGCGACTACCACTGAAGACGAGGTATGACGATGACCGAGAACAGACTGCCGCCGGTCCACCCCGGCGAAGTACTGCTGGAGGAGTTCCTCAAGCCGCTGGGCCTCAGCCAGAACCGGCTGGGACTCAACATCGGCGTCCATCCACGGCGTATCAACGAGATCGTGCTACATAAGCGCCGTGTCACGGCCGAGACCGCCCTGCGTCTGGCGCGCTACTTCGGTACCTCGCCGCAGTTCTGGCTCGGCCTGCAGTCCGACTACGACCTCGATGTCGCTGCGGATGAATTAGGCGAGAGACTCGAGCGCGAGGTCCAGGTGCGCGCCGAGGCCAGTTAGCGACAGGGGCAGCTAACCAGCGTTTTGAGCGGACCGGCAGTAGGCTTGCACCCAAGGTGAACGGCGGCGCTCGCTGCTCAGGCGCACGCCGTCAGGCGCAGAAGAGCGAGTCGAATGGCTCATCTGGGGGTCGCATGGATAGCCTGAACGATCGTCACCGTGCGGTGGGTCGGCACTACGACGAAGTCGCGTACGACTACGAGGTCACGCGACTTGAGCAGCACAGTGCCGTCGAGCGCGCCCACTTCACCGGCGCGGCCGAGTTCCGTGCCTTGTTCGAGGGCGCCTTCGAGGAGGCGAGCTTCGTCGGGCTCGAGTCGTTCACCGGCAGCCGCCAGAAGATCTTCCGTGAGCTCGGCCCCGACGCCCAGCAGGCATGGCTCGACCTGGTCGAGGCGATGGCTGCCACAGCGGAGGGGATCGGCCTGTCGGAACACTTTCTCTTCGTCGGCAGACCGCGGTCCGCCGGCTGACGCGTGGAGCGGAAGACAGAGAGGCGTCTTGGCCAGAGATCGACGTTTCGTGGCCGTCCCTCGTGGCGGTCCGCTCGACTTGACGAGACATCGCCTGTTGGCGAGTTGGGCGGCAGACTGCGCAGAGCACGTCTTGCCCCTGTTCACTCGCCGGCGTCCCGGTGATGAGCGACCCCGGCTCGCGATCGAGGCGGCGCGCGCATGGTCTCGAGGGGAGATCACGGCGGGCGAGGCGCGCGCGGCCGCGGTCCAGGCGCATGCGGCAGCGAGAGACACCGATGAAGATGAGGCGCGCGCGGTCGCTCGTGCTTGCGGCCACGCCGTCGCCACCGCGCACATGGCGGACCACGCACTGGGAGCGGCAGTCTACGCTGTCAAAGCCGTGAAGCTGGCGTCCCCCACACACGATGCAGGCGTGGGGAGCGATCGTGAACACCAGTGGCAACGGGAGCGTCTGCCAGAGGCGGTCCGCGAACTCGTGGTGTCGGCTGAAGAGACACGGTCGAGGTGACGGCATGGTGACCGACGCGGGCATATTCGACATCGACGGCACTCT
>PMKK01000321.1:2609-4975 GCA_003157715.1 Actinomycetota bacterium
ATTCCTGGTCAGCAACTGTCAGGACTGGTACCTCGAGTCGTTCCTCGGCTTCTCGGGCCTGGGCCCCCTGCTCTCGGGAGTCGATTGTCATGGGAGATCAAGCCTGCCAAAGAGCGAGATGCTGTCGCAGATGAAGCACGCGCACTCGTTGGCCGCGCCGGTCTACGTGGGCGACACCGCCGGCGATGAGGCGGCCGCCAGGATGGCCGGCATCACCCACATCCATGTCTCGTGGGGCTTTGGGCAGCCGGAGGGCAACCCGATGATCGTGGACTCGTTTGCGGGGCTGCTCGCCCTCCTGGAGCGCCAAGAAGGCGACGGTGGGTCGTCGCGCGCGCCGGTCCGGCCGACCGGATCGTCCGAGTTGGCGACCGCAACTGACTACATCGGGAGCCTCGTCGAGATCCGCGTGGATCGGCCTCTTGGGTCCCTGCATCCTGACTTCGGCTTCGAGTACGCAATCAACTATGGGTTCGTCCCGGCAACCTCGTCACCCGACAGTGAAGAACTGGATGCGTATGTCCTGGGCGTTTCTGAACCCGTTGAGCGATTTGTGGGTCGATGCGTCGCCGTCATCCACCGCCTCAATGACGATGACGACAAACTCGTTATTGTGCCCGACGGTCTNNCAGTTGTCGGACGCCGACATCCGGCAGATGACCCACTTCCAGGAGCAGCATTTCACCTCCACCATTCTCAGAGCGTGAGGGCATCCCGGCTCGGCGGCAGCCGGCACTCCTCGGAGGCAACGGCCGTCGCGGTTTTGCCACGGCCGACGCGGCGCATAGGTCTTCTCATGGCGGACCGCAACTACTGGATCGGCGTCGTTTCGCGCTCTCACGTGCAGCTCGGCGTGCAAGGCGGCTTCGTGCAGCTCGGGCACGGCAAGCGCGCGCCCCTCGAGAGGCTGCGGGCGGGCGACGGGCTCGTCACGTACTCGCCGCGCACGTCGTATCCCGACGGCGAGGCGCTGCAGTCGTTTACCGCCATCGGCATCGTCATTTCGGGTGAGATCTACCAGGTCGAGATGAGCCCGGGCTTCAAGCCCTACCGCGTGGACGTCTCGTACCTCGACTGCCGCGAGGCGCCGATCAGGCCTTTGGTCGAGCGACTGTCGTTTATCAGGAGCAAGACGCACTGGGGAGCGGCCTTTCGCTTTGGCCGGCTCGAGATCCCCGCCGACGACTTTGCCCTCGTCGCCCGGGCCATGGGCCGCGCGGCCTTCGAGCAGGATGCCGACGAGGTTCTCGCGGCGGTGACTCGTTGAAGGCGCTGCGGGTGTTCGACGAAGGTCGACGCGGGGGCTGACTCTGCGCATCCTCTTCACTTTCGCGGGCGGCAGCGGGCACTTCGAGCCACTCGTCCCGCTCGCCCGCGCGACCGAGGCTGCAGGGCACGAAGTCGCCTTCGCAGGTCGACCCTGGATGACCGCCCAGGTCAAAGCCCTGGGTTTCGCCGCGTTCGCGGCCGGGTCGGACGTCGGCCTCACGCCGCACCGGGCGCCCTTGGTTGCGATCGACATGGAGCGCGAGATGCGTGACGTCGGCGAGGGCTTCGGCCGGCGCATCGCGCGCGAGCGGGCGGCCGACGTACTCGCGCTCTGCGCCGCCTGGCAGCCCGACCTGCTGGTCTGCGAGGAGCTGGACTTCGGTCCGATGATCGTCGGCGAGCGGCTCGGCATTCCCTACGCGACTGTGCTCATCAGCGCGACCGGCGCGTTCGTTCGCCCCGACGTCGTTGCCGCACCGCTGAACGAAGTGCGCTCCGAGCACGGGCTGCCACCCGACCCCGAGCTTGCGATGCCCAGCCGCTACCTCGTGCTGTCGCCCTTTCCGCCGGGCTATCGCGATCCCGGTGCCCCTTTGCCGGCCACCGGGCACGCCCTGCGTCTGCTCACGCGCGTCGCCACCTGCGACATGGCCGCGCCCAGTGAAGCCGCGCCCAGTCAAGCCGCGCCGCTTGTGGCCGCGCCGAGTCAAGCCGCGCCCAGTCAAGCCGCGCCGATTGAGGCCGCGCCGGCCTGGCTGGCGCATCTCGGCGGCGTCCCGACCGTCTACGTCACGCTCGGCACCATCTTCAACATGGAGTCGGGCGATCTGTTCCAGCGCGTGCTGGCGGGGCTACGCGAGCTCCCGATCGAGCTGATCGTCACGGTCGGCCGCGACATCGACCCGGCTGAGCTCGGTCCGCAACCCGCCAATGTGCACATCGAGCGCTACGTTCCTCAAGCGACCATCCTGCCCCATTGCGACCTGGTGGTCTCGCACGGTGGTTCGGGCAGCGTGCTGGGTGCGTTGACCCACGGCCTGCCGATGGTGCTGCTCCCGCTGGGCGCCGACCAGCCGCTGAACGCGGCCCGTTGCGAG
>PMKK01000111.1 GCA_003157715.1 Actinomycetota bacterium
GGGCTCAAGGTCGTCCTGTCGGTGGTGGACGACTCCGTCATCAGCGACGGCGTCTATGACATGAAGGGCAGCACCTACACGCCCAACTACGACATGTTCCTCTGGGGCTGGAGCGGCGGCCCCGACCCTAACTTCATGACGAGCATCTTCACCAGCGCCCAGATCAACAGCTGGAGCGACTGCGCCTGGTCCAACGCGCGGTACGACAAGCTGTTCCTCGAACAGCAGACGACGGTCGACCCGGCCAAGAGGGCCGACATCGTCCACCAGATGGAACAGATCATCTACGAGCAGTCGCCCTACATCCCGACTGTCTACCCCGAGTCGGTCGAGGCCTACAACGACAAGGACTGGCAAGGGTGGCAGAGCACGCCCGGACGTGGCGGCGGCGTGTTCTTCACCTCGCCGGTCATGGCGAGCTACCTGACCGTGCATCCGGTATCGGCCACCACCACCTCGAGCTCCAGCGGGCTGCTCGTCGGCGTGATCGTCGTCATCGTGATCGCGATCGTGGCCGTCGCCCTGGTGGTGGCGCGGAGAGGTCGCGGCAAGCGCGTCGAGGAAGGGGCGAGTTGACCCTGCGCCGGCTGCGGAGCGCCATGCTTGGGCAACGCGGAGTTCTCCCTCATCGTGGGAGCATCCTCCTACCGAAGCGGCCACCGGCCGCGATGGGGTAACGGGAAACGATGTGACCGGACGGCTTCCCTACATCCAGGTGAGCGGCACGCACCATGAGGCGGGGCGTCAGCTCGGCGAGGAGGCTCGCGGCCTCATCGCGCGCAGCCTCGCCTGCTACGAGGAGATGCTGCCCGGCTGCGTGGGCTACGGTTTCGCCGAGTCGGTCGAACGCGCGCGCGCCTACCTGAGGCCGGCGCAGGAACACCTGCCGCGCTGCGTCGAGCAGATTCAGGGCCTGTCCGAGGGCTCGGGCGTACCGTTCGAGCAGCTCTTCGCGCTCAGCTGCAGTGAGCAGTTCACCTGCCTGCCCGATCAGCCGCCGGCGCCAGGGCACGAGAAGAGCGCCGGCGCTGGGCCGGCGGCCGCGGGTTCACGCATCGCCGCGCCGGAGCACTGCACCTCATTCGCGTTCGTGGCGGGCGGCCGCCCCGTTGCCGGCCACAACGAAGACTGGTACCCGGGCGACATCGAGTGTCTTGTGATTCGAGACGTGACGCTCGCCGAGGGTACCCGATACCTCGCCGTCGGCTCGCCCGCCTACCTTCCGATCACGGCACTTACGTCACACGGCATCTGCAACAGTGCCGACACGCTCTCTTCGTGGGACATGCGCGTCGGCGTGCTCAATAACCTGGTCCTGACCGCGATCAACGAGTGCCGCAGCATCGATGAGGCACGGGATCTAATCGAAGCGCTGCCGCGGGCCCGCGGCTCGAACCACCTGTTCTGCGACGCCGACGGTCGGATCTGCGACATCGAGACGACGGCGACGCGGTTCGCCTGGCTCGATGGCGGGACGTGCTTCGCGCACACCAACCACTACGTCACCCCGGAGCTGGCGTCCCAGGACGCAACGACCTCGGAAGGCACCCACAAGCGCCGCGCTCGGGCGGAAGAGTTGCTGGCAGCCGGCATCGACGCCGGCGGCGACCCGGTGACTCTGGCGCAGTCAGTGCTTCGTGACCATGCCGACGCGCCCCTGTCGATCTGCTCGCACTGGGACGAGGACGATCCCGATCCGGGCCAGAGCGTCACCACGGTAAGCCAGGTGTGGGAACCGGCCGACGGCCGTCTGCACGTCGCCGTCGGGCCGCCCTGCGAGCACGACTACGTGACGTACTCGCTGTAGGTCGCCACGCCGTAAGCCGCCAGGCCGACCACGCCGCGGCGCCCGACCTCCTACGGACGCTGAGTCGCAGGCGGTGGCGTCACGAGCAGTTCGAGCTCGACCAGATGCTGCTCGATGGCTTGCTTCACCGCTTCGGCATCTCTGCGTTGGAGGGCGTCGAGAATGGCACGGTGCTCGCGCATGGTCGCCTGCGGGTCACTGATGTCGCGCGGTGTCCAGTCGTCTGTGAGCAGGAGGGCGAGCTCTTTGACTGACTCGATCTGGAAGAAGGCGAGCAGCTCGCTGTGGGCGGCGCGACCCATCGCGTAGTGGAACATGTAGTTCGCATCGACCCACTCGTTGGTCCTGCCTGCCGAACGCTCGAGGAGGTCGCAGGCGCGTCGCATCTCCGCGAGATCCTCGTCGGTAGCTCGGCTCACCGCGAGGTGCCCCAGGGCGAGCTCGATCGGCCGCCGCGCCTCGACCAGATCGCCGAAGTCGCGGGCCCGCCGCTGCGAAGTGAGGCGCAGAACGCCGGGCGGGATCACCGTCGAGCGCACGCTGATGCCGCCGCTGGCGCCACGCTTGACGTTGAGTACGCCGGCGTCGGCCAGCACCCGCACCGCGGCCCCCACCGTCGGCTGGCTCACGTGCATGGCAACGGCCAGCTCGCTGATGCGCGGCAGCCTGTCGCCGCCGCTCAGATGGCCGGCGCGGATCGCGTGAGCGATCTGGTCCACGACTTCCTCGAAGGCGAGTGAGGCCAGGATCGGCCGGAAGACCCCGTCGAGCCGGGTGCGCGCGGGTGTGTGAGCGGCTGCACCGGGGGCGCGTCCGGGTGTTGCGCTGCTATCGTCCGATCGCTTCGGCATCGTCCCTCAACGGTCGTGTGCGGGGCGTCCGCTCGGTGAGAAGTGACGGTGAGGAGTCTAGCTCACTACTCATTGCGGGGGTCGCCGGCACTGTACCACGGGGATATGGTCAAAGATATTGCTCTTTGCTCATACTTCACATTGCAAAGGGAAGATGCAGTTGCAGGCAGAGCTCGAAGTGTGAGCTCAGACCGCGTCGACGCGGGGCTTCACTCGGTCTCGGCCGTCTCATCCTCGGCGGCCTCGCCGTCGTCAGGGGCCTCGCCGTCGTGAGGGGCCGCGCCGGAGTGGGGAGCCTCGCCGGCGACGGCGAGAGAGGCGTCCATGAGCTGCTTGATGAGGCGTTCCCACAGGTCGTAGGGCGCCCGGATGTCGAAGTCGGGGTCGGACGCGTGCTGAAGCGCCAGGCCGTCGGTGACCGCCACGGTGAGGGCGCTCAGGGCGCGCAGGTCGGCATCGTGCTGCGCCTCTGGCCTGGGAAGCAGCGCCCAGGCGTCGAGGTCACGGTACCAGCGATAGAGGACCGCGAGGCGCGGTGTGAGCTGCGGGTCACGGAAGATGTACGGCAGAAGCTCGAAAAAGAGCTGGTATGCCTGGTCGTTGCCGGAGATCACGCGGTGTGAGTTGATCAGCAGCTGCGTGCGCTTGCTGCCCTCGGGAAGGCGTTTGATCTCGTTGACGAGCGTCGCGTTAGCGTCGTGGACCACCGAGTCGACGAGCACGACCAGCAGCCCCGCCTTGTTGCCGAAGTGATAGCCGATGAGCGCCTTGTTCTCGCCGGACTCGGCCGCGAGGGCCTCGAAGGTGAGACCCTTGAACCCCTCGCGCGCCAGGATGCGCTTGGCGGCCTGCAGGATGCGCTGAGCTGTGGGGCTGAGCTCAGTCAGTGGGTTGCTGCCGGGGTAGCTGTAGGGAAGATCCAGAAGGCGTCCTCCGGTCCTGTGGGGTGCTCGCGGAGTATATAGGGTGTGGTGCCGACCTGATCGTGCCGCCGAGACCGACCTGAGAGGTGGCCACCCCCAGGGGGGTGGCCACCTCNNGCGGCGCCGGGCGCGGCGGCGCCGATCGGGGCGGTATCCGGGACCGCGTCGAGCGTCAGCAGGTCGCCGTCGACGACGACGCCCGTGGCGAGGTTGTGCTTGCCGATCAGCCAGAAGACGACCGCCATCAGGATGATCACGCCCAGCGTACCCAGCGTGACGCTCTCGAAGAAGACGCGCGACGTGCCCCAGTTGTCGTGGATGCTGTAGCTTCTGCCGAACAGACGGTCGAGCAGGCCCGGCCAGACCAGCGAGATGGTGGTCAGGACGATGACGAACTCGGCCGCCAGCACCGCCAGCCAGGCGCCCAGCGTCCCTCCGGGGATGCGGTACGGCCGCGGGTGGTCGGGATACTTCTTTCGCAGGGCGAGCACCGACGCCATGATGAAGGAGTACTGCATGGCGGTCAGCGAGATGATGATCGACAGCATCACACCGAAGAAGCTGGAGAGGCTGCCGCTGGTCATCGTGAAGACCAGGATCACGAACGCCGAGCCGATGACTCCCGACGAGATGTTCATGGCCAGGGGTGTGCCCGACTTGGAGAACTTGCCGAGAAACAGCGGCGCGGCACCGTCGAGACCGGCCACCGCTTGCGTGCGCGCCGACCCCTGCAGCCACACGCCGCCACAGCTCAGGATCGTAAGGATCATGAGCACGCCGACGAGCCAGCCGACGGGTCCTCCCGCGCCGCCCAGCACGGTCTTCACCGAGTTGTAGGCGTCGATGAAGCCGGTGACGTTCGACAACCCGCTGGACGGCACGACAAGCAGGATGCCGAAGATCATCGTGATGACGATCAGGGCGATGGAGAGGCCCGAACGCACGATCATCGCCGGGATGTCGTGCCTGGCGTTGGTCATCTCCTCACTCGCGCTGTTCGACAGCTCGAAGCCGACGAACAGGAACTGCAGCAGGCCGACGACCGCGAGAAAGCCGGTGAGGCTCGGCTTGAGGCCGCTCCAGGTGATGGTGCCGGCCGGCTTGCCGCGGGCGATGAGAAACCACACCACGAGCACCAGGAACACGACGAGCAGCGACACCCTCACGACCGTGCCGATGATGCCCGTCCAGCGGCCCCATTTGACCTCGATCATCGACAGTCCCACGATCGCCCACACCACGACGACGCCGATCACGATCGACCAGAAGGTGCTGAAGCCCGAGGTCCTGTTGAGCATCAAGCCGCTCGACAAGGTGGCTACCGTCGTGGCGGCGAGCGTGCCGCCGATCCAGGTGGGGTTCGACATCCAGTAGAACGTGGCCGTGAGTGAGCCGGGGAGGCGTCCGAACGCCATGCGCGTCCAGGCGTAGGGACCGC
>PMKK01000126.1 GCA_003157715.1 Actinomycetota bacterium
GGATAGTCGATGCCCTTCGCCTTGACCTGCAGGTAAACGCCGCGGTCCAGCATCACGTCGCCGCCCGCGACGAATGTCCAGGTCTTCGTCGGATCGAACGGGGTCGCGTCCGGCGACAGGTACGCCTGCAACGGCCAGTCGGCCAGGCTGCGCACCCGCGTGTCGCCGAATAGGGCCTTGTCGCCCCAGCCGAGTGCCCGGACGCTGGCGGTCACCTGGGAGGCGCGCACGATGCCGAGGCGTGACTGCTTCGGTCGTGGCGTCATGGCGTCGACGGCGTCGACGTCGGTCTCCAGGGCAGTTGCGCTTGCGGCCAGGACGACGTGGCTGCCGGCCGACGACTCATCGCGTCCCAACGCCCGGAGTATGGCCCCCGCGTCGCCGCTCGCCAGTTCCAGCTCGGTGTAGGTCGTGCTCGTCCCCGCGAGAACGGCCTGAATGGTCGAAAGGTCGACCGTGGTCTCTGGCGTGCGGAAGTCCGTGATGGGAACGATTGCGACGGTCGGCCGAGCCGTCGGGGTCACGGTCGGCGTCGGGGTCGGTGTGGGGCTCGGAGTGGGGTTCGGCGATGGAGATGGCGTGGGCGTCGCGACCGAAACCTGGCTCGGGCTCTCGGGCGGCTGGGTCGGCGTCGAGGATCCGCACGCGACGACGATCGCGGCCAGAACCAGGACGGCCGACGAGAAGAGCGGGCGGCGACGAGTCTTCGGCATGCCGCGATTGTGGCAGATGCGGCCTCGAGAGGGCTCGTGGAGGTCGAGCCGCGTCACGTCTGCGCCCGGGGGAGGGCGGGCCGGCGCCGGGCTCCAGCTGCCGGCGACTCTAGGCGGACGCCTGTTGGCCCATAATGTCGGCGCCTCAAGTCGGCCGCTGGAGTCGCCGCCGGTCCAACCGGGGGGTCCAAGGGTGAAGATGCGTCGTCGCTATTCGTGCCTCCTGGCGTGTGCCGTATCGGCCTGCGTGGCGTGCGGCTCCGGCGCCTCGACGCCCACGTCGCCTGCCGGGTCTGGTTCAGTTCCGACCAGTTCGTCGGGCTCGCCGCGCGCCACCGCGCATCCGTCGACGAGCGTCGCGCCCGGCACGAGCCCTGACGCGAGCCCGCTTCCGAGCGCCTCTCCGACCGGTTCGCCCGACCCGACACCCGTCGCCGGACAGGCCTGGACCGCCAGGCCCGTCGCGCTTGCCGACAGGGCGAGCGACGAGGCCAGGCCCGAGGTCCATCTCGGGTCCAACTTCCCGATCACGCTGACCGCCAAATCGGCCACGGTAGACGGCGACGTGTGGTTCGAGGTCACGTGGAAGACGCCCAGCAGGGACGGAACCGGCTGGCTGCCCGCGTCAGCCGTCACCACCGACCGGCCCGAAAACGGGGCGACGGCCGGCATCGATGCCTTAGACGCGAATCTCCAGACGTATCTCCGCGCACTCGGAACGCATGCCGGCGTTGAAGTGCTCGATGTGAGCCGCGGCGGCACCTACACGTACAACGCCGATCTCTCGTTCTACGTGGCCAGCTCGGTGAAGGTGCCGATCATGCTGACCTTCCTGTCGCAGCTGGAAGCCAGGCACGCGGAGCCCAGCGCCAACGATCGCTGGCTCCTTACCACCATGATCGAGAATTCGCGCAACGAATCGGCGACGGCGCTATACCAGGCAATCGGCTACCAGAGCGGGATCGCGGCGTTCATGAAGAGCGTCGGCATATCCGGGCTGGTCCCGGCGAGCAACGAGGTTGGCGAGGGCCACAGCTGGGGCTACAGCATCATCAAGCCGGCGACCATGGTCGCTTTGCTGGCCATGCTGCACGACGGCACCGTCCTCAACGCCGCCCATCGCGCCTTCGCACTCAACCTCATGGCGCACATCGACGGCGCCGGGCAGGTAGGCGTCGGCGACAGCAGCCCGGCCGGGGCCACGGTCGCCTTCAAAGACGGCTGGGTGAAGGTTGACGACCCGGCCGGGCCGTGGGTCGTGAACTCGTCGGGGATCGTGACCCTCGGCGCCGAGACCTACATCATCTCGGTGTACACGGACCACGACTCCACCGCTGCGGTCGGCTACCAGATCGTGCGGCACGTGTGCAAGGTCGTGGGCCAGAGGTTGATGGCGAGCAGCTAGAGGGGTGAGTCGCCGCGGCCGGCCTGTGAGGCTACCGCCAGAGGAGCGCGAACGTCCCCACGGACATGGCCACACATATTCCCAGGAACGCGGCGGCCACAGGTGCGTGCCACCACCTGGGGTCCTGAGCAGGCACCAGCTTGCGAGCCGCGACGCGCTCGCTGAGATCCCACGCCTCCCAGCGGCCGACGCCGATCCGGGCGAGCACGATGAAGGCCGCGGCGATGACGACCATACCGAGCGCCCACGCGCCTATTACCGGCAGCTCTCCGGGCCAATCGTGGATTCCGGATATGCCGTCCAGCGGCCCGGCGACGATCTCGTGCCCCGGGACCGTGCTCCATAGATTCGCGATGTCGGCGCCGAGGCGTTCCGGGCCGTGCATGCGCGCCGCGGCCGCAACGCCGTGGTGGCCGAGGAGTGACGTGATCGTCGTGCCTAAGATGGGGATGCCCGCGCCGAGCGTAGCGAGCCACCGCCAGAGCGCCAGGATGCCGACTCGTCGCCGCCGCCAGGTCAGGCGCACGGTGTTCAGGTGGCCGTCGTTGAAGAAGCGCGCCTTTGCGGGCTCGCCTCTGGGCACGTCGATGTTCTGCAGGAGCGGGATCATGAACTC
>PMKK01000258.1 GCA_003157715.1 Actinomycetota bacterium
TCGCCGTGCTCGGCACGCAGGCTCTGGCGACGTTGATCGCGGTCTACGGACTGTTCATGACGCCCCTCGGCTGGGGCTGGGCCCTGTTCGTGTGGGGATACGCGCTGGCATGGTTTCTCGTGAGCGACCGCGTGAAGCTGGTCGCCTATCGGATTCTCGATCCGGTGGAGAGTAAGCGTCCGTCCGGCCGAGAGCCACGGACCGCCGAGCGGGCGGCGTGACTTCGTGACCTGCGCGCCTCATGTCCGGTAGGCCGTCCTGCGGAAGCGGCGGTAGACGGCTTCGCCGGCAAAGCTCACGGCTACGAGGCCGCCCAGCACGACCAGCTTAAACGGAGAGCGGCCGCCCATCTCGGCGAGGATCGCGATGAAGGCGCCCACGCACCCGGCCATACCGAGTCCGGAGATCCATCGCCTGCTGTGAGTCTGGCGCGCCAGGCGCACGTTGGCGGCGTTCACGGCGGCGAAGATGAGCAGAAAGCCGGCGCTGCCGGCCGTCGAGATGCTGGTCAGATCGAGGACGTTGGCCACTACCAGCGTGAGTCCCGAGGTGATGAACAGGCCCTCCAGGGGACGGTTCCAGACCTTGCGCTCGAGCTCCTTGGGCAGCTCGCCGTCCCGGGCGATCACGTAGGAGAGGCGGCCGGAACCGTAGAGCGTCGCGTTGATCGCCGAGGCGGTGGAAAGCAGCGCCGCGATTGCGATCAGCACGAAGCCCGTCTGCCCGAGGAAGGGGCGCGCCGCGGCGGCGAGCGCGTAGTCCTGGGCGCCGGCGATCTTCGCCTGCGAGAGGTTGCCGACGGTCACCAGGCTCACGGCCACGTAGAGCACGACGGTGAAGGCCACCGAGGCATAGAACGCTCGCGGCAGGGTCCGCGCGGGATCGCGCACGTCTTTGGCCGTGTTGGCGATGAGCTCGAAACCCTCATAGGCGACGAAGATGATCATTCCGCCCGAGACCAGCTGCAACGGGGAGCTCCAGGTCGAGACGGCAAGGCGCTGCCCCTCGATGCCCCACACACCGACCCCGACGAAGACGAACAGGATCGCGAGCTTGAGACCGACGATCCATTCCTCCGCGCGGCCGATGACCGTGGCGGCCATGAGGTTGAGGACGGTGATGACGAGCACGCTGCCGCAGATCAGGACGTGCTTGACGAGAGTCTGCGAGGGGCCGCTGAAGAAGGCCGCGCCGTAGCTTCCGAAGGCGCTGGCGTAGAGCGAGAGCATGATGACGTAGCTCAGCCACAGGAGGATGTTCAGTCCTCCGGAGAACAGGCCGGGGCCGAAGCCCTGGACCAGGAAGGTCACGGTGCCGCCCTGGCTCGGGTAGGTGACCGACAGCCGGGCGTAGGAGTACGACGTGAGCAGCGCCACGGCGCCGGCCACCACGAAGGCGAGCGGCGTGCCTCCGCCGGCGAGCTGAACGGCGAGGCCGAGCACAGCGAAGATGCCGCCGCCGACCATGCCCCCGACACCGATGGCCGAGGCGCCCCAGAAGCCGATGCCCCCTTGCTTGCCCATTGTGCGACTGCCTACCCGGCAAGGGAGGTCAGGAACCCCGGGAAGCTTGACGGGCGTCTCAGGATCTCATCGAGGCTGGCCTTCAACAGCCAGATCCGCTTCGGCGCGTCCGGCAGGCGCCGAAGCTCACGGCGCGCGTTCGAAAGCTGTCCACATGGGGCCACACTCTGCCTGGCGATCTACACGGCTTCGACGAGCAGTCGCAACTCGTGGCGCAGGTTCGAAAGTTGTCCACCGCGGGGTAACTTCGAGCTCGCCGAACTGACGAGCATCGGCGCCCCTGAGTCGGCGCCGGCGACCGTGCGGGTATACTCGCGGAGCGTCACACGGCACGCCCACGCAGCTGGAGGACAATGAAGACCTCGACACGCCCGCCGGCACCGGCCGCTTTCGCGGGCGCCGACGCGGAAGTAGGGCGTCGATGCCGATCGCCGCGTTGACGGGCGCGGTCCCCGGGGTTGAGGAGACGCTCGTCCTGCTGCTGATCATCTCCGCCGCGGTCGCCGTCGTCGCGCGGCGTGTCGGTGTGCCCTATACGATCGGGCTGGTGCTCGTCGGCCTGGCCGTTGGGCTCGCCTCTCACATCGACACGCTGCGCCTCTCGTCCGACCTGGTCTTCTACGTCTTCCTGCCGATCCTGCTCTTCGAGGCCGCCTTCAACCTGGAGGCCGGTCATCTGCGCGACCAGTGGCGCCGCATCCTGGCGCTGGCGGTGCCGGGCGTGTTCGTCGCCTTTGCCCTCACCGCGCTTGGCGTGCACCTGCTCGGTGGCCTCACCTGGCCGCTGGCGCTTCTGTTCGGGGCGCTCATCGCGGCCACCGACCCGGTCAGCGTGACGGCGCTCTTCCATCGGCTGGGCGTGTCCGAACGCCTCACGACGCTGGTCGACGCCGAGAGCCTGTTCAACGACGGCGCCGCGGCGGTCCTGTTCGCGATCGTGCTCGCCGTCGTCGTCGACGGTCACGCATTCAGCGGAGGCTGGGCGGTCGGCAAGTTCGCCTGGATGGCGGCCGGCGGCCTCGTCGTGGGTGTCGGCGTGGGCCTGGCGGCTTCGCTTGTACACCGTGACCTCGACGACCATCTCATCGAGATCACGCTGTCCACGATCGTCGCCTACGGTTCGTTTCTGCTCGGCCAGCGGCTGGGCATGTCGGGCGTGGTCGCCTGCGTCGCGGCCGCCATCGTGCTGGGCAACCTTGGTCGGCGGCGCACCATGAGCCCCGTGACGCGCGTGACCATGAACACGGTGTGGGAGTACGCGGCGTTCGTCGCCAACTCACTCATCTTCCTGTTGATCGGCCTCAGCATGCACCTCAGGGTCATCGCCGGGCACCTCGGCCTGGTCGTGATCGCGTTCGTCGTGGTCGTGGCGGCGCGCGCCGTGACGGTCTACGGCTACGGACTGATCGCCCGCCTGTTCGGTGCCGGCCTGTCCCTGCGCTGGCAGCATGTGCTCGTCTGGGGCGGGCTGCGCGGCACGATCGCTCTGGCGCTGGTCCTGAGCGTGCCGGCGACGACGGTCGGGCGCGCGACGCTTGAGGTAGTCACGTTCGGCGTCGTTCTGCTGTCGCTCGTGGGTCAGGGGCTCACGATGCCATGGGTCACGCATCGCCTTGGGCTCGAACGTGAGGAGTCGGCGCTGCGCCGCCGTCGCGAGGCGCTGCTCGACGGTTTCGTGGGCGCCCACGAAGAGCTCGATCGCCTGCAGGAGGCCGGGGCCGTGCCGCCTGCCCAGCGCCGCCAGCTGGAGCGCACCATCGAAGAGCAGGAGGGCCTGCTGCTCGAGGAGATGCGGCCGCTCGTCGACGAACCCGCCGAAGGCGACCAGGAACGTCTCGCCGAACGCATCGGGGCGCTCGTCGATCAGCGTCGCCGCATCGACGTGCTGCGCCACAACGGGGCGCTTGCCGATCCGATCGCCGACGAGCTGACGGCCGAGGTCGACCAGCGTGTCGCGTTGCTCGGTGAGCGCCTGCGCGCCCCGTGGCGATGACGGTGGACCGGATCACGTGGTCATCACCAGAACGACCACGAAGACCACGTAGACGGCGATGATCAGGGCGCCCGCGCGGCGTCCGAGGCCGCGTCCCGCCCAGGCCAGGCCGAGAGCGAGCACCGTCAGACCGCCATACCAGGCCGCGACCGCGATGTCGTTGTGCGACAGCCGCCCGACACCGACCACGACTGCCGGCGCGAGCAGGCCGACGATCACGTTGAGGGTGTTGCTGTTCATCGCCTCGGCCAGGGTGGCCGACGCGCGTCCACGCCGCGCGAGATAGACGGCCGCCACGGCATTCGGGAGACTCGTCACGGCGGCCAGGACTACGCCGCCCACCACGATGCTGGCCACCCCCCAGCGCACCCCCAGCGACGACGCCGTGCGCTCCATGGCGGTGCTGGCGGCGATCACGACCGCGAGCATGGCGGCGGCGGTCAGGCCGTCCTTCCAGTCGCCCCGCGGAGGGTCGATGGCCGCCAGCAGCTCGAGCTCCTCCTCGTTGACGGCCGAAGCCAGCCAGTCTCGCCAGGGGCGCGGCAGCGGCAGCCGGCGTCGGCGCCGCGCCGGCAGGGCAGAGACGATCACGTAGGGCACGAAGACCACCAGCGTGAGCGCCAGGCCGACCCGCGGCGTGGTCCAGTGGGCCATCGTGGCGGTAGCCATGGCTGCCACCCAGACGGCCATGCCGCCTTCGAAGATCACGACCCGGCGGTGCAGCACTATGCGCCTCGCGACAACGGCGCTCAGACCGAGCAGCGCCGCCAGGTTGAACACGTTGGAACCCAGCACGACGCCCACGCCCACGTCTCTGCGGCCGCCGGCGACGGCGGCCACGGCCACCGAGATCTCGGGCGAATCGGCGGCCAGGGCGGTGATCAGGCCCAGCATCGCCTCGGGCGCTCCCACCCGCTGGCCCAGCCGCTCCAGTCTCGTCACGAGCACGGCGCTGGCGACCAGACTGGCCGCCGCTCCGAGCAGGAAGATCACGACAGCCATGCGCCGTCCACGTCTCTCCTTCTGGCAGCCATCAACGAGCCCGGCGGTCTGCCGGACCCGGCGGCCAGTGTATCGCAGAAGCCGACGGCTTGAAGGTCAGGCTGAGCCTTCGAGACGTGCCTCGCCGCGCCCCGCCGTGCCTCGCCGTGCTTCGCCGTGCCCCACTGTGCTTCGCCGCGTCCCGCCGCGCCCCACCGTGCCCCGCCCCGCCGCCCGACGCCGGCAGCGGCGTCGCGGGCGGAAGCGGTCTGCATCGTTGCGCCTTTGGCACGCCCGGGGCTACGATTGGACGGTGAACGGACCAGGGAGCCAGCCGGAGGGGGAACCGGCATGAGTGCGGTCGATGCCGCCGCGACCAACGTCGGCGCCGGCAACTGGAAAGGCCTCGGCATGTGGGCCTGGCTGCTGTTTCGCATCGCCGGCATCGTCCTGGTCGTCTACCTGTTCGCCCACATCGGCGTGATCTCAAGCGCGCGCTGGAGCGGGCATTCCACGTTGAACAGCGCCTTCAGCCTCTTCGACCATCCGCTGTTCGTGCTGCTCGACCTGCTGCTCGTCTGGGCGGTGCTGTTTCACGCTCTGAACGGCGTCCGCATCCTGCTCATGGACTTCGGCCTCGGCATTCACCGCCACAAGGCCGTGTTCTGGGGCTGCATGGCGGTCGCCGTGCTCACGCTCGGCCTGTTCGCCTTGAAGGCTTTCTCGTACATCGCCGCCCATCACGCCGGCGGACTGGGCGGGCTGGTGTGACCGCCCGGGTCGCCGAGCCCAGCGGGCAAGGCACGGCGCCGGCCTCGCCGAGCGGCTCGCCGGCGGCCGCGCCGGCCGCTCGCATGAGCGCCGCCGTGCTCGACCAGAGCAGGGGCGGCATGTGGGCCTGGCTGGCGCAGCGCGTCACGGCGGTGGTGCTCATCGTCGGCCTGCTGACGCACCTCGTGGCGACGCACATCTTCAATCTCGGTCACCTGAGCTTTCTGAACATCTCAGACAGGCTCGGCTCGACGTTCTTCGTCGTGATCGACGTCAGCCTGCTGGCGGCGGCCATCTTTCACGGCCTGAACGGCGCTCGCATGATCGTGCTCGACTACTGGCTGAAGACGCGCGGCGGCCGCCTGGCCCTGACGATCGGGCTCTGGGTGCTGGGTTCGGTCACCTTCGTCTACGGCCTGTGGGCGCTGTGGCCCTGGATCGGCTGATGAGGCGCGCCCCGAGGCGTGGCGGGAAGCGCCTGAGGCGTGCCGTTGGGCGCGCCGTGTCGCGGGAGCGTCGATGATCAGACATCAGCTCGTCATCGTGGGCGGTGGGCTGGCCGGGCTGCGGGCCGCGGTCGAAGCCAAGGGCGCCGGCATCGACGTCGCCGTCCTGTCGCAGGTCCACCCCGGCCGCAGCCACTCCGGGGCGGCCCAGGGGGGCATCAACGCGGCGCTCGCCAACAACCCCGACAGTCACGACGACACGCCCGAAAAGCACGCCTTCGACACGGTCAAGGGCTCCGACTACCTGGCCGACCAGGACGCCGTCTACCAGATGACCCGGGACGCCCCCCAGACGATCTTCGAGATGGAGCACTGGGGCTGTCCGTTCAGCCGCTACGACGACGGTCGCATCGCGCAGCGCCCCTTCGGCGGGGCCGGCTATCCGCGCACCTGCTACGGCGCCGACAAGACGGGCCACTACCTGTTGCACACGCTGGTCGAGCAGGCCTACCGCCGCCAGGTCGCGATGTACATCGAGCGCTTCGTCACGAGCCTGATCGTGGTCGACGGCGAATGTCGCGGGGTGGTCGCCTACGACATGATCCGGGGCGGCTTCGAAGCCTTCGTGGCCGACGCGGTGATCATCGCCACGGGCGGCGCGGGGCGCACCTACGCCAACACCACTAACGCCATCATCTCGACCGGCTACGGGGCCGCCATGGCCTATCACGCCGGTGCGCCGCTGAAGGACATGGAGTTCGTGCAGTTCCACCCCACGGGGCTCTACACGACCAACATCCTCATGACCGAGGGCTGTCGCGGCGAGGGCGGCTACCTTATCAACGATCTGGGCGAGCGCTTCATGGAACGCTACGCGCCGTCGGTCATGGAGNNGGGCGCGGCATCGGCGGCAAGGACTTCGTCTATCTGGACCTGCGCCATCTGGGCGAGCGCAAGATCGCCGAGAAGCTGCCCGGCATCCGCGACCTCGCGATCCACTTCGAGGGTGTCGACCCGGTGACGCAGCCGGTGCCGATCGTCCCCAGTCACCACTACACCATGGGCGGCATCGACACCGACGTCGACGGCGTCACCGAGATGCCCGGCCTCTACGCCGTCGGCGAGTGCGCCTGCGTGAGCGTGCACGGCGCCAACCGCCTGGGCGGCAACTCGCTGCTCGAGACGATCGTCTTCGGGCGTCGCGCCGGCAGGGCCGTCGTCTCGTTCCTCTCCGCCGGCGGCGCCGCCCGGGCGCAGCCCGACGCCGCCGCGCGCGCCGCCCTGGGCGCCGTGCAGGAGCGCGTCGACCGGCTGGCGCGCTCGGCGGCCGACGAAAACGCCTACGACATCCGGGCCGCGATGATCGACACGATGAAGACCGACTTCGGCATCTTCCGCGAGGCGCGCCAGATGCAGCAGGGTATCGACAAGCTGCTCGAGCTGAAGGCGCGTCTGCCGCGCATCGGTCTGCGCCACGCGACCGGCGCCTTCAACCTCGACATGATCCGCACGATCGAGCTCGAGGGCATGCTCGACGTCGCCCTGGCGACGGCGGCCGGCGCCTTCAGGCGCACCGAGTCGCGCGGTTCGCACGCCCGCACCGACTACCCCAATCGCGACGACCGGCGCTGGCTCGTGCACACGCTCGCCACCTACCGGCCCGACGGTCCTCCCGAGCTCAGCACAAAGCCGGTCGCCCTGGGCATGTTCGAGCCGCAGGAGCGCAAGTACTGATGAGCGAGGCACGGTTTCGCATCAAGCGATTCGACCCCGCAAGCGAGGCGCCGGCGCGCTACGACACCTTCGTCGTGCCCTACGAGGTGAGCCTGACGGTGCTCGAAGGGCTGTTCGCCATACAGGAGCGCCAGGACGGCTCTCTGAGCTTTCGCTATTGCTGCCGGGCCGCGGTCTGCGGCTCGTGCGCCGTGTACATCAACGGCCGCTACCGGCTCGCCTGCCAGACCAACGTCAGCCAGTTGAGCGGCGGCGACATCACGGTCGAGCCCATGCCGCACCTGCCGCTGGTCAAGGATCTCGTCTGCGACATGACCGATTTCTTTGCCAAATACGAGTACATCAAGCCGTGGCTGATCCGCGACGAGGGCCGCGACCCCGAACGCGAGATCGGCCAGTCTCCGCGGGCGCGTCGCAAGCTCGACATGCCGATCGACTGCATCCTCTGCGGCTGCTGCTACAGTTCCTGCCCGTCGGTCTGGGGCGAGGAGAACTACCTCGGGCCGGCGGCCCTGCTCAAGGCCTACCGCTTCGAAGTCGACTCGCGCGACGAGGCCGGCCGGCAGCGTCTGCCCGGCTTCGACAACGAGCGCGGCGTGTACCGCTGCCACACGATCACCAACTGCGACGAGGCCTGCCCCAAGGAGCTCAATCCGACCGAGGGCATCCAGTGGCTCAAGGGCGCCGCCGTGCGCCGCCGGCTGTTCGGCCGGCGCAAGTAGGCCGGTGCCGCTCGACGTGCGGGGAACGGTCGTGCATACTTTCGGGCAAGCGGAGCGGGGGCGCCTGGAAGCCGCTCCGCGCACGGGTGGTGCGGACACGGAGCGGCCATGAACACCAGTGTGGGCAAGACCCTGCTCGAGGTCGTGGCGGGCGACATCGCCCTCCTCGACGTCGAGGCGATCGTCAATGCGGCCAACAACGAACTGTGGATGGGCGCGGGAGTCGCCGGCGCCATCAAGCGGGCCGGCGGCCCGGAGATCGAGCAAGAGGCCATGCGCAAGGGTCCCATCGCGGTCGGCGACGCCGTCGCGACGGGCGGCGGCACGCTGGCCGCCAAGTGGGTCATCCACGCCGCCGTGATGGGCCACGACTTGAACACCGACGCGAACTTCATCGCCCAGGCGACCTATCGCGCGCTCGAGGTCGCCGACCAGCTCGCGGCGCGCTCCCTCGCGCTGCCCGCGCTGGGCACCGGCGTCGGTGGCTTTCCCATGTACGCCTGCACGAGCATCATGGTCGGCCGGGTGCGCGCTTACCTCGTCGAGCAGCGGCACAGCGGCCTGCGCCGGGTCGTCTTCTGCGCCTTCGACGACGTCGCGGCCGCGGCCTTCAAGAACGCCCTGAGCGGCCTCACCCGGTTCGAGGTCTAGGCCGATGCGGCCGCGGCCCGCCACGGCCGGCGTCGCGCGAGTCTGCCACGGCCGGCGTCGCGCGATGAACGTGGCCGGGCGATGAACGCGGCTGGGCGACGGCCACGGCCGGGCGATGATCGCGGCCGCGCGATGACCGCGAGCGCGCGATGACCGCGGCCGCGCGATGACCGCGAGCGCGCGATGACTGCCGCCGCGCGATGACCGCCGCCGCCGCGTCCTTGCTGTATCTGGGCCGCGACGACGTCGCGAGCCTGGGCCTGCCCATGTCCGACGTACTGGCCGCCGTCGAGGAGAGTTTTCGGCTGAAGGGCCGCGGCGAGGTCGGGCTGCCGGCCAAGACGGGCGTCGAGGCGGGGGGCGGGGCGTTCGCGCACGCCATGCCGGCCTTCGTGCCGGTCGCCGGGGCGCTCGGCGTGAAGTGGGTCGGCTCGTTTCCGGGCAATCCGGCGCGCGGGCTGCCCGCCGTAAGCGGTCTCATCGTGCTGTCCGACCCCGCGACCGGCCTGCCGGTCGCGGTGATGGACGCCACCCTGGTGACCGCCTTGCGGACCGGCGCCAGCGCCGGCGTCGCGGCCCGCTGGCTGGCTCGCGAGGGAGCGGCGGTGGCGGCCGTCGTCGGCTGCGGCGTGCAGGGCCGCACGAGCCTGCGGGCGCTGGCCGAGGTGCTCCCCGGACTGCGCGAGGTGCGCTGCCACGACGTCCGCGAGAGCGCCGCCCTGAGCTTCGTCGCCGAGCTCTCGGCGCTGCTTCCCGGGCTTGCGTTTCGGGTCTGCGACTCGGCGCCCGAGGCAGTCGCCGGGGTTGACGTCGTGGTCACGGCGATCCCCATGGACGGCGGCCGCCCGCCGCTCGACGCGGGGCTGCTGGGCGCGGGCGCGCTGGCCGTGGCGCTCGACTACGACGCTGCCTGGACGGCGGCGGCGATGGCCGCCTGCGAGCGGCTGGTCACCGACGACCTGGCACAGACTCTCGCGACGAAGGCCGCCGGCGCCCACCTGGCCGGGTTGCCGCCGGTCGATGCCGACCTGGGTCGGATCGTCGCCGGCCTCGAGTCCGGCCGCCTCGATGCCGGACAGCGCATCTTCTGCCTGAATCTCGGGATCGCCACGCACGATGTGCTGACCGCGCGCCTGGTCTGCGACCGGGCGCGCGCCGCCGGAGTGGGCACCGTTCTGCCGCTCTGACCTAAGCAGCGGCCGCGGTTCAGTCGCCGTAGCGCCGGCGATGCGCGCGGATCAGACCGGCCGGGCCGGTCATCATCATGTCGCCGAAGGGCGCCGGGAAGCTCACCGGCAGCGATCCGCCGGCGAGCAGATCGCGACGCGGGCCGGTGACCAGGAGCGGCAGGCCGGCGGGCACCGGGCCGCCGAGGGCGGCACCGTGCCCGCCGGCCTCGCGCACCTCGTCGCCCGGCAGGTCGCCGGCCAGAAAACGCCGGACGTACGATTCGAGGGCGCCGCCGTCGAGCCGGCTGCTGTGGTCTTCGTAGATGCCGGCCAGCCGGCCGTCGAGTGCCACGGCGCAGATCGTGTGGCAGTTGCCGACGTTTACCAGCACCGCGTCGTCGAGATCGTCGCCGAGGGCTCCCAGCAGGGCCGCGGGACCGGTGTCGGCGGCCGTCACCCGGGGCAGGGCGGCGAGCCCGGCCGCCGCCGCTCGCAAGCGTGTCAGCTCGGCCGGCACCTCGGCGGCCGGCCAGAACAGCTCGTCGAGCGGTGTGCGCGCGGCCAGGGCGCGCTCCCAGATCTCGAAGCGAAAGACGCGGTTGGAGCCGCGCGGGTCGAAGCCGTGGTCCTGGGCGGCCACGCAGGCGCCGGCGAACTCCGTCGGCACACCGAGGCCGGCGAGCGCCCGCAGCAGCGCGTCCAGGTCGACGTCGCCGGAGCGCACCTCGACGGCGCCGGTCCGTGCCGGACTCGCGACCTCGTCGGCGGAGACCAGCCGCAGGCCGCGTCCGGTCACGTTCGCGAGGTCGTCGTCGAAGCTCAGCGCGGCGCTGTCGGTGGCCTGAAAGGCGAGGCCGGCGGCGAGGTGGGCGAGCATCGCCTTGGTCGACGGACCGCCGCCCATCGTCGGTCCGACGAACACCACCGGCAGCCGCCGCCGGGTCGCCTCGCGGATCTGCGCGGCCACGATCTGGGTGCGCGACGGCACGACGAGCTTGACCGAGTTCTCGGGCCGGCGCTCGGGCTCGAAGATGAGGATGTCGGTGGTCCCCGTACCGACGTCGAGGGCCAGAAGGCGGCCGGGCACGGCCATTGCCGGCGTGCGGTGCCCCTCCACTCAGGCGCGCGTCACTTTGCGGTCGAGCCGCAGGCGCCAGACGTTGACCAGCGCCTCGACGAAGATGTCGTTGGACATCTTGGACTCGCCGACCTTGCGATCCACGAAGATGATGGGCAGTTCGACGATGCGAAAGCCGAGCTTGTGGGCGCGGTAGGTCATCTCGATCTGAAACCCGTAGCCTTTGGTGTCGATGGCGTCGAGGTCGATCGTCTCGAGCACCGCGCGGCGGAAGCACTTGAAACCGCCGGTGAGGTCGCGGTAGGGCAGGCCGAGCACCGTCTGCGCGTAGAGGCAGCCGCCGCGGCTGATGGCCTTGCGCGACAGCTTCCAGTTCTCGACGCCGCCGCCGCGTACGTAGCGCGAGCCCAGCACGAGGTCGGCGCCCTGGTCGATCAGGTCGACGAAGTGGGGCAGGTAGCTGGCGTCGTGTGAGAGGTCGGCGTCCATCTCGAAGAGCAGGTCGGCGCCGGCGTCGAGGGCGTGGCGAAAGCCCGCGAGGTAGGCCTTGCCCAGACCCTCCTTGCCGGCGCGGTGAAGCACTTCGACATCGGGATACTCGGCGGCCAGGCCGTCGGCCAGCTCGCCGGTGCCGTCGGGCGAGTCGTCGTCGACGATCAGCGTGTGCAGCTGCAGGTCGTGGCCGTCGGCGACCTCGCGGATGCGCACGACGGCGTGGCGCAGGTTGTCGCGCTCGTTGTAGGTCGGCAGGACGATGGTGTTCATAGTCGGCCAGTATACCTTGAGCGAGCCGCCGCGCGTCCGCCGGATGTCCGTCCCCGTCGACGGGTAAAATCGTCCACTGATCGGCATTTCTTACCTTCAGGCTGAGAATGACGGTTTCACTGCAAGAAGGTGGCGCGAAAAACCGCGCAGACCATTGCAACCGCCTGAGAATCGTCTATATTGTGATGGTCCAGCCATCCGGACACTACATCTTGTAGAAGGGTCACTTTCTGTGCGCTGTCCATTTTGCGGTGACGAAGATAGTCGCGTGGTCGATTCGCGCGATTCCGAATCGGGCGACGTCATCCGTCGGCGGCGCGAGTGCGGGTACTGCGGCCGCCGGTACACGACCTACGAGCGGGTCGAAGAGACGCCGCTGCTGGTCGTCAAGCGCAGCGGCGCCGAAGAAGTCTTCACTCGCGCCAAGCTGCTGAACGGCTTGTTGCGGGCCTGCGAGAAGCGCCACATCTCGCTCGAGCGCATCGAGCGCGTGGCCGACGAGATCGAAGGCGAGCTGCGCCGCGAGTCGGTCCATCAGGTCACCTCGGTCGAGATCGGCGAACGGGCGCTGCGCTACCTGCGCGGCCTCGATCGCGTGGCCTACATCCGCTTCGCCTCGGTGTATCGCCAGTTCGACGACATCGAGGAGTTTCAGCACGAGCTTGCCCGGCTCGACGAGCCCGATGGCGCGCAAGCGACAGACGACCGGCCGCCGCGCGACGACGCGGCGGACCCGCCGGCCACAAAGGGCGCGCCGCGCGACGGCGCGGCGGACCCGCCGGCCACAAAGGGCGCGCCGCGCGACGGCGCGGCGGGCGCACAAGCCACGGACTGTGAGCCGCGCGACGGCGGGGCGGATGCACAAGCCACGGACCGTGAGCCGCGCGACGGCGCGGCCGACTCATCCAGCACAGACTTCGCGCCGGTCGGCCAGCCGGCGATAACCCGATCCAATGGGGGGCATGACTCATGACAGAGGCGGACCGCGACGTGATAGAGCTATCGGCCAACGCGCTCAAGGTGTTGCAGCGTCGCTATCTCAAGAAGGGCGAGAACGGCGAGCTGCTCGAGACACCCGAAGAGATGTTCCGGCGCGTGGCCCGGGCCGTCGCTCAGGCCGAGCGGCTGCACAACCCGAGCGTGTCGGTCGACGAGTGGGAGGACACCTTCTACGGGCTCATGACGAGGCTCGAGTTCGTCCCCAACAGCCCCACCCTCATGAACGCCGGCCGCGAGCTGGGCCAGCTCTCGGCGTGCTTCGTGCTGCCCGTCGGCGACTCCATGGAGTCGATCTTCGAAGCCATCAAGAACACGGCTCTCATCCACAAGAGCGGGGGCGGCACCGGCTTTTCGTTCTCGCGCGTGCGCCCCCACAACGACGTCGTCATGTCGACCAAGGGCGTCTCCTCAGGTCCGCTGTCGTTCATGAGCGTGTTCGACGCCGCCACCGAGACCATCAAGCAGGGCGGCACCCGGCGCGGCGCCAACATGGGCATCATGCGCGTCGACCATCCCGACATCCTCGACTTCATCGCCGCCAAGCAAGACGACGACCGGCTGAACAACTTCAACCTCTCCGTCGCCGTCACCGACGCCTTCATGCGAGCCGTCGAAGCCGACGAGGAGTACCCGCTGCTCAACCCGCGCTCGGGCGAGACGGTCCGCACCCTCAAGGCGCGCAAGGTCTTCAACTCGATGGTCACCCTGGCCTGGAAGAACGGCGAGCCGGGGATCGTCTTCATCGATCGCATCAACGCCCACAACCCGACCCCCCAGCTCGGCGAGATCGAGAGCACCAACCCGTGTGGCGAGCAGCCGCTGCTGCCCTACGAGTCATGCAACCTGGGCTCGGTCAATCTGGCCACCGTCTGCGACGACGGCCACGTCGACTACGGCCGGCTGGGCCGCATCGTCAAGGCGGGTGTGCGGTTCTTAGACGACGTCATCGACGTCAACAACTATCCGCTGCCGCAGATCGCCGAAATGACCCGCGGCAACCGCAAGATCGGTCTGGGCGTCATGGGCTTCGCCGACCTGCTGTTCAAGCTCGGCATCCCCTACGACTCCGACGAGGCCGTGCGGCTGGCGAGCCAGCTCATGGAGTTCGTGCACACCCAGGCGCGGGCCGCGTCGGTCGAGCTCGCCGCCGAGCGCGGCGTGTTCCCCAACTTCGAAGGCTCGGTCTTCGATGTCGAGGGCGGACCGCGAGTGCGCAACGCGACCGTCACCACGATCGCCCCGACCGGCACCATCTCGATCATCGCCGGCTGCTCCAGCGGCATCGAGCCGCTGTTCGCCCTGAGCTACGTGCGCCGCAAGGTCCTAGACGACGACGAGATGCCCGAGGTCCACCCCTACTTCGAAGAGGTCGCGCGGCGCGAGGGCTTCTACTCCGAGGCGCTCATCAAGCGCATCGCCGAAGAAGGCTCGACGCGGCATGCCGACGACGTCCCTGAGCAGTGGCGCGCCGTCTTTGCCACCGCTCACGACGTGACTCCCGAGTGGCACGTCAAGCTGCAGGCCGCCTTCCAGGCCGATACCGACAACGCGGTCTCCAAGACGGTCAACTTTCCCAATCACGCGACCGCCGCCGACGTCGAGAAGGTCTATCGGCTCGCCTACCGCTCGGGCTGCAAAGGCGTCACCATCTATCGCGACGGCAGCCGCGAAGAGCAGGTCCTGAACGTCGGCGCAACGCGCCACGACAAGGGCAATGGTCGCGACCCCTCGGCTGGTCTTGCCACCACGCGCCCGTCGCGCCCGAGGCTGCTCACGGGCGAGACCGAACGCATGGACACCGGCTGCGGCAAGCTGTTCGTCATCATGAACGACGACGAGCACGGTCCCCGCGAGGTCTTCGCCAACATGGGCAAGGCCGGCGGCTGCGCCTCGTCGAACACCGAGGCGCTTGGCCGGCTCATCTCGCTGGCTTTAAAGAAGGGCGCCTCGCCGGCCGATGTCGTCGGCCAGCTCAAGGGCATCCGCTGCCATGTGCCCTATGGCGTCGGACCCAACGCCACCCTGTCGTGCGCCGACGCCATCGGCAAGGCCATCGAGCGGCGCTACATCACCGGCGCCGCTTCGCCGGCCGGCGCGCCCGAGCCGCAGCTCGCCCTGGTCGAAGTCGCCCAAGGGGCCTGCCCCGACTGCGGCGGCGCGATCGAACACGAAGGCGGCTGCACTATCTGCCGGCTGTGCGGCTACTCAAAGTGCGGCTAGCCGGCGGACGGCGCACCGGCCGCCCCGGCCCGGCCGGCTTCACTGGGCCGCACCGGCCGGCTCTGCCTGACCGCACCGGTCCCCCCGGTCGCGGCCGGTGGCCGGCGGCCGGCGTCGCGGGCACGGCTCAGGCGGGGTAGAGTAGGGGACAGCACGCGTCCTTATCTGACCTGGGAGCCGCACATGGCCGACGAGCATCTGCCCGAAGTACCGCAGACCGCGTCGCCCGACGCACAGTCGACGGCGCCTGCCGCGCAGGCCGTGCCGTCCGACGCGCAGCCCGCGTCGCCCGGCGCGCAGCAGCACGAGTCCGGCGCCGCGTCCCGGCCGCCGGTGGCAAACGGCGAGTTCGAGATCGGCGACACCGTCATCGCCAAGATCGCCCACATGGCCTGCCGCGAGGTCGAGGGCGTGCATGCGCTCGGAGGCGCCACCTCGCGGGCACTGTCGAGCCTGCGAGTGGCCGACAACCGTACCCAGGGCGTCACCGTCGACCTGCGCGGCGACAGCGTCGACGTCGACGTCACGCTGGTCGTCACCTATGGGCGCAGCATCCCCGAGGTAGCTCAGGCCTGTCGCGAGCAGGTGCGCGCGCGCATCGAGGCCACAACCGGTCTCGCGGTCAAGACCGTCAACGTCGTGGTGAGCGACATCTACTTCCCCGAGGGGGCGTCTGGCTCCGAAAGCGGACAGGTCTAGCCAGCCGCCGCGCGCTCGCGTCCTTGACGCGGTCGAGGTGACGCTCGGGTTTCTGGCGCTGGCAGTCGCCGGCGTGGTGCTCGTCTCGGCGGCGATCGAGCTGTTCGCGGCGGCCATCGGCCGCCACGTCACCTTGTGGCGAACGGTGCCGCTGCCGCACGGTCACGATGGCCGCATCCTGATCCTCCTGCTGGTCCTTGCCGGGTCGGTGGCGCTCGCCGCCCTGGCCTTGCGGAGTCATCCGGCGCCGCTCGTGCTCAGCGTCGAAGGCGGCAGCCTGCGGCTGCCGCCCGACACGCTCGAACGCTTTCTTGCCGACGAGCTCGCCGCCGACCCCGACGTCGTCTCGGCGCGGGCCTGGTTCGCGCTGCGCGACGAGCGCCTCGTCACCGAGCTCTGGGTCGCGGCGCGGCCTCTGGCCAGCGCTCCCGACGTGGGTGCCCGCCTCAAGGCGAAAGCGCTGGCGGCGCTGGGCGGCGAGCTCGGTCTGGCGGTCGATATCGACGATCCGGTGGTCAGGGTCCTGCGCGTGCACGAGCTGCCGAGGTATCTGCGATCATGAGACGTGCCGCCATGCTGCTCGCCGCGCTGGCCGGCACGCTCATCTGCTCGGCCCTGCTCGTGCGCGAGGTGGCGCTGGCCGCCAGCCGTACCGTGGTGTGGTCGGCGCCGCGCTGGTGGCACGATCTGCTCACGGCTCCGGCCGCCGTCGCCGTGCCGGCTGCCGTGGTCGCCGCCGTCGCGGGCTGCGGCTGCGTGTGGCTCGCGCTGCGCATGCTGGGCGGCGGCGAGCCCGACGACGGCGCCGGTATCGAGCTCGGTTCCGACGAGTCCAGCGTGCTGGTCAAGGGCGAGGCGCTCGAGCGGCTGCTGGCGCATTGTCTGGTCGACGACCTCGCCGAGGTACGCGGCGCGCGGGTGCGGGTGGCAAGGCGCGGGGAGCGGCTCGTCACCCGCGCCTCGCTCACGCTCACCGCGACCGACGTGCGTCGCGCGCACGCCCGGGCCCGGATCGTCATCGACCGTGAGCTGCGGGCCGCGACCGGCCTCGGCGCGGGTGATCTGCTAGTCGAGGTCGACGGGTTTCTCGTCGGTCGGGGAGGTGCTTTGTGAGTCTCAGGCATATCGGTATGGCCGTCGGCCTCGTGGTCGGTGTCGTGTGGATGGCGCTCGGCCTGGAGAAGCTGATCGTCGTCTGCGCCATCGGCGCCCTGGGGTATCTCATCGGCGGCGTGCTGGCCGGCGAGATCGACGTCCAGCGCTCGATCGACAATCTGCGGCGCAAGTGAGCGGACCAGGGCGCAAAAAAAGAGACCTGAGGGGTTCAGGCCTCTTTGAGAAGCGGTCCCGCAGGAGCTGGGACCCGTCCTTCTCCTGCCGCCACTCTACTCCGCCGGCGGGCCTGCCACAACCGCCGCGCGACGAGCCGGCGCGGCGCGGCGGTCCGCGATGAGAGGGCCTTGCGAGAAGCGCCGCGCGACGAGCGGTCCCGGTCCGGGCGGCTCGTGATGAGCGGCCCCGGCCCAGGCGGTCCGCGATGAGCGACCCGGGGGTGACCCTGTACCGTCCCGACCTGGTCGCTTCTGACCTCGACGGCACCCTGCTGCCGCCCAGCCTGAAGTTCTTGCCCCAGACCGTGGCCGGCGTCGCGCGGCTGCGGGACGCCGATGTGCCGTTCGTGGTGTGCACGGGACGCATGTTCAAGAGCGCGCGGCGCATGCTCGCTCGCCTGGGGATCACCAGCGGCCCGATCGTCTGCTATCAGGGGGCGCTGGTCGCCGATCTGGGCAGCGGCGTCTGGTCGCGCCATTTGCCGATCCCGTCTCC
The DNA here is from genome assembly GCA_003157715.1 of Actinomycetota bacterium. The sequence continues at coordinate 17,579 of PMKK01000258.1, forward strand.
CTTGGCGGCCGACGTCGTGCGCCTCATGCGCGAACTCGAGCGGCACGTCAACGTCTACGTCGACGACGAGCTCTACGTCGAGCACGACGACGCCTGGGGGCGCAGCTACGCCGAGTACGCCGAGGTAGGGATGAACGTCGTCCCCGACCTGCTGGCGGTCGCCGGCACACCGCCCACCAAGATCGTCATCGAGACCGACCCCGACGACGTGACGCGACTGCTGCCCGATCTGCAAGCACGCTGGGAGGGCCGCCTGTACGTGACGCGCTCGCTGCCGCACTTCATCGAGATCAGCCACCCCGAGGCCACCAAGAGCGCCGCCCTGGCCTACCTGTGCGACAAGCTGAGCGCGCGCCGCGAACGCACGGTGGCTTGCGGCGACGGCATGAACGATGTCGACATGCTGCGCTGGGCCGGCCTCGGGGTCGCCGTCGCCGAGGCAAGCGACGAGGTCCGCGCCACAGCTGGGCTGGTCGTGCCGCGCGATCGGCTCGGTGGACTGTTCGAGACGCTGGCCGAAGCGCCCGCGCGAACCTGACGGTCCGAGCCTGGGGCGCAACGTGGGGCGCAGCGCTTAGGTGCGAGCCTGGGGCGCAACGCTTTGGTCCGAGCCTGGGGCGCAACGTGGGGCGCAGCGCTCTTGTCTGAGCGCATCTACTTGTAGAGAAGGCGGCGCCCGGAGGGTAAGGCGCCGCCTTCTGGGGTGCTGGTGGTGCGCGGCGCTCTCGCGCCGGCTTCCCTTGTGCGGGGAACCTCACATCTCTTGCGCCCCATGCTGTCCAGCATGCTAGGGCGACGGACGTGCGCCGCACGCTCGCCGTCCAGCGATTAGTGTAC
>PMKK01000025.1 GCA_003157715.1 Actinomycetota bacterium
CACGGCGCCGTCGAGTACGCCAAGAAGCACAAGGGCGAGACGGCCAAGTCGGGCGCGGTGTACGGCTTCGGCGGCAATCCCTAGGGCTATGAGCTGGTCACGTCGGTGATGTTCAAGGTGCTCGACGCCATGCACGCCGTCGCGCCCGGCGGAAAGGCCTCCTGACATGGGCGCGCGCTGGATCCTGGCGATCGACCTCGGTAACGGCGGCCCGAAGGTCGCCGTCGTCTCACTCGATGGCGAGGTGCGCCGTACGGCGATGCGTCCCGTGCGCGTGGAGATCGGGCTCCACGGAGCGGCGACCCAGGACGCCACCGAGTGGTGGACCACGCTGCGCGAGGCGGTGCGCGAGGCCATCGCGGGCGCCGACGCGGACCGCGAGGCGCTGCACGCGATCGCGATCACAGGTCAGTGGGGCTCCTCGGTCCCCGTCGGCGCCGACGGGGAGCCCGTAGGTGAGGTCCTGCTCTGGGCTGACACCCGCGCCCGCGATCTTTCAAGCGAGGTGATCGGCGGCCCGCTCAGCATCTCCGGCTTTGCTCCGCAGAAGGCGCTGCCCTTTATACGCCTCACCGGGGGGGCGCCGACGCCAAGCGGCGCCGACCCCACCGGTCACTCGCTGCTGCTGCGCGCGCGCCTGCCCGAGGTGTACGCCAAGACGGTCGTGATCCTCGAGCCGGTCGACTACCTCGGTCTGAGGTTCACCGGCCGGGCCGCCGCGACGCCGGCATCGATGATCGCCTCGTGGCTTACCGACAACCGTCTCGGCGCGCCGCTGGGCTACGTCGACTCGCTCGTGGCCAGGACGCGTCGCGACCCCGCCCGGCTGCCCGAGCTCATCCCGACGGGCTCCGTGCTCGGCCCACTGCTGCCCGACGTCGCGGCCGACCTCGGCGTCGCGCCCGGGGCGCCCGTGATCTGCGGAGTCCCCGACCTGCATGCCGCCGTGGTGGGCTCGGGTGCGGTCGCCCCTTACGACACGCACATCGCGGTGTCGACCACCTCGTGGCTCGGCGCCAGCGTGCCGTTCAAGCGCACCGACATCCTGCACCAGATCGCGACCGTACCCGGACTCGACCCGGCGCACCCCGTCGTGGCCAACAACCAGGAGACCGGCGGGGCCTGTCTAAACTGGCTGCGCGAGCAGATCGTCGCCCCGGACGATGGCCTGCTCGGCGGTGGCAGCGGCATCGGGGCGAGCGGGGCGGCGCCCGAGGCGCCCTCGCCGTCGTTCGAAGAACTTCTTCGCCTCGCCGAGCATGCGCCGGCGGGCTGCGAGGGGCTGCTGTTCATGCCGTGGTTAAACGGCGAGCGCAGCCCGGTCGAAGACAAGATCGCGCGCGGGGGGTGGCTGAACCTGTCGCTGCGTACCGATCGCGCGATGCTCGTGCGCTCGGTCCTTGAGGGTGTCGCCTACAACTCGCGCTGGCTGCTCGGCGCCTACGAGAAGTTCCTCAAGCGGCCCGTCCCGAAGGTTCGCATTCTCGGCGGCGGCGCGCAGAGCGATCTGTGGTGCCAGATCTACGCCGACGTTCTGGGCCGCCCGGTCGAGCAGGTAGCCGACCCTCGCCACGCGCAGCTGCGCGGCATCGCTCTGTGGGCCCGGGTCTGCCTCGGCGAGCTCACTCTCGACGACGTGCCCCCGCTCGTGCCGATCGCGGCGACGTTCGTGCCGTCGTCGCACGCTCAGGCGTACGCGGACGGCTACGCCGAGTATCGCAAGCTCTACGGCAAGCTGAAGGGGCTCTACCACCGGCTGAACGCGAGAGACGCGCGGTAGCGGGCGACCGCCCGGACGGCTAAACGGCGGCGCCGGCCAGAGCGTGGCGCCGGCCAAGCCGAGGCAGGCCGACGAGGCCGCTAGAGCGCGGCGCCGGCCGACTCGCGGGTCGCCGGTGAGGCCGCGGGCGAGGCGGTCGTGTCGCGTCCCTTGAACTCGTCCATGGCCGCCGCGAGGCCGAAGAACTCGGCGAGCCGGTCGAAGACCGGCACGGGCAGCAGGCGCATGGCCGGCAGCGCGCGCACCATCCAGGGCAGCTGCACCATCGGCTTGTCGAACCGTACGGCGTCGATGATGGACTCTACGACATCGCCCTCGCGGAGGATCGGCAGCAGCCGGGGAAACCGCGTCGTGACGCCGGCGAACATGCCTGTGTCGATGTAGAAGGGGCAGACGGTGGTCGTGCGCAGCGCCGGCGCGCAGCGCCGGCGCGCAGCGCCGCAGCTCGAGACGCAGGGCCTCGGTGAACCCCACGGCGGCGTGCTTGCTCGCGGCGTAGTCGGTCTCGCGAGGCGTACCGATGAGGCCGGCGGCCGAAGCGACGACCACTATGTGCCCGCTGCCACGCTCGATCATGGCCGGCAGAAAGGCGCGGGTCACCCAGAACAGGGCCAGAGTGTTGACCCGAAAGGTCTGCTCGATCTGCTCGTCGGCGAGCTCGAGCAGGGCGCGGCCGCTCACCACGCCGGCGTTGTTCACGAGGACGTCGACCGGCCCGGCGGCGGCGCGTACCCGCTCGGCGGCGTCGACCACCTGCTCGCGGTCGCCGACGTCGCAGCCGTAGCCGGCGGCCGTGCCGGCGCCCTGGGCAGCCGCAGAGGCGGCCGCCTCTGCGGCGCCGGCCTCGTTCAGGTCCAGCACGCTCACCGTGGCGCCGAGCGCGGCGCAGCGCAACGCGAGGCCGCGGCCCAGCCCCGAGGCGCCGCCCGTGACGAGTACGTGCTTGCTGGCGATGGTCGTCACGACGTCCTCCCCTCGCTCGTGGCCTTCCGTCGGCGCCGGTCACTTCGACCGGCGCCGGGTGTCTCAGCCGGCGCCGGGCATCTCAGCCCAGGCCGGCGACTCAGTCGACGCCGGGCAGGCGCCGCAGCACGCGCAGCGCGGCGATCATGACGGCGGCATACTGCTTATGGTTCAGCAGCGGCGGTGTGTCGATGCCGAGCAGGCGCTCCTCGGCGATCGTCTGGGACTCGGTGTACTTGAGGATGCCCTGGGCGCCGTGCCGGCGCCCCATGCCCGACTCCTTGAAGCCGCCCATGGGGGCGTCGGCCGAACCCCAGGCGGCGGCGTAGGCCTCGTTGACGTTGACCGTGCCGGCCTGCAGCCGCGCCGCCACGGCGCGACCGGCGCGGGTGCTGCTCGCCCAGACGCTCGCGTTCAAGCCGTAGTGCGTGTCGTTGGCGCGGTCCACCATCTCGTCGACCGAGTCACAGCGGTAGACGGCCGCGACCGGGCCGAAGGTCTCCTCGCGACAGAGGGCCATCTCCTCGGTGACGCCGGCCAGCAGCGTGGGCTCGTAGAAGTAGGGGCCGAGATCGGGACGGGCGCGCCCGCCGGCCAGCAGCTCGGCGCCCTTCTCGACGGCGCCGTCGACGTGCGCGGCGATCTTCGCGAGCTGGTCGGCGCTGGCCAGCGAGCCCATGTCGGGGCCGAAGTCGAGCTCGGCGCCGAGGCGCACGTCGCGCAGCGCCTCGGCGAGCCGCGGCACGAAGGCGTCGTAGAGGTCGGTATGCACGTACAGGCGCTCGATACTGATGCAGAGCTGGCCGCTGTTGGCGCAGATGCCGCGCACGGCGCCGCGCACCGTCGCCCCGAGCCGGGCGCCGGGCAGCACGAGCAGCGGATTCTTGCCGCCGAGCTCCATGGAACAGTCCTTGAGTTGCGCCGCGGCCTGCGCCGCGACGATCTTGCCGGTCGCCGTCGAGCCCGTGAACATGAGGAAGTCGGCCGCGTCGATCAGCGGCGTGCCGAGCTCGGCGCCGCGGCCGGTGACCACCTGGAGCAGGCCGTCCGGCAGGCCCGCCTCGGCCAGCAGCGCCGCCGCCCACAGGGCGCTGAAGGGCGTCTGGGTATCGGGCTTGAGCACCACGGCGTTGCCGGCCAGCAGCGCCGGGATGGCGTCGCCGATGCTGAGCGACAGGGGGTAGTTCCAGGGCGCGATGATGCCGATCACGCCGCGCGGACGGTGATGCTCGGTCGTACGCGTCAGAAGCGGCAGGGCGCCCTGGCGGCGGCGCGGCGGCAGGTGGTCCTCGGCGCTGTGGGCATAGTAGCGCGCCTGGATGGCGATGTCCTCGACTTCTTCAAAGGCGTGGTGCCGCGACTTGCCGGTCTCGAGCTGGATGATGTCGAGGATCTCGGCGGCGTTGGCGATGAACAGATCGTGGAAGTCGAGCAGCACCCCCGCGCGTTCGTCGAGCGAGCGCCGCGCCCAGGCGGCCTGCGCCTCGCGCGCGGCCGCGGCGGCGGCCGCCACGTCGGCCGGCGAGCCGACCGGCACTTCGGCAAGCACCTCGCCGGTAAGCGGCGCCTCGATGCTCATGAACGCGGCGGGCGCGGCCACGGCGGCGCGCGCCGCCAGGCGCGCGAGCACGGCCGTGCTCACCCTCGATGACCACTGGTGTTCGTGAACGGCGCTGTCCTCGACGATCGTCGCCATCCGGATCTCCTCCCACACGCTGTTACGGCCGTCGCGCGGTGCGCCACGGCGCTGATCGGATCACTTGCCGGCCGGCGGCGCCGGGACCGCCGCGGCGAGATCGTCGACGAGTCCGTCGGCGACGCTCGCCACTGCCCCGGCGCTCGCGGCAGCCCCGGCGCTCGCGGCCACCCCGGCGCTCGCGGCCACCGGTCCCGCGTCTTTGAGCCGCGACACGGCCAGGGCGCACCCCACGAGCAGAACAGCCGACAGCAGCAGCGACACCGTAAACGAGCCGTTCGAGGTGCGCAGCGCCGCCATCACGTAGACGTACACCACCGAGACCTGTCCGCAAAGCTGGATGAGCCCGTTGGACGTGCCCTCCGGCGTAGGGTTGGTGATCTCCGCCGAGTACTGCATACCGATCGGCAGCACGGCCACGAGAAAGAAGCCGAGGACGGCGGCGAAAGCGTAGAGCAACGCAAGGGAGGACACGAACGCGACGCCCAGCATGCCGGGCACGGCCGCCACGAGGGCGATGACCATGAAGCGGACCCGCTTGCCTTGGCGGTCGGAGAGCGCCGAGAGCACGACCGCGCCGATGATGCCGGCGATCAGCATCAGACCGCCCATGATGCCTGCCTCGGTCGAGCTGAAGCCCCTGGGCTTGATGATCTCCTCGACCCAGGTGGTGACGCCGTTGAAGGCGCTCATGACGATGAAGGCGAGGCCCAGCATGACCAGGAACGGCTTGACCGTGAGGGCGTGCTTGAGGCCGTCGAGCATGAGCGCGCGCTCGTCCATGCCCTGCGGGCACGGCGGCGTCGCCGGCCTCTCGCGGGCCAGCACGAGGAACGCCACGGCCGTCGCCGCCGCGAACAGACCGTACGCGATCTGGACGTCGGCGATCGACATCGCATTGGACAGGATCGGCGTCAGCACCATGCCCACGGCGATGCCCAGCATGCTGGCAAGCGTGATCAGGCCGACGGCCGTCGCGCGCTCGCCCTGCGCGAACCAGTTGGCCGGGACCTTGGTCCACGCGTCCATCAGGAACGGCTGAGAGACGGCCAGGCCGATCGTGCTCAGCAGCACCAGCGCGTAGTTCGGGCCGACCAGGCCGCGCATGACACCGAAGACCGCCATGAGCACGACGCCGAGGCCCACCGCGAGACGAAAGCCGTGCGTGTCGATCACCCAGGCGGCCGGCAGCGACAGCGGGACGAAGGCGATCATGAACGTCATCGCCAGAACGCCGATCGCCAGCGACGAGACGCCGTAGTACCTGGACGCCTGGCTCGTGATCGGCGCGTAGCTGATCCACAGCACCTGGATCGCGAGGTTGACCAGCATGAAGACCGCCAGGACCACCCAACGGTAGCCGTACACGCGATACGTGCCGGTCTCACGATCAGTGCCGGTCTCACGATCAGCCTGCATGTCGTCCTCCCCTTCCCCGGTGGCGCATCTCATGATGCACCCGGCGCCCCAAAAAGGCGAGTCACTCCGGCCGCGACGCCATCCCCGCGCCGCCTGCGGACTCCGTGGTGAGCGCGGAATCCGCGGTGAGCGCGGCTTCCGTGGTGAGCGCGGCTTCCGCGGCGAGCGCAAGAGTCGGCGGCGGCGCGTCACGATTGAGGCGGCGGTAGAGCTTGTGCATGCGCTTGTGGATCTCGACGAAAGTGGCGAAGCGCTCGTCGTAGACCGCGCTGCTCGCGGCCCGCGGCCGGTAGACCTCGGCGATGCCCACCAGACCGGGCACGTCGCGAAACTCGATCTCGCCGAGCCCGACGGCCGCGATCCAGGCCGCGCCCCGGGCGTTGGCCTGGAGAGGGTCGCGCACCTGGCGCACCTCGACTCCCAGGGTGTCGGCGAAGATCTGGCTCCAGACCGCCGACTGGCCGCCGCCGCCGACCAGGTTGACGGCCGTCACGGGCCGGCCGAGAAACTTCTCGACGGGCTTCATGAGCCAGCGCGTGTTCAACGCCACGCCCTCCAAAAAGGCGCGCACGATGTCCTCGCGGGTGTTGTCCAGCGAGAGGTTATACAGACCAGCGCGCAGCGAGCGGTCGTCGACCGGGGCGCGCTCGCCGTAGATCCAGGGTGTGTAGATGACCCCGTTGGCGCCGGCCGGCACGCGCTCGGCGATGCGGTCGAAGATCTTGAAGACGTCGGGCAGGCGCGCCTCGGTGAGCAGCTCGTCGCGGTGGTAGAGGACGTTGTCGCGCAAGAAGGTGAGATTGGCGCCGGCGGCCGCCTGCAAGGCCGTCAGCAGCCAGCGTCCGGGCACCGCGCAGGGTACCGAGGCGATGCCGCTGACGACGTCGGTCTTCTTGAACGGCACGTGCGTGGCCAGCCACGACGACGTCCCGATGTAGACGTGCGCGGCAAAGTCGTCGACGGCTCCCGAACCGATCGCCGCGGCGGTGTTGTCGATGGCGCCGGCGACCACCGCGGTGCTCGCCGGCAGACCGAGGGCCGCCGCCGCCTCGGCGGTCAGCGTACCCAACACGTCGGTGCACTTGACGATCTCGGGCAGCTTATCGGGGTCGATGCCGCAGTGCGCGACGAGCCCGTCGTGATAGTGGACCTTGTCGGCGCGGCGGTTGTCGGTGACCCACGAGGTGAGGATCGAGTCGTAGGTGGCGGCGAAGCGGCCGGTCAGGCGCAGGTTCAGGTAGTCGAGCACGTTCAGGAACTTGTAGGTGCGCTCGTAGACCTCAGGGAAGGCCTCGCGCACCAGCAGCATGTGGGCGGCCGGGTCTTTGCCGGTCGGCGAGGGCATGCCGCCCGTGATCCTGATCCAGCGCTGCAGGCGCGCCACGCTGAAGCCCGAGTAGTTCACGGCGCCGCGGAACCGGCGGCGCAGCGGCTCGGCGCCGCGCATGTCCATCCACAGTATGCAGTCCATGAGCGGCCGGCCCTCGCGGTCGACGGCCACCGTGCCCTCTCCCTGGGTCGAGCAGCAGACGGCG
>PMKK01000317.1 GCA_003157715.1 Actinomycetota bacterium
CTGGCCCGACAACCCGATCCATCGCACGCCCGCCGCGATCGCCGCGGCGCTGGGCTTCAAGAAGGGTCCCCTGCGGGCCGTCTACGTGATCAAACGCGGCACGTCGCCGCGGGTAGTCAGGGCGCTGCTCATCGGCCACGCCGGTGCGACGGCAGTCGACGGCGCCACGCTGCGGGCCCGGCTGGGTCTGCGCGACGCCTGGGTGTTCTTCACGTCGCTGTCGATCGACCCGTCGACCACCACCACGATCACCTACGGCTCGGCGGCGAAGCTCAGCGGCAAACGGTATCCGCAGCTCGCCGCCGGCAAGACGATCACGCTGCACCGGCGGGCCGCCGGCGGCTCCTGGGTGACCCGCGCGGCGACCACCGCTGCCGGCTCGACCGTCGTAGCCGGCCACACCGCCGCGTACACCGCCTATTCAGTCACGATCACGCCGAAAGCCACGACGCAGTACTACATCTCGGCGCCGGCGAGCATGACGGCGAGCTCCAGCGTGGTCTCCGCCCGCGTGACGGTCGACGTCAGGCCAAAAGTGACCATCGCGCCCACGAGCGCCACCGTGACGACCGGCGACGCCGTCACCTTCACCGGCACGGTCGCGCCGGCGACGGCCGCCAAGACCGTCTGGCTGCAGACCAAGACGTCGACGGGCTGGAGCAACGCCGTGTCCACCACGCTGGCCGCAAACGGCAGCTACAAGGTGAGCTGGACCGCCGCGGCCGGCACGACGGCCCTGCGTCTGTTCGTGCCGGCTTCGAGCAAGCTCGTCGCCGGCGCGAGCTCGACGGCGACGGTCACCGCGAGCTGACCGGGCTGACCGTCTTCTCGCTCGCCGGCGTGGTGGCCGGCGACGGTCCGGCGACGGCTCGCGCGGATGCCGGCCGGTCGCACTCCCGGCGGCCGCCCCGGCGCCCTACTCCTTGACCCGCGGCGGCACGACGCCGTTGAAGCCCATCGCCTCGGCGACCGCGCGCTTGACCGAGTGCCGCGGGATCTCGCCCTCGGCCATGTAGATCACGTCTTCGGCGATGCTCGTGGCGTGGTCGGCCACGCGCTCGATGAAGCGCGAGATCTGCAGAAGCTGGATCACGCCTTCGAGCCACTCGGGATGCTCGCGGACGGCCGCGTTGAGCCTGGCCGTGAACTCGCGGTCGAGGTCGTCGATCTCGTCGTCGGCAAGCAGCACGACGCGGGCGGCGGCGGCGTCGGACGCCACCAGGGCATCGAGCGAGTTGGAGACCATCTGCTGAGCCTTGATCGCCATGCCGGTCATGTCAAAGGAGATGATCGGCTGCGGTACGGCGGTGAGCTCAAGAGCACGCTCGGCGATGTTGACCGCCAGGTCACCCACCCGCTCCAGCGTGCCGTCGATCTTGATGATCGTGACGATGAAGCGCAGGTCGCCGGCCACCGGCTGGTAGAGCGCCAGCGCCTTGAGGCAGTCCTCCTCGATGTCGACCTCCATGAGGTCGATGGGAAAGTCGCGGTCGATCGCCGCCGTGGCGAGCGTCTCGTCGTGCGTCTCGATCGCGGTCAGCGCGCGGCGCAGATTGTCTTCGACCAGAGCGCTCAGCGTAAGGATGCTCTTCTTCAGATTGCTGATCTCGCGTTGCAGCTGGGTTGCCATGCGCGTCCCTCGCTTAGCCGAATCGGCCGGTGATGTAGTCTTCGGTCTGTTTCTGGGTGGGGTTTTCGAAGATCTGCGCCGTGGCCCCGAACTCGATGATGCGGCCCTCAAAGAAGAACGCGGTGTAGTCGGACACGCGNNGCCTGCTGCATGTTGTGGGTCACAAGGGCGATCGTGTACGACGACTTCAGCTCCGAGACGAGCTCCTCGATCTTGGCGGTGCCCACGGGGTCGATCGCCGAGCAGGGCTCGTCCATGAGGATGAGCTCGGGCTCCGCGGCGATCGCCCGGGCGATGCAGAGCCGTTGCTGCTGGCCGCCCGACAGGGCGAGGCCCGGCTCCTTGAGCTTGTTCTTGACCTCTTCCCAGAGAGCGCCGCGCTTGAGGGCGTCCTCGACGCGCTCGGAGAGTTCCGAGCGCGACAGCTTGAAGTGCATTCTCAGCCCGTAGGCGATGTTGTCGAACACGGTCATGGGGAAGGGGCTGGGCTTCTGGAAGATCATGCCCACGCGCCGGCGCAGGCTCAGCAGATCGGTGCCCGAGGCGAGGATGTTGTGACCGTCGAGCAACACCTCGCCGCTCGCCTTCTGGTCGCGGTAGAGCTCGTAGATGCGATTGTAACAGCGCAGGTGCGTCGATTTGCCGCAGCCCGACGGACCGATGATGGCGGTGACCCGGTGCTCCTTGATCTCGAGGTGGTTGCCGAACAGCGCCTGCTGCTTGCCGTAGAAGAAGTCGAGATCGCGCACCGACAGCTTGCTGGGCAGCGCATCGAACTCGGTCGCCGAGTCGTGTCCTGTGGGGGTCACCTCGAGACGCGGCGGCAAGGGCCGTTCGCTCTCGACCGCGTTCTCGGCGCCCGGGTCGATCCTGTCCATGATGTCTACCATTCCTTGCCTCGCTGAAAAAGAAGCCGGGTGACGACGTTGACGCCCAGTACCGCGACGATGATCAGCAGCGCTCCTCCCCAGGCGAGCTGCACCAGGTGCGAGTACGGCTGCTGCGAGAGGTCGAAGATGGTCTTGGTGAGGTTCGGCGTGGGGCCGCCGAAATACCCCTTCAGCCCGCCCATCCAGTACTGGCTGGAGAGGGCCGTGAACAGCAGCGGCGCCGTCTCGCCGGCAACGCGCACCACGGCCAGGATGGCGCCCGTGATCAAACCGCCGCGGGCCGCCTTGACGACCACGCCGAGGGTCGCCTTCCAGCGCGGCGCCCCCATGGCGAGGGCCGACTCGCGCAGCTCGTTGGGCACCAGGTTCAGGATGTCCTCGGCCGTGCG
>PMKK01000216.1 GCA_003157715.1 Actinomycetota bacterium
TTGCCGCGCCCGCGGCCACGGCGGCGCGAGCGTCGCGCCGGCGCCTTTTCGGGCGCCTCGCCGGCCACGCCGGCGTCCGCCTCCTGTTCGGGCGACGACGGCTCTTCGGCCGTCGCGCCGGCCACCCGCGCGCCGCCGGGCTCGCCCGCGGCGACCGTCGTGGCAGCGGTTGCGGTTGCGGAGCCGGCCGCCGCGCTAGCCGCATCCGCGGCACTCGGCGCACCCTCGGCACCCTCGGCACCCGCCGGCGCGTCGCCGGGTGCGGTCTCGTCGCTCGCCGACTCGCCGGTCTTACGCTTGTGGCGCCGGCCGCCGCGATGGCCGCGATGACGGCGTTTTGGTTCTTCCGCCGCCTCACCGCCATCTGATTCCTCTTCGCCGGCTGATGCCTCTTCGCCGGCTGATGCCACTTCGTCGTCAGTCGCCTCACCGCCGCCGGCCTGCTCGTCGACCGCATAGCCTGACGCTTCGCCCGTCTCGATCTCGGGCTCCGCGACACTGCCGGCGAGCTTGTCGCCGACAGGCACAGCGAGCCCACGATCAGCGTCGCGTCGCTCTGGCTTGGCGGTGGCGAGCTCGGGCTCGGCGGTGGCGATCTTTTGTTCGGCGGTGGCGGGCTCCGGCTCGTCGTCGTCGCGCGCCTGCTCATCGGTGGCGGGCTCCGACTCGGCGGTGGCGGGCTCGGGCTCGTCGGTCACGGAGTAGGACCGCAGATACGAAGGCTCGAGCCGTGCATCTCGGCGCTCAAAGCGCTCTTCACTCGGCTCGAGCCGCCCAACGACCGGCCGGCCGTCTTCGACTTCATGAGAGCGCGTCGCCGCCCCGTCGGTCGAGGGCTCCCCGGTCGAGGGCTCTCCGGTCGAGGCTGCCTGTGTCGCGGCTTGCGCTGTCGACGTTTCCTCAGTCTGACCGCCTTCGGCCGGCACTCTCTCGCTCGAGGGCTCGGTCGAACCCTCGCCCGGCGCTTCGCCGGCCGCGCGCGCCTCGGACGCGGCGGCAGAGCCGCCGCCCCGGCCGCGGCGGCCACGACGGCGCCGGCGCGCCGGCGTCACCTCTTCGTCCGCGGTAGCCGCCGCCAGGGCTGCGTCTGAGACCGGTGCGGGCGAACCCTGCAGCAGGACCTCTGGCGGCGCGGCGGCGGCCACGATCACGTCGCCGCCGTCAGCGTCGGCAGACTCGACCGGTTCGTCGGTCACCGCGGGCGCCGCCGGACGCCGCGAGCGCCGTCCCGGACGCTGGGCCCGGGTGCGGCGCGCGTGCTGCGCCGCCCAGGCGCCCGGCTCGGTCGTGCGCCCGTCGTCGTCGGCGGCCGCGGACGGCTCGCCGCCGCTCGGCGGCTGCTCGTCGCGCTCCGCGGGGCGCTTTTCGTTCTCGTTCATCTGGGGCTCATCCGTTGAGGCCGCCCCCGGCGCTGTCGTACGGCGCCTGCGTTGCTCTGTCACTGCCGGTCATCTCCCTTGCCCGCGGCATCGCCGCCGGGCGCTATCTCGTCCGTCGCGGCCAGGAGCCGCGACGGCAAACCTTTCCATGTCACGCCGAGACGGGTGAGATCGAGCACCAAAGGCTCGATCCCCAGCCGGCCGGCCAGCGCGGTGACGACTTCGTCGACCCGCGCCGACCCGCTGGGCCCGTAGCGCAGCGTGAAGGCGAGCATCGTGTCGGCGTCGCGAGGCGACGCCGAAAGCTCGCACACGTGTTCTTTCAACTCAACGGTCTTGCGACCTTTGGGCGACGCCCGCACGACACTCACGCTGGGCGTCTCCACAAACCATTCCAGCGCTCCGCGCACATCGGCGCAGGGCGCCCTCAGCCGGCACTCGTAGGCGGCGGCGACCGCCTGCGGCCGGGGCCTCTCACCCGCCACCACCACTCGCTCGATCGTGAAACCGTCGGCCGCGGCGGCGCGCAGAGCTACCAGGTGCATACCCAGCGCGGCCTCTTGTGTCTCATCGGCCACCTCGGCCACGGCCAGCTCGTCGAGCGCCGCGGCGCCGGTCGGCAGGGCCAGCGGCAACGAGAGCCGCGGCTTGGGCCGCATGCCTTGCGTCAGGGCAAACTCGATATCGGCGCGCGCGAAGGTGCGCTGCACCACCCTCACCGTATCGAGGTGCGAGATGTAACGCGCGGGACCGCCGCGCCCGAAGCTCACGAGCCACCAGCTCATCGCACCAGGTCCATCTCGATCTCGCCGTCGCACACGCCGCACGACGTGCAGGCGCCGTCACGACAGTCGTCGGTCAGTTCGCCCCGCTCAGCCCGGGCCGCCTCCTCGCGCAGGAAGGCGGCGTCGACCAGGGAGTCGACGGGCAGCCAGGGCAGCGGCTCGGTGCGATCCCAGGCCTGGCCACCCAGCTCGATGTCGACCTCGGCCGCCGCGCGCCGCCAGATCGCGGCGTCGAACGACTCGCTCCAGCCGTCGAAGCGGGCGCCCGCCCGCCAGGCCGCCTCGATCAGGCGTCCGACCTCGCGGCCGCCCATCGCCATCGTGGCCTCGACGAGCGACGTCTCTACATCGTGAAAACGCACCTTCAGCGGCCGCGCGAGCGACGAACGCAGCAACTCCTGGCGATGGCGGATGACGCTCTCGCCGGCAAAACCGGCACGCTCGAAGGCACTGTGAGCCTTGGGCACGAACGACGACACGGCCAGCGACACGCGGGCGCGTCCCGGGGCAGCCGCCCTGGCGTGGCTCAGGGCCGACGACGCCAGGGCGGCGATGGCCGCCACGTCGTCGTCTGTCTCGCCCGGCAGGCCGACCATGAAATAGAGCTTCAGCCCGCTGTAACCGGCGCCGAAGACGCCGCGCACCGCCGCGCCGAACGTCTCCTCGTCGACCCGCTTGTTGATGGCGTCACGCAGGCCCTGAGTACCGGCCTCGGGGGCCAGCGTGACCGAGCCGCGCTGCTCGTCGCCCAGGCGCGCCAGCACCGCCGCGGCCGAATCGACCCGCAACGAGGGCAGCGAGACCCGCACTCGCGGAAAGCGTTCACGGATGCCGGCCACCGCCTCGCGCACGCCGCCGTAGTCACACGAAGACAGCGAGATCAGCGAGACCTCGTCGCAGCCGGTGGCCGTGAGCGCCCGCGCCGCCGCTTCGACCACCATGGCGGCCGGACGCTCGCGCACCGGCCGGTACCACATGCCGGCCTGACAGAACCGGCAGCCGGCGCTGCAACCCCGCATGACCTCGATCACGACGCGATCGTGGACCCCTTCGATGAGCGGCACCAGGGGCGCCGTGACCGGGGACGTCCGCGAGAAGCCCATGAAGACCTGGCGGCGGACGCGCCCGTCGCCGCCTGCCGCCCGCGGCTCGTGCGGCAAGAAGATGCCGGGCACCGCACCGAGCGCGCGCAGGCGCTGGGCGCGTGTGGGCGCCGCGATGGCGGCGGCGATCTCGGCCAGGCGCCCTTCGGCCTCGCCGATGAAGAAGGCGTCGAAGAACGCCGCCAGCGGCAGCGGGTTGGCGGTGCCCGGCCCGCCGCCCAGCACGATCGGGTCGGCCTCGGCGCGCTCCTCGGCATGCAGGGGCACGCCGGCCAGGTCGAGCATCTCGAGGATGTTGGTGTAGGTCAGCTCGTGCTGCAGGGTGAAGCCCCAGAGCGTGGCCTCGCGCACTGGGGCCCCACTTTCGAGGCTCCAGAGCGGCACGCCGTGGGCGCGCATCAGCGCCGCCATGTCGGGCCACGGACAGTAGGCGCGTTCGGCAGCCGCCGGCGTGGCGTCGTTCAGGCCGGCATAGAGGATCTGCAGCCCCGTGTTGGCGATCCCGATCTCGTAGACGTCCGGGTAGGACAGCACGATCCGCGGCGAAGCGCCGGGCTTGTGACGGGTGTGGAATTCACCACCGAGGTAGCGCCCGGGCCGCGCGACTCGCGCCAGGAGATCGTTCAGGCCGTGTCGGAGCCGGACCTCATCGTGCGATTCCTCGGGCAAGTTTCTCAAACTTTCCTAGCTGACCGGACAGTCGCGGGAACCGGCTGGCCGTAAGCGGTGCGCCACTTTCGAAGTAGGCCACCGCTGATTTGCCGATAGCTTCCGTGCCCACGTAGCCGAAGCTGGCCTTCATGGCCCATCCGAGTCCGGGCACGTAGTCGACGGCGCGACGCGCCACCGCTCGCATGCCGAAACCCGAAAGGATCACGCCGAGCATCTCGACCGTGCGCTGCAGGTCTGACTTGAAGCCGTACGCGGCGCCGATGCGCAGCACCATCTTGAGCTGGTTCATGGTCATCACCGGCATGTCGGCGCCCGGCAGAAAGATGACGGCGCCGATCACGGCGTTCTGCCGCGCCGTCGCGTCGATCGTCTGGTCGATCACCGCCGGGCGCAGGGCCGGCAGCGCGGCGGCCAGCACGAGCCCACCGTTGCCGACAGCTTGAGCGATGCGCCGCGTGAGGGCCGACTTCGAGGCCGGCGTGCCGCGCGCGTGAAGCACGAACTCCTTGCCCGAAAGGCCCGCCAGCGAGATCCAGGCGTGGCGATCGACGGCCACGGCCTCGGTGTCACGCACGGCGGCCACGATGGCCGGCAGGTTCGCGGCACGGCAGAAGGCCATCGTAGGCCCGAGCTCGGGTCTGACCGGCGCCTGGGCGTCTTCGAGGAACACGACGACAGACCACCTCGACAACGATCCCGGGCGCGTTGGAAAATCGGCCCGTTCGAGGACGTCGAGCGCACCGCTCACGCCACCCGCGGCAACGTCGTCGGCACCCGCCGACAGCATGCGGGCGGCGTCGGCCAGCAGGTCGGTGGAACCGACCAGGCAGACGCGGGCCGTCGCCGGAGTGTGCTTACGTACTTCGGCCACCGCCTTGAGGATCTTGCGGACGTCGTAGCTTGCCATGTGGTCAGCCGCCACTTCCCGCCAGTCGGCCCCGAAGATGAACGCTCTCGAGCAGGCCGACAAGCATCAGGTCTGTAATCAATGCCGCGCCGCCGTAGCTGACGAAGGGCAAAGGGATGCCGGTTATCGGCATGATACCAATAGTCATACCAATGTTCACGAAGACCTCAAACAGAAACATGGCGCCGATGCAGCCGGCTATCATGCTGCCGAACAGATCGCGCGAGATCGTGGCGATGCGCAAGGCGCGCCAGATCAGCACCACGAACAGCGCCAGAAGCACGGCCGCCCCGACGAACCCGTAGCGCTCGCCGATCACCGCGAAGATGAAGTCGGTGTGGTGTTCGGGCAGAAAGTCGAGCACCGTCTGGGTGGCCTGGTTACCGCGGCCGTTGAGGCCTCCCGAACCCACGGCGATCAACGATTGCGTAAGGTTGTAGCCCGTCGAACGCACGTCGTGGCCCGGGTGCAGAAAGACGAACAGACGCTGCATCTGGTAGGAGTGCACCACCTTGATGCCGGCCATCGGCAGGACCTTCAGCACGAGCACCGCGAGGGCGATCGCGGCGCCCAGCAGCACGGCAAAATGCGTCCACGGCGTGCCGTAGAAGAGCAGCAGCGTGAGCATGAGGATGAGAAACACCATGGCCGTGCCGAGGTCGGGCTGGCCAAAGACGAGCGCCGCCGGCACGACCATGTACGCCAGCGCGTAGATCGTCATGCGACGCAGGCCGATGAGCTGCAGACGATCCGCCAGAAAGGCGGCCAGGGTGACCGTGAGGATCACCAGGGCGAGCTCCGACGGCTGGAAACGCACAAAAGACAGCGTGAGCCAGCGCCGCGAACCGCGGGTCACGGGGCCCAGAGCGAACACCGCCGCGATCGAGACGATGGCGAAAGCGTAGAGCGGCCACTGCCAGCGACGGTAGCGCTCGTAGTCGAGCAGCGACAGCCCCACGAGCGCCGCGATGCCCACGGCCGCGTAGGCGACCTGATAGCGGGCGTAGTAGAGGGGCGGCGTGCCCGTGTCGTGGCGCGTGGCGAAGTAGATCATCGCCACGCCGTAGACCAGCAGTCCCGCCGCCGCGAGCAGCACGATGTAGTCGAGGTGACGCAGGTAGGAGCGCAGGTCCACGCCTAGAACCGCCGATCGGCTTCGTCGTCGTCGCTCAGGCTTGTGTGACTTCGTTCCACGCCTAGTCGCTGTGCGCGGCGCCGGTCGACTGACCGCCGCTGAGATGGAACAGCGAGTCGTAGATCATGCGGGCGGCGGGCGCCGCGCTCACGCCGCCGTGGCCGCCCTGCTGGATCATCACGACGACCACGTACTGGGGGTCGTTGGCCGGCGCGTAGCTGCAATACCAGGCATAGTCGCCCTGCCCGGCGACCTGCGCCGTGCCGGTCTTGCCGGCCACCGCCACCTTGTAGTTGCCGAACACATGATACGAGGTGCCGGCCGATGTGGTAGCCGCCTCGTGAAGCGCGTTCTGCACGGTGGCGATGGTGCTCGCCGAGATCCCAAGACTGCGCGGCTGCTTATAGGGCAGGCGGCGCACGAGCTTACCCTGCGAATCGACCACCTTGACGCCGACGTGCGGGGTCACGAGATAGCCGCCGTTGGCGATGGCGGCGTAGGCCACCGCGGCCTGCATCGGGGTGGTCTCAAGGTTGCCCTGGCCGATCGCCAGGTTGATCGAGTCCCCGGGCTTCCAGATGCTGTCGACGCGCCAGCTCGCCGGATAGGCCTTCTTGTAGGCGGCCGACGAGTAGGTGGCCTTCTTCCACTCGGGCGTGGGCACGAGGCCGGCCACCTCGCCGGGCAGGTCGATGCCGGTCGGATGACCCATGCCGAGGCGCTTGGCCCAGTCCTCGAGACCCTCCTTGCCGTTCTGCGAGTAGAAGTCGTAGCCGACGTTATAGAAGTAGACGTCGCACGACTGCACGATGGCCTGTGTCAGGTCGAGCGAGCCGTGCGCCTGCGGGTAGACCCAGCAGTGCCAGACCGCCTTGTCGGTTGTATGCGGTGGCGTGTAGGCGCCGGTGCAGTCGTACGTTGTACTCGCCGTGATGACGCCGTTTTCGAGGCCGGCGATAGCGTCGACCACCTTGAAGGTCGAGCCCATCGCGTACTGCCCCTGCGTGGTGCGGTCGAGCAGCGGTGTCGTCTTTACGTTGAGCTTCTTCCAGTGTTTGGCCGATAGTCCGCCGACAAACCACGAGGGCTGAAACGAGGGCTCGCTGGCCATGGCGATGACCGCGCCCGTGTGCGCGTCGAGCACCACCGCGGCGCCCCCGTCGGCACGCAGCTCATTGTTGGCGTGGGCGAGGTTGATGCCGTACTTGACGGCCTTCTCGGCCGCCCGCTGCACGCGCGTGTCGATCGAGAGCTGAAGGTTGTCGCCGGCCTTGGGCAGCGTGCCGCCGGACACGACCTTCTTGGGCCGGCCGCTGGCGTCGACCTCGACGCGTACCGAACCGTCGGTGCCCCGCAGCCACTTGTCGTAGGTGTACTCGACGCCCGACTGACCGACCACGTCGCCGGCGGAGTAGCCGCGAAACTGCTGCTCGGTGAGCTCCTTCTCGGAGATCTCCCCGAGCTGACCCAGAAAATGGGCGCCGAGCTCGCCGAGCGGATAGTCGCGCAGGTAGTTCTGGCGCACCTCGACGCCGGGGAAGGTCAGGGTGTGCTCGAGCAGGTACGACACGATGCGCCGGGCGGTGTCCTGTTTGACGGTCACGAAGTCGTACTGCAGGCCGAGCCCCTGTCTGACCTTGCTCCAGGGCACGCCGACCTGACGCACGATCTCGCGCCTGATGTCGACGGGCTTCATGCGCAACAGGGCCGACAGCCTGACGACGAGCGAGTCGAGCTCGCCCGACGGCACGTCCATCGGCCGGATGCCGACCGCCAGCCCGGGCCGATTGTCGACCATGACCGCGCCGGTGCGATCGAGGATCGTGCCGCGAGGGGCCAGCACGGCGACGGTGCGCAGGCGATTGTCGTTGGCCTGGGACACATACTGCTGGGCCGACAGGATCTGCAGGAACCAGAGCCGAAAGACGATGACGCCGATCAGGGCGACGGCGATGACGCCGACCAGCACGACGCGCAGAGCCACCGACGGCGGCTGCACCACGGGCCGGTCACTGCGGCCCGTATGGATCGGCCAGCGGCGTTCCCCGCGCCGGTTATGTCTCAGATATTCGTACACGTCGTTCGCCTCTCAGCCACCAGCGCGCCACGAGGTAGAGCGGCGTGGCAAGCAGGGTGTCGATCACAAGCAGCGGGATGACCCACCGGCCCACGAGGTAGGCCAGGGGCACCTCGCGCCCGAACAGGAACTGGGCGAGCAGCGACAGCGACTCGGCGACCAGGCTGCCGACGAACACCGAAACGATCGGCGCGACGCTGGGCGACAGGTCGGCGGTCTCGGCATAGCGGCCGATCAGGTAGCCCACCACGACGAGGGTGAGCGAGCGCACGCCGGGCGGCTCGAACAGAGCGATAGAGACGATCCCTCCGGCGACGAAGCCGAAGGCCGCGCCGATCTCGGCGCCACGCAGCAGAGCCACGACCACCACGAAGATCAACACGAAGTCGGGGTTGGCCCCGAGGATGCGGATGTTGGCCGCCACCGTGGTCTGCAGGAACGTCGCGAAGAACAGCAGGACGGCCAGGCGACCGAGCTCAGAGGAGACGCCCGGTCCGTCGTTGAGCTTGTCGATCGCCGGCAGGCGCTGCGCCATCACAGCACCACCATCACCAGATCGAGCGTGTGAAAGTCGACGTAGGGCGTCACCGAGATGCTCTGGTAGAGCTCGACATCCTGCTGGGCGACGGCCGAGACCTGGCCGATGGGGATGCCTCTCGTGAAGATCGAGCCCTTCATGCCGCTCGTCACGACCACCTGGCGCGCGACGACCTTCTCTGAGCGATCGACGTACTGCAGCGTGACGTCGCCGGTGACGCTGCCCGCCACGAGGCCCTGAGCGCCGTTGGGCACGACCATCGCGTCGACATAGCTGTCCTGGTCGGTGATCAGGGTGACCTCGGAGGCATCGGGGGTGACCGCCGAGACGCGCCCCACAAGCCCCTGGCCGTTGACTACGGCGTCGTTCAGATGGACGCCCTGATTGGTGCCGGCGTCGATCGTGACGCTCGAATACCAGGCCGTGGTCGAGCGCGCGATGACGCGCGCCTGGGCAAAGCGTGAGCCCTTGGGAAACACCGCCGAGTCGCGCAACTTGGCGATGCCTTTGAGCTCACCGTCCTGCTGCTGGGCGACGAGCTCCTGGGCGACCTGGGCGCGCAGTTGCTGCACCTCGGCGCGCAGACTGCGGTTCTGCGACTGAGCGCTGAAGAGCCGGCCCACCCAGTTCCAGCCGTCGCGAAACGGCTTGATCACCCGGGCGGCGCCCGACTGCAGGGGAGAAACGACGTGCATGGCCGATGCCTCGGCTCGATGCACTGGTCCGTTCTGCGACTCGCGGGAATACACGGTGAGCAGAGCAACGGACAGCACGAGCAGGGTGGCGACGACGATGCGCCGCCGCAGTGCGCGCTTGCGAGCCACTAGAAGCTGACGGGCCTGGAACCGGTGATCGACTTCGTCGTCACTCGCTCAGGCAGGCGTGACTTCGTCGCGCGCCTAGTGCCGGTGATCGGCTTCGTCATCATCGCTCAGGCAGGCGTGACTTCGTCGCGCGCCTAGTACCGGCCTCTGGGCCTCGAGTTGCGCTTGCTGCGGGCAATGGCATCGAACTCCTCGAGATACTTGCCGGACCCTACGGCGACGCAGGTGAGCGGCGA
>PMKK01000328.1 GCA_003157715.1 Actinomycetota bacterium
GGCTCGTAAGGATAACACGTCGCGGACCCGGACGTCAGGGAGGCGCACCGCCGCGCCGCGGCGCGGCGGCCGGTAGACGTTCCAGGCGCCCGCGACAAGGTCGTGAGGGACCCCGAACGACAACGGCCCGCGGCAGCGCCTCTGGTAGTAGTATGAGTGTCGTTATTTCCTTGGGGGGGGTCAGACGACCACTGCGTCGAGGCGTTCGAGCGCGAGAGTCTGCGGGAGTCGGGGGGAGACCATGAAGAAGCTTGCCGTTCTCATCTTTCTTGTCGCCCCCTTCCTGATGGCCGTGATCTCCGCACCCACCGCAAGAGCCTCTGCATCCACTGGCGACGGTGGCTGGCTGTGGCAGAACCCGCTGCCCGAAGGCAACCCCATCCAGTCCGTCGACTTCGTCAGCGCGACTGAGGGCTGGGCGGTCGGCGGGTGGTATGACATCTACCTGGGCGGCGCGGGTGAGCTCCTGCACACGACCGACGGTGGCGCGAGCTGGACCCTCGCCGCGCACGCCGGCTACCCACTGAACTCCGTCTTCTTCATCACCCCGAGCACGGGGTGGGCCGTCGGAGACGGCGACGTGCTCAAGACGACCGACGGCGGCAGGACCTGGCTGGCTCACGCGTCCGGCACGACTGAGCCCCTGAAGTCAGTGTTCTTCAAAGACACCCTCGACGGCTGGGCGGTCGGTGGCTGGTCCTACAGTCTCGGGGAGCCGACGAGCGTCATTGTCCATACAACAGACGGCGGCGTCACCTGGGGGCAGCAGTACTACAACTCGTGGGCCGACGGTCCGCTGACGGGCGTCGAGTTCGTCAGCACGACCACCGGCTGGGCGGTCGGCGCGGACGGCGCGTTCGCCACCACCGACGGCGGCGCTCACTGGACACAGCAGGGCGTCCCCGCGGCGACGGGACTCTCCGACGTCTGCTTCGGCACCCCGAGCAGCGGCTGGATCGTCGGAGGCAGCACGATCTTCCACACGACCGACGCCGGCGCCAGCTGGACGTCTCAGAGCGCCGGTAGCAGCGCGAACCTTGCCGCGGTGAGAACGATCAGCCCCAGCGTGGCATACGCGGTCGGCGCCAGCGGTCTCCTGCTGCGCACGACCAACGGTGGCGTTACGTGGACCCCGATGGCAACCGGCACGACCGCGGACCTCCGCGCCGTCGCCTTCGTCGGCGCCAGCCGGGGGTGGATCGCAGGCACCACCGACTCCGGTGCGGAGTTCGGCGCTCTGCTGCGGACCACGAACGGCGGCACCAGCTGGCAGAACCTGTCGACACGGTGCACGGCGCGCACCCTGCTGGCCTCCGACTTCGTCGATGCAAGCCACGGCTGGATCGTCGGCGCCAGCGGCAAGGTAGTGCACACCGCAAACGGCGGCGCTTCATGGAGCGCTCAGTCGTCGGGCTCGACCGACGACCTGTATGGCGTGGACTTCGTGGACGCCGGCGACGGCTGGGCCGTGGGCGGCTACACGGACGGCAGCACGACCAGGGAGCGCGTCATCCACACGTCAGACGGCGGCGCTCACTGGTCGACCCAGGTCTCGTCATCGGGCCGGCCCCTGCGCTCAGTGCGGTTCGCGAACCTCCTGACGGGCATGGCCGTCGGTGACGGCGGGACCATCTTGAGAACCACGGACGGCGGCGTGAGCTGGACGGCACGTCAGGTCGGGACCGGCGGCTACCTCTCGGTCAGCCTGGTCGGCAGCTCGCTGGGCTGGGTGCTGGACCGCGCCGGCGCCGTGGCCCACACCACGAACGGCGGTCAGACCTGGGCCTCCCAGCCGGGCGTGACCTTGGCGAACCCTGACCAGGAGTGGGTCAGCGCCATGACCTTCGTCAGTCCCTCCGTCGGCTTTGTGGTCGGCGGAGAATGGGGCTATGGCGGATTTGACCACTACGCCGAGGTCTATCGCACGACCGACGGCGGCCTGACGTGGAACATGTCCTACTCGGACAACGACGGGGTGCTCTCGGATGTCCGGTTCGCCGACCCGAACGACGGCTGGGCGGTCGGCTGGTGGGGCGAAGTCGTCCATACGACGAACGGCGGCGACTCCTGGAGTCACCAGAACACCGGAGTGGCAGCCGACCTGAACGCCATCGCCTGCTCGGATGCGACCCACTGCTGGGCCGTCGGCGATGGGGGCACCATCATCGCGACCACGAGTGGCGGCACCCCGGCCCCGCCCACCGGCACCGCGCTGCCTGCCATCAGCGGTTCGGCCATCGTGGGCCACACGATGAGCTGCTCGAGCGGCCGCTGGTCGGGCGCCCAGCCCATGACCTACAGCTACCAGTGGCTGCGCGCCGGCAAGGCGATCAGCGGCGCCACCACGAAGAGCTATGTGGTGAGCAGCGCCGACCTGCTCAAGAGGCTGTCCTGCAAGGTCACGGCCCAGAACGCCGAGGGCTCGGCCGGCGCCACGAGCAAGGCCGTCGCGGTCGTGCCCGTGCTCACCCTCAACGTCTCGACCACCAGCCTGACGGTCGGTGCCACCGTCACCCTCAGCGGCAGCGTGGCCAACGTGATCAGTGGCTACAGGACGGTGACTGTCGCGCGCGCGACGAGCGGCGACACGACGAGCCTGAAGAAAGTCACACTCTCGGCCTCCGGTACCTTCAGCACGACCTTCAAGCCGACAGCCACGGGCAGCCGGGTGTTCGTTGCCACCTACAAGCCCGGCACCGCGACGCTCTACAAGTCCGGTACGGTCACCGTGAGCGTGCACACCTGACTGACGGCTGCGAAGCGAAGCGAAGCACTTTCCCTGAGTGCTTGGCGCGCCCGGCAGGATTCGAACCTGCGACCCTCGGATTAGAAGTCCAACGCTCTATCCAGCTGAGCTACGGGCGCACGCGCGGCGACGAAACGAGAAGAAGCAGATGGAGCGGGAGACGGGTCTCGAACCCGCGANNCGCGACATTCAGCTTGGAAGGCTGACGCTCTAGCCAACTGAGCTACTCCCGCTCGACTTGTGCTCCGCGACGAGCGGCTCACGCAGGCGTGACTTCGTCGCGCGCCTAGTCCCGCTCGACTTGTGCTCCGCGACGAGCGGCTCAGGCAGGCGTGACTTCGTCGCGCGCCTAGTCCCGCCCGCACGCGGTGACCAGCTGGTCGGGACGGGCGGATTCGAACCGCCGACCCCCTGCTCCCAAAGCAGGTGCGCTACCAGGCTGCGCCACGTCCCGCGCCTGCGGCGGAGTATACCACCGCCGCTCTCGAGCCCCGGCGAGGCGGCCACAACGACAGCCCCGACCTGGGGGCAGGTACAAGCGAGCGTCACGACGAACTCTGCCCTTGCCATGGACGCAACCGTCACCACCTACAGAAACGGGCGGCGAGTCGCCGAACCGCTGCCGCTCGAGCAGGCAGTCGCCGTCTCGCGCGAGCCCGACGCGTTCGTGTGGATCGACCTGCCGCACCCCCACGAAGACGTCCTGGCAAACCTGCAGAACGCCTTTGGCCTGCACCCGCTCGCGGTCGAAGACGCGGTCCACGCTCGCCAGCGTCCGAAGATCGAGCAATACGAGGGCTTCCTCGCGCTCGTCGCCTATGCCGCCGCCGTGACCGAGGAGCGCATAGAGTTGCGCGAGATCACGGCGTACATCGCGCACGACTTCGCGATCACCGTGCGCCACGAGGAAGCCGACTATCTCGCCGACCTGCGCACCAGGCTCGATCACGCCCCCGCGGAGCTCACCAACTACGCCGGCGGGTTCTTTGGCTACGCCTTGCTGGACCACGTCGTCGACGGCTATTTCGTGGCGGCCGACGAGCTGCAGGATCGGGTCGAGGCCCTCGAGGAGAGGCTCGTGTACGGACCTGGCGCCGCGACCGGCACCGGACTCGAAGTGGCCTTCGCGGCACGGCACGAC
>PMKK01000053.1 GCA_003157715.1 Actinomycetota bacterium
GACGAAGTCGATCGGCGGTACTAGCCCGCGCGGGTCTGGCGGCCGACGTTCCATCAAGGCTCGTGGCGGACGTCCGATACATACTCTGGTGGCTGTGTCGCGCGAGCGGGACCAAGCAGGAAGCGCGCATGGCGCGCGCGGAAACACACGAAGCGCGGACGGCGCGCGCGGAAACACCCCCTTCGACAGATCGCATGAGGACGCCAAACGGACGAGATCACGCACCCAGTTGACTCCACTACCGCCGTGCCCGGACCGGCCGCGCCGCGGCACGGGCGAGCGCTTGCCCTGGCGATCATCGCCGGCGCTGTCGCGCTGCTCGCCCTTGCCGCCTTCGGCGCGCTGCAGGTCTACCTTCACGGGCGCGTGGCGTTCGGGGTGTCGGCGGCCGGCGCAAGCCTTGCTCGCGCCACGCCGGCCGAGGCTCGTGGCGATCTTGCCCGGCTGGTCGCCGGACGCCATCTGACGACCGTCGTGCTGCAGTCCAAGCAGGGGCCGCTCACGCTGAAGCTCGCCGATCTCGGGTTGAGCGTCGATGTCGCGGCCACCGCGCGCAACGCCGCGCGGAACGGCCGGCTCGACGTGCTGGGCGCGCGGCTGTGGTACGGCGCCGGCGGCGCCGTCGAGCCGGTCGTGCGATTCGACGCCGGCGCCTTCCAGGCCGGCCTGCAGAAGGTCGCCACGGCCTTCGAGACGCCGCCACGCGACGCGACGCTTGCTCTACTCGGCACGGTTGTGGGCGTTCGGGCCGCGGCCAGCGGTCTCACCATCGACCAAGTGAGCCTCAAGGCCCGGCTTCTGGCGGCGTTAGCCCATTGGCAGCGCTTCCAGGGCGCGGTACCCCTCATGACCTCGCAGCCGGCGGTCACGACGGCGGCCGCCCAGACCGCCTCGACGCAGGCGGCCGTGTATCTGAGCACGCCGCTGCGGCTGCGCTACCGCCAGCGCGAGATCGATCTTAGCCCGGCGCGGATGGCGACCATGCTGTCGGTCACGAGTGGCGCCGACGCGGACACCAGCCCGCTGACGTTCGACAATCCCCGGGGCCGCCGCGCTCTGCTCGCGCTGTTCTCGTTCGTCGAGACTCCCGCGGTGAATGCGTCCGTCGTGGTCAAGGGCAAGAAGGTCTTCATCAAGCCCAGCAGTGAGGGGTTCGGGCTCGACATGCCGCGGCTGCTGTCGGACATGGACTACGCCGCATCGCAGCCCGGCCTGCGCCAGGTGGTCGTGCCGCTGACGACCCTCGATCCCACCGTCACGACCGACCAGCTCACGGCGCTCGGTCTGAACGGCCTGGGATCGCAGTTCACGACCTACTACGACCAGAGCAACAAGCCACGCTCGCGGAACATCACGCAGGCGGCCAAGCTCGCCGACGGCACGGTCATCAAGGCCGGCGCGGTCTTCTCGCTGAACGACACGCTCGGACCGCGCACGCTGAACCGCGGCTTCGACTACGCGCCGGTCATCCAGGACGGCGTCCTGCGGCTCGGGGTGGGCGGCGGTCTGTGCCAGTTCGCCACGACGCTGTTCAACGCGGCCTTCTTTGCCGGTCTGCCGATCGTCGAGCGCCACCCGCACGACTTCTTCATCGATCACTACCCTATCGGCCGCGATGCTCAGGTCGCCTACGGGTCGCAGGATCTGAAGTTCCGCAACGACACTGGACACGCGCTGCTGCTGCGCTGCTGGGCGGGCAGCGGCCAGGTGACGGTCGTGCTGGCGGGCGCCACCGGGCGCACGGTCACCTACACCACGAGCCGGTTCACCGGCCTCAAGCCGTCTGGTACGTCACGCGCGCATCCGCGGGTCATCACCGACGACACCCTGTCTCAAGGCCTGGTCGTCTACGAACAAGGCTTTGACGGGCGCTCCGTCGATGTCGTGCGTACGGTACGACAGGGTGGCCGGCTGCTGTTCAGAGACACGTTCGCGTCGACCTACGCGCCCAAGGACTGGATCAAGCGTATCGGCACGAAGAGCTAAGGAAGGACGGACCGGCGCGGTCGGCGGCCGCCGCGGCGGAGCGGTGGGGAAGAGCTCAGGCCGTCTTGGCGATGACCTGCTTGCAGACGATCTTCAGTGTCTCGAAGACCCCGAGGCCGCTCACCGCGCACGCCTCGATGACCGGCGAGCCGGTGTGGTTCAGCAGCTCGTTTAAGTCTTCGACGGAGAAGATGTCGGAGAGGTCGCGCTTGTTCATCTGGATGACGAAGCCCAGCTTGGTCAGGTCGTCGCCCTGAGCCATGAGGTTGTCCCAGAGGTTGAGGTAGCTTTCGACGTTCTCGTCGAGCCTGGTGATCTGCGAATCGGCCACGAAGATCACGCCGTCGACGCCCTGCAGGACGAGTTTGCGACTGGCGTTGTAGTAGCTCTGGCCCGGCACCGTGTAGAGGTGGAAGCGGGTCTGCATGCCCTTGACCGTGCCCAGGCTCAGCGGCAGGAAGTCGAAGTAGAGCGTGCGCTCCTCTTCGGTGGCGATCGAGACGAGCTTGCCGCGCGCCGAAGGGTTGATCTTGCGATGGATGTACTGGATGTTGGTCGTCTTGCCGCACAGCCCGCAGCCGTAGTAGACGATCTTATAGTTGATCTCGCGGGCGGCGAAGTTGATCAGCGGCATCTCAGGGCTGCCCCTCGAGGTCGGCGAACAGGTCGTCGATCGCCTTGCCGGCGGTGGCTTCGTAGTCGACGTCGACTGAGAGAGCTTCGTTTTCTTCGTCGGAGCCCTCGAAGATGGGCCGCAGGACCTCGATGGCCCGCTGCGTGTAGAGGCGTACCTTGCCGACCTGGGTCTCGCGCCCGAAGGTGATGATGAGCAGGACCTGGTCGGAGACCTGGGAGACGTGCAGGTTGGAGCTCTTGCCCTCGTGGAAGAGCAGCGTGAACTCCTTCTCGTCGAGGATGCTGGCGAGCTGCTGTGTCGCGGCGAAAGAGCTTGCCGCGAGCGAGGCCAGCGAGAGCGTCTCGGGGTGATAGTCGTCGGAGGCCGTGGTGATCGGCTGGCCGGACGTCGAGATCAGCGCGAGAAACGTCGACCCTGTGACGTCCTTGAGCTTGCGCAGCAGGTCGTCGCACAGGTCGAGCTGACGATCGTTTATGACGAGGCCTTTGCGCTTGGCCAACTCGGGGCTCCTTTCGGCCGGCGCGCTTCTCGCGGAAGTATATCAGGATGGCGAATCGCAAGAGCGCCCGCTTACTCACTGAGTGAGTATCGTCGTTTCGCGGCTGGAACATGAGCTTGGCGTCCGGCCGTCCGCCGGAAGCAGAGGGCGGGCGTGGTAGACTCGCCGTCGTGGAGGCACCCGAGCGACCATGAGTTTCACCGGGACTTTGGCTGAGCTGGCGCTCTGCGACCTCGTCGAGATCACGACGGTGGGCGGCAAGAGCGGCGTGCTCGAAGTCACGCACCCCGACGGGGCGTCCGCCGGGCGGCTCGCCTTCCGCGACGGCGCGCTCGTGGGAGCGGTCTGCGGACCGCTGGTCGGCGAGCGTGCCTTCTACGCCCTGCTTGGGCTGAAGGAGGGCGGGTTCGTCTTCGACTCCGGGCTCGACCCGGGCGACTCCGCGGCCGACCTGCCGACCGGCTCGCTGCTCATGGAGGCCATGCGCCGCGTCGACGAGAGCAGTCACCTGCGGGCCGCGCTTCCCGCCTACGCGCGCGTCGCCTTCCTGGGGGGCGCGCCGGACGACGACGTCGAAGCCATGGTCCTGGGTCAGCTCGGCCCCGGACAGCGCGCGGTCGGCGACATCGTCGACGGCGCGCTCGTCGGCGGCACCGTCGACGAATACGACGTGCTGCGGGCGCTCACCCGCCTGCGCGAGCGCGGCGTGGTCGATCTGCTCGAACGATCGGCTGCCGGCCGCGCCGCTGAAGACGAGCGCTGAAGGGAACATCTCAACGTGAAGTTGAAGGTTGCCCCCGCGTCCTGTAAGGTAGCTCTCCCGGTCGTGTAAGCTAGCCACCCCGGTCGTCTCGACGGAAGGACAAGCGTGATGGACGACATCATCGATTTCGTTTCGCTGTCCGACGAAGAGCTCAAGAAGCTCATCGGCGAGTTGACCGCCGAAGAGCTCGAGGTCTCTCGCCAGCGGCGTATCCTTCATGGCCAGCTCGATATTTTGCGCGCCGAGCTTGTACTGCGCCTGCAACGCCATCACGAAGCCGGCGAGTCGATCATCACGGCCGCCGACGTCAGCCGGCTGTCGGAGATCCTGGCGGGCAAACAGGCCGTCTCCGAAGTCGCCGACGACCAGCCCGATGACCCTACGGCCGCCGGGGACTAGGCTGTGTTCTGCCCGAACTGCGGGTATCGCAACTCCGAGGGCGTGAACTACTGCGTGCGGTGCGGCGCCAGCCTGATCGCCGACCAGGCCGACCCCCAGACGACGATGAACTACTCGCCGGGCGAGAGCCCGGAGACGCTGGCGCCATTGTCGAGCGGTGTGGCTGAAAGCGCGACACTCGTGATCCGCAGCGGCGGCGGCAGGGCGGGGGAGACCTACACGCTCGCCGCCGCGCGCACCACAATCGGGCGTCATCCCGACTCCGACGTGTTCCTCGACGACGTCACCGTATCGCGCAACCACGCCGTCGTCACTTGCGAAGACGACGCCTACGTGATCGCCGACCGGGGCAGCCTCAACGGCACCTACGTCAACCGGCGGCGCATCGAGCGCCAGGCGCTGCTCGACGGCGACGAGCTGCAGGTCGGCAAGTACAAGCTCACCTTCATCACGCCGTGAACGAAAAGACGGAACTTCTGTTCGACATCGGCGACGAGAAACTCATGACGATCGGGGCGGTGGTCGATCGCCTCAAGGGCGAGTTTCCCGACGTGAGCGTCAGCAAGCTGCGCTACCTCGAAGAGCAGGGCCTGGTCACACCGCGGCGCACCAAGGGCGGCTATCGGCTGTTCTCGCGCGACGACTATCAGCGCCTCATCCGCGTGCTGGCCCTGCAGCGCGACGAGTACTTGCCGCTCAAGGTCATCCGCAAAGAGATCGAGCGCCTGCCCGCGGGCATAGCCGGAGCGTCGCGCGGCGGGCTGCGAAAGGCCGACTTCGTGCCCAACCCGGCGGGCGAGAAAGAGTTCACCGCCGAGGACCTGCGCGAACTTTCCGGCGGCGACCCGGGTCTGCTCGGCGAGCTCGAGGAATTCGAGCTCATCAAGGGGCGCCAGGTGAGCGGCGTGCGGCGCTACACCGAGCTCGAGGCGAGCGTGGTGGCCTGTGCCGCGCGTCTGGCCCGGGCCGGCCTCCGACCCAAGAACCTGCGCGCCATGAAAAGCGCCGTCGACCGCCAGGGCGGCCTGATCGAGCAGGTCATGCTGCCGGCGTTGCGCTCGCGTCGCGGCGAGCAGCGCCAGGAAGCCCTCGACGCCCTCGAAGAGCTCGCCCAGGCCATGTCGCAACTCGAGCAGCTGCTGCTCACTCGTTACATCAGGCGCCTCACCGTCTAGGCGCGCCAGCAGAGAGGCGTGGCGTCGATCCCCGCCGTTTCCCAGGAGGACATCGTGCAGGACGTAACTCCGGTCGATCTTGCCGCCAAGATCCGGGCGATCCCCGATTTTCCCAAGCCCGGCATCCTGTTTCGCGACATCATGCCGCTGCTGCAGGACGCTCAGGCGCTGCGTGCCGCGGTCGATCGCATGGCCGAGTGGTCGGTCGGCCGTCACGTCGACGTCGTCCTGGGGGCCGAATCACGCGGCTTCATTCTCGGCTCGGCGCTGGCGTACGCCCTGAACGCCGGCTTCGTCTGTGCCCGCAAGCCGGGCAAGTTGCCGTTCGCGACCGTGAGCGAGTCCTACGAGCTCGAGTACGGCACCGATGCCCTCGAGGTCCACGAAGACGCCGTCACGCCGGGTATGAACGTGCTGGTCCACGACGATCTGCTGGCTACCGGCGGCACCGCGTCCGCCAAGGTGCGGCTGGTCGAGAAGATGGGTGGAAAGGTCGTCGGCGCGACGTTTCTGATCGAACTGGCCGACCTCCACGGCCGCGAGAAGCTGGGTGGCGTCGACGTCTTCACGCTGATCACCTACTAACGACACCTTCTCCGGCCGCCGCCGCGGGGCCGACACCGATGGGCCGGCGCGACGACGCGTGCGCGACTCGCTGCGCGAACAGGGCGCCCGAACATGTGTTCGTGTCCGGCGGCGGCGCGCGCGCGAGCTTCCTTGATGATCCGTGCTTGGCGCATGGCCGCGCCACGATAGCCCGAAGGCGGTGCGCCGCCGCGGAGGGCGCCGCGCGGGCGCGCGCAGCGCCACGAACGGCATGGCCGCTCAAGTGGCGTGGCCGCTCAAGACTCCACCGCTGTTGCTGTGGCCGGGGATCGCGGGGATCGAGAATCAACGCGCCGGCGGTCGGGTGGGTGGCGGTGTCTGGCAGACTCGCCGCAGGCCGTCGTACGTCGTAACTTTACATAACGTGGATTATCGTGCGTTGCGAACAGGCACGAACCCGTTCGTGCGCCGCGGCTTGCAGGCCGGGACTTGCGCGGCTCTCCGGGCTGGCGGATCGAGTCCGGGCTGGCGGACCTACCAGACGACGCCGAGGTACCGCATCTGCGGCGGCACGGCCTCGAAGCAGGTCTCGAGAAACGGCGTGATGGGCGGCGTCACGGCGAGCGCGGCGAGCTCGTCGCGCGCGAAGAAGCGCGCCTCGAGCACCGCGGCGTCGCCGCCCAGACGCGGCCGTGCCGCGTCGTCTCTGATGGTCGCCTCGAGGATCACGTGGAGAACGTGCTTAGGATAGGCGGCCATGTCGTCGGAGATCGCCTCGGCGAGCGCCACCGGGCGGCCCGGCTCGATCTCGAGCCGCAGCTCCTCGCGCAACTCGCGGCGCAGGGCCGCCGTGAGCGACTCGCCGAAGTGGACGCCGCCGCCGGGCAGCAGCCAGTAGTCGCGGTCGAGCCGGCGCTGGCGGACCAGCAGCAGGCCGGCGTGAGCGATGATCAGAGCGGCGGCTCGTACGGTCGGTCGTGGCGCGGCGGAGGGTCGCGCCGTGACCGGAGACCGCGGCACGACCTGATCGTCTTCACGTGCGCGCTCGTGGGAACTTTGAGGAACTTCGTCCACGCCCGCTCAGGGATCGGCCGGACGCGGGGCGGGCAGCGGCAGAGCGGCCGTGCCACTCGAGCCGAAGCCCTGGGTGCCGCGGGCCGTGACCTGGAGCTCGGCGACCTCGACGAGGGCGGTGTCGAGCAGGCTCAGCAGCAGAAGCTGCGCGATACGATCGCCCGTGTGGACGGCGAACGGCTCGTGACGGTCGGTGTTCAGGAGGATCACCTGGATCTCGCCGCGGTAGCCGGGGTCGATGAGGCCCGGCGCGTTGACGATGGTGATGCCGTGGCGGGCGGCGAGCCCCGAGCGCGGCAACGTGAGCGCGGCGACGCCCGGCGGCAAACCGAGGGCGATCCCCGTGGGCACCACGGCACGGTGCGAGGGGGCGATCACGAGATCGACGGCGGCATGAAGATCGTAGGCGGCGTCGTCGGGATAGGCCCGCTGCGGCAGCCGCGCCCCGACTCGCACGCGTTTGACCGGCAGGTCCACCTCTACCCCGCGCTCGTGTGACCCGATGCGTCGCCGGTGTCGTTGCCGGGCGCCGCCCCGCCTGGCGGGACGTCGATGCGCAGCGCCGCGTAGCGATTGGCCTCGCGCAGCGGCAGACGCGCCTCGATCAGCGTGCCCTCGGCGACGCTCTCTTGGCGAATGCCGGTCGCCACGCCGTGCAACTGGTCGATCACGGCGCCCTGGTCGTAGGGTACGAGCAGCCGGACCGCCACAAGCGAACGTTCGAAAAAGCCGCCGACGGCCGCGCGCAGGTCGTCGAGACCGGCACCGGTCCGGGCCGAAAGAAAGACGGCATCGGGCTCGCGGGCTTCGAGGCGTGCCCGGGCGGGCGCGTCGATCAGGTCGACCTTGTTCATGACCAGCAGGCGCGGCACCTCGCTCGAACCGATCTCGGTCAGCACGTCGGCGACCGTCTCCTGATGGGCGGCGATCTCCTCGGCCGGCTGGCTGGCATCGGCCACGATCAGCAGGAGGTCGGCCATGCGCGTCTCCTCGAGCGTCGAGGCGAAGGCGTCGACCAGCAGGTGCGGCAGTTTGCGGATAAAGCCGACCGTGTCGGTGACCAGATAGTCGCGATCGCGATAGCGAAACGAGCGTGTGGTCGGGTCGAGCGTCTCGAAGAGGCGGTCGGCGACCGAGACATCGGCGGCGGTGAGGGCGTTCAAGAGCGTCGATTTGCCGGCGTTGGTGTAGCCGGCCAGGGCGATCAGCGGCAGGTCGGCGCGCACGCGGTGCGCGCGCTGCGTGCGCCGCGTGCGCGCCATGCGCTCGATGCGGCCGCGCAGCGCCTGGATGCGCTGCCTGATGACGCGCCGGTCGACTTCGAGCTTCTGCTCGCCGGGGCCGCGCATGTCGGTACCGGCGCCGAGGCGCGACATGACATGGCCCTGGCCGCGCACGCGGGTGAGCTCGTACTGAAGCTGGGCCAGATCGACCTGAAGCCTGCCCTCGAGCGAGCGAGCGTGGCGGGAGAAGACCGAGAGGATCAGTTCGGTGCGGTCGAGGACATCGACATCGAGCGCGTCGAGCACGGCGGCGACCTGCGCGGGCGAGAGGTCGTCCTCGCAGACGGCGCAGGTCGCGGCGCTCTCGGACACCACGGCGCGCAGGTCCGCCAGCTTGCCGGGACCCAGGTAGGCGCGCGGATCGGGCTTGTGTTTGTGCTGCACGACCTGGCCGACGACGTCCATCTCTGCCGACGCTATGAGCTCGCCGATCTCGGCCATGCGGTCGCGCTCCTCACGGCTCTCCTCGGCGCCGGGTGGCATGACGGCGAACACGACCGCCCGGGCGCGTTCGGAGCCGTCAGGGCTCAGCGTCATCGGCGGTACGCGGGGCTGGCGATGGTCGCGTGCGCCACGACGATCTACAGCCTGACGCGCTGTGCGATGCGCTCGACGGCGGCGCGCAGCCGATCGTCGGGGACGGTCAGCGAGAACCGCACGTAGCCCTCGCCCGACGGCCCGTAGGCGGCCCCCGGCGAGACGATGACGTCGGCCTGGTCCAAGACCAGCTCGGCGAAGCTCCCCGAGGTGTGGCCGTCGGGCACAGGCGCCCAGAGGTAGATCGTGCCCTTCGGCGCGTCGAGCCGCATGCCCGTCTCGCGCAGCGCCGCCACGAGCAGATCGCGGCGATGAGCGTACAGCCGGCAAAGCTCCGCGACGGAGTCCTGGGGACCGGTCAGCGCCGCCGCGGCGGCGTGCTGAACGGCGCCGAACATGCCCGAATCGAGGTTGGTCTTCAGGCGCCAGTACGCATCGACCACGTCGCGGTTGCCGACGATCGCCCCGGCCCGCCAGCCGGTCATGTTGTAGCTCTTCGACAGCGAGAGAAGCTCGACGCCGACCTCCTTGGCGCCCGGCGTCTCGAGGAAGCTCGGGGCGACGTAGCCGTCGAANNTCGGCGTAGGCGTTGTCGTGCACGACCACGATGTCGTGCTCGTGGGCGAAAACGACGAGCCGCTCGAAGAAGTCGTCATCGATGACGGCGCCGGTCGGGTTGTTCGGGTAGCTCACGAAGATCATGCGGGCGCGCTTCAGCACGGCCGCCTCGATGCCGTCGAGATCGGGCTGGAAACCGAGCTCGGGGCGCAGCGGCAGGTGCACCGTGGTCGCGTCGGCGAGTGCCGGTCCGGTGGTGTAGACCGGGTAGCCCGGGTCTGCCGCGAGACACACGTCACATGGGTCGAGAAGGGCGACACAGACGTGGGCGATGCCTTCCTTGGCGCCCAGCAGCGGCACGATCTCGGTCTCCGGGTCGAGCGTGACGCCGAAACGAGTATCGTAGTAGCTAGCCACGGCGCCACGGAACTCGGCCGTCCCGCGATTGGTCGGATACTGGTGGGTGCGCTGGTCGCGCACGCCCTCGACCAGGGCGGCCACTATGTGGGCCGGCGTGGGAGTGTCGGGGTCGCCGATGCCGAGGCTGATGATGTCGACGCCGGCGGCACGCTTGGCGGCCACCCTGCGCTCGATCTCGGCGAACAGGTAGGGCGGCAGGCTCTCGACGCGCGTCGACAGGTGGGCTCGGAAGGTCTTGGTCACGTCAGGTGCTCCAGGAATTCGAGGGACAGATCGCCGTGGTAGATCTCTTCGGCGGGTCCGGTCATGTGCACGCGCCAGTCGGCGGCGACCTCGACCTCGAGCTTGCCGCCCGGCAGTTCGACGGTCACCGGGCTTTCGCACGCGCCCGTGGCCACGAGGGCGACGGCGGTGGCCGTCGCGCCGGTGCCGCAGGCGCGGGTCTCCCCCACCCCCCGCTCCCACACGCGGATCTTGGCGTTGTGAGCGTCGATGGGTACGACGAACTCGACGTTGGCCTTGCGGGGAAAGTACTTGTGCGTCTCGATGACCGGCCCGACCTCGTGCAGCGGCACCAGCTCGAGGGGCCAGGGCGACTGGATGACGGCGTGCGGGTTGCCGACGTCGACGAAGGTGAACTCGAAGGTGCGTCCGGCGCTGGTGAGCTTCTCGGCGATGGCGTCGCCGACGAAGTGCGCCAGCTTCTCGCCGCCAAATCGCGCGATGCCCATGTCGACACGCACGCTGTAGCCGTCCTGCAGGACGGGCACGATCTCGCCGGCGCCGGTCTCGAGCACGACGCGGTCGCCGGTGATGGAGCCTTCCATCTTGAGCTTGCGAGCCACCATGCGCACGCCGTTGCCGCACATCTCGGCCTCGCTGCCGTCGGGGTTCAGGATGCGCAGCCCGAAGCGGTCGGGTTCGCGGCGCGACTCGATCACCAGGATGCCGTCGGAGCCGATGCCGAAGTCGCGGTCGCACAGCAGCCGCACCCGTTCGGGCGTGAGATCGAAGGGGATCTCCTCGTGATGCAGGACGATGTATTTGTTCCCCAGACCTTGCCAGACGGAGAACTGCATCTTGCCGGGGCCTTGCCAGCTGGACTTCACAGATGGACCCTCCTCTTCATCAAGACAGCCGCCGGGCGATCTCGCGGGCGACGGACTCGGGGGGACGGGCAGACGTCGGGATGATATCAGCGTTGAGCTTGCGCATCCACGTGAGCTGCCGGCGAACGTACCCGCGCGTGCGCGCCTTCATGCGGGATCGGGCGTCGTCGAGGGTCAGTTCGCCGGCCAGCACGGCCAGCATCTCGCGCACGCCTATGGCCTGGGCGACCGTCCGCGAGAGCGGTCGCGGCAGTGCGGCGATCTCGTCGAGCAGGCCCCGCCGGAACATCTCGTCGACACGGCTCTCGACGCGTCCGCGCAAGCGCTCGCGGTCGACGTCGAGACAGAACAGACGCGTGGCGTGACGCAGACCCTCGTCGGACCACAGCCGGTCGCGGGCCGGCCGGAGCTCGCGGGGACCGTCGCCGAGCGCTTCGAGGGCGCGCACGACGCGCCGCGGATTGCGGTTGTCGATGGCCGCGAAGGTCGCCGGGTCGCAGGCGCGCAGGCGCTCGCGTAGAGCCTCCGGGTCGGCGGTCGCCAGGGCCTCGAGGCGCGTCCGTGCGGCAGGGCTGGGCGGCCCGGCGAAGCCGAGGCCGCCCAGCCCTGCCCGCAGATAGAGCCCCGAGCCGCCCGCCAGGATCGCGCGCCGATCACGGGCCAGCGTGTCGTCGACGGCGGCCTGCGCGAGGCCGGCATACCGGGCCACCGAGAACTCCTCGTCCGGGTCGACTACGGCGACCAGATGGTGCGGCACCCGGGCGAGCTGTTCGGCGCCGGGCTGATTGGTCGCGATCGGCAGGCCGCGATACACCTGCATCGAGTCGGCCGAAACGACCTCGCCGCCGATCAGCTCGGCGAGCGCGATGGCGATCTCGGTCTTGCCCATGCCCGTAGGCCCGAACAGCGCCACCACCGGCTCGACCGCCGCGGCGTCAGCCGCAGGTTTCGTCGCAGCCTCCCTCGCCGTATCTGCTGACCGCGAAGCGCTCGACGCGGTAGGGCTCGCCGGGGCCGATGGCGGCCTTGCGCAGCGCGATGGCGAGCTGCCGTTCGACCGTGTCGACGCCGGCCAGGTCGGGCAGCAGCACGCCGCGCCGCGCGCCGGCGCTCACGAGCACGCCCCAGGTGCGCGGCTCGAGGTCGGCCGGCGTGCAGGGTTCGCTGGGGCTCAAGACGTCCACCGAGTAGGTCAGCGCGTCGAGCTCGGCGGCGCCGACCGGCGGAAAGCGAGGATCGTGAAAAGCGGCGGCATAGGCGTTGCGGGCGATCTCGCGACCGAGTGACGACTCGCTCGGCGTCAGGGTGCCGATGCAGCCGCGCAGCTCGCCGTGCTTCTTGAGCGAGCAGAAGCAGGCCGCCGGCCCGTCGTAGAGCGCGCCGCCCGGCGGCGGCGGGGCCGGGCGGCCGCCGACGAAGGCCTCGACGCAGCGGCGCGCATAGCCGGCCGGACTGGCCGCGCCCGGGGGCGCGGCGTCATCGCCCTCGCGGGGGAGCCCCCCGGCGCTCACGCCGCTCCTCCGAAGGCCGCCACTGCGTAGCCCACTCCGAACGGGCCTTCGTAGCTCAGCACGCGCGCCGGGGCCGTTTCGCTGCCCAGAAACGCGCCGAGGGCGATGAACGAGCGCAAGCCGCACTCCCCCGCTCCCCGGACGAGATCGGGGTCAATGTGGCTGAGACCGTCGAGATCGCCGCGTGAGAGCAGTTCGACGACCGCGGCGTCAAACCGCGCGCCGCGCGGATCGTAGCCCGCCGGCGCGCCCGGCTGCAGGCGATGCGAGAGGTCGCCGGAAGCCACGAACAGCACGTCGCGCCCCAGCTCGTCGGCGGTCTCGCGCACCAGCCGTCCGACGGTCCGGTGGGCGTCGTAGTCGCGCACGACGGAGAGATTCACGAGGCGCAGGGCCGAGAGGAAGAAGAGCGGCACCAGCACGCCGTGATCGAGCCGCTCGTCGTCTAAGGGCTCGACGGCAAGCTCACCGCCGTCGGCCGCGCGCCGCAGCAGGCGATCGACGAACTCGACGTCGTTGTCGATCTCGACACCCACGTCGGGGCAGCCGAACTCGGCAAAGTCACCGGCCAGCGTGACCGGCGTACGCACTGCCACGGCGCTCGCGTAGCCGGGCGTGTGTGGCGAGATCACCACGGCCAGGTCGGCCGAGACCTCCGCGGCAAGGTGTTCCATAGCCTCGACCGTGGCGCGCACCCGGCTGCGGTTCTCGCCGCCGATGCCGGGGATCAGCAGTGGCGGATGTGGGCAGATGCAACCTTGCATGAGTCAGGCACCTCCTAGGGCGTGACCGCGCGGCCCCGCAGCGTCGTCGAGGTCGCGGCGGTGATCAGCACGGGGACCAGCTCGCCGGGCTCGGCAGCCCCGGCGAAGTTCACCGTGACGTTCTGGCGGTTGCGGCCGCGCAGCTGGCCGCCGTGCCTGCTCTCACCTTCGACCAGCACTTCGACCGTGCTGCCCACCGTCGCCGACCGGCGCCGGAGGCTCTGCGCCTGGGT
Source organism: Actinomycetota bacterium (assembly GCA_003157715.1). Next base: position 13,495 of record PMKK01000053.1, read on the forward strand.
CGCCTCGACGAGACGCCCCACGCGCTCGAGGGCGATCTCGGGAACGACCTGCTCGGGCAGAGCGGCGGCCGCGGTGCCCGGCCGCGCCGAGTAGACAAACGTGAAGGCCGCGTCGAAACCGGCTGCCTCGACCAGCCGCAGGGTGTCGTCGAAGTCGTCGCCGGTCTCGCCGGGAAAGCCGACCATCAGGTCGGTGGTCACCGCGATATCGGGAACTGCCGCTCGCATGGCCTGGATCCTTCCGAGATACCAGTCTCTGGTATACCCGCGTCCCATCGCCGCCAGCGTTCGGTCGGAGCCCGACTGCGCGGGCAGGTGAATGTGTTCGCAGACCGTCGGCAGCGCGGCGATCGCCTCGACGAGCTCGTCGGAAAGATCGCGCGGATGCGAGGTGGTGAAACGCACGCGGCGCAGCCCCTCGATCGCGTCGAGGCTGCCGAGCAGGCCCGCGAAGGTCGGCCGTCCCGGACCGGCGAGGTCGTTGCCGAACGCGTTGACGTTTTGGCCGAGAAGCGTCACCTCGAGCACGCCGTCCGCCACCAGGGCGCGCACCTCGGCGAGCACGGCCTCGGGAGCCCGGCTGCGCTCCGGGCCGCGCGCCGCGGGCACGATGCAGTAGGCGCAGGCGTTCGTGCAGCCGGCGATGATCTGGACCCAGGCCTGGAACGGCCGCTCGCGGTGAGCGGGCAGCTCGCCGGAGAGCGTCCCCTCGCCGTCGAAATACCCCTGCTGCCGGCCGGCGGCCAGCGCCGCGGGCAGCTCGTGCAGGTGCTGTGGCCCAAGGGCCACGTCGACGAACGGGAAGCGCTCGAACAGCGCCTCGCGTTCGACCTGTGGCAGGCAGCCGGCCAGCACCACGAGCCGTCGCGGGTCGAGCGCCTTGACACGGGCGGCTTCGCCGAGCTGGCCGGCCAGACGGTCGTCGGCGCTGCGCCGCACGGTGCAGGTGTTGTAGACCAGCACGTCGGCGTCGTCGACGCTCTCGACGCGCTTCAGGCCGTCGTTCTCGAGCAAGGCGCGGAGACGCTCCGCGTCGTGATCGTTCATCTGGCATCCGAACGACCGCAGGAAGAACGTTCGCATGAGCCTACTTCGCGAGCTCGGTGGCGCGGCTCTCGCGGATCACGGTGACCCTGATCTGCCCCGGATAGTCGAGCGTCTCCTCGNNTCGATCTCCTTGGCGATCTCGCGGGCCAGCAGCACGGCCTCGTCGTCTGAGATCTCGGTGGGCTTTACCATGACGCGCACCTCGCGGCCCGCCTGCATGGCATACGACTTCTCGACGCCCTTCTTGGACTCGGCGATCTTCTCGAGCGACTCGAGACGCTTGACATACCCCTCGAGTGACTCGCGGCGGGCCCCGGGGCGAGCGGCCGAGATGGCGTCGGCGGCCTGCACCAGCACCGCCTCGACGGTCTGCGGATCGACGTCCTGATGGTGAGCCTCGATGGCGTGCACGACGCTCTGGGTCTCGTGATACTTGCGCGCGAGCTGTGCCGAGATCTGGCCGTGCGAGCCGTCGACCTCGTGGTCGATCGCCTTTCCGATGTCGTGCAGCAGGCCCGCGCGACGCGCTATCTTGGGGTTAGCCCCGAGCTCGTTGGCCATGATACCGGCGAGGTGGGCGACCTCGATCGAGTGGTTCAGGACGTTCTGCCCGTAGCTCGTGCGGAACTTGAGACGGCCGAGCACCTTGACGAGCTCGGGTGCCACGCCGTGCACATTGGTATCGAAGCAGGCCTGCTCGCCGGCCTCTTCGATCACCGCTTCGATCTCGGATCTGGCCTGGTTGTACATCTCCTCGATACGGGCCGGATGGATGCGCCCGTCGGCGAGCAGCTTGGTGATGGTCAGCCGGGCGATCTCGCGGCGGACGCTGTCGAAGCCCGACAGCACCACGGCCTCGGGGNNCATGTCGTCGGACGGCAGCGGCACCACCGAGACGGTCGTTTCGGCCACGTGATTGGCGGCGGTGCGCTGGATCGACAGCGACAGGATGTTACGGGCCCGCCGCTCGGCTTCGCGCTTGGCCTCTTCTTCGACCGACCGCAGCAGTTTCGCCATGTCGTGTCGAGCGTCTTCTTCGACCTGCCGCAGCAGCATCTCTTTGGCCTGCGCCCCGGTCAGACCGGAGATGCGCTCGAGCTCGGCGGTCTGCTCGGCGTGAGCGGCCTTGAGCTGTTCGGCCAGCGCCGCGTTTTGTTCCTCGCGCTGGACGACTTGCTGGTCGCGACGTTCGAGATCGGCCGCGCGACGCTCGAGTTGCTCCTCGCGCTGCGCCACACGGTCCTCTGAAGTCTTGAGCTCGAGACGCCGCTCGCGCAGGTCGCCTTCGACTTCGGAGCGCACCCTGTGAAGCTCTTCCTTTGCCTCGAGGCGAGCCTCTTTGACGACGGTCTCGGCTTCGCGTTGGGCGTCGCGCAGCACGTTCTGCGCCTCCCCCTGCGCACCCTTGAGCCGGGTGTCGACTGCGTACCGTCTGACCAGGTACCCCGCCGCCACTCCGGCCGCGAGCGCGACCACGATGAATGCGATCATGCCATCCCCTTGTGCCGGTGAATGTGTTCTCCAAGAGCGAGCAACAAAAAAGAGCCGGGCAACTTGCCCGGCTCACGCGAACGCGCCTGTCGTTTCTGGCAGGACCATGCTACGGCGTTACTTCGCTGTGGACGTGTGACGTGCGGCTTCGGCGAAGCCGCGAGGTTCTCGATCGATCTCTACTGGATGAAGATCCCCTACGTCGCTCGTTCGACAGGCCGGCCGTGGGGGCCGGAGAGCATGGCCTTCAGGCGCCACAGATACGTACATAAGTCGGTGAGCAAGCTGCTCATCGCTGATTGTAGGGTCGCCGAGAAGCGACTGTCAATCGGCTGAGCGGGCCGACCACTCTCGTACGACCTGGTAGGCGATGGTCGAGGCGTAGCCGCGCCGTAGCAGGAACTCGTAGGCCCGCTTGCGCGCCGGTTCGAGGGGCGGCCGCGCGACTCGTCGGACCGCGGCAGCGCCGCCTCGACGATGGCCGGCTCGACACCCAGCCGCGCGAGCTCGCCGGCGATGCGACCCGCCCCCCAGCCTGAGAGCCGGCGCTTGTCGGCGACGAAGGCCGCGGCAAAGGCCCGGTCGTCGACAAGGCCGTCGCCCTGCAGTCGTTCGAGGGTAGCCTCGACCGCCGGGTCGTCGTAGCCCTTGGCGCGCAGCCGCGCGGCGAGCTCCGCTCGCGAGCGCGCCCGGTGGGCGAGCAGGCGATAGGCGTCGTCCATGACGCGGTCGGCGCCGGCGTCGGCGCGCAGAGCGGCGCACTGTTCGTCGCTCAGTTCAAGGCCGACGAACAGGCCGTGGCCGACGACTACCGAGGCTCCGACGGCGAAGGCGAAACGGCCGTCGAGGTGCACTGAGACGCGACCCTCGCGACGGGTCGGCTTGAGGGCGCTGACGGTGGGCACGGAGCTACTCCGGCGCGGCGCGGCCGCCTAGCCGCTCGCGCCCGGCGCCTTGGCGGCCTCGGCTTCGGCCTTGGCAAGCGCCGCGGCCGCCGAAGCTTTTGTCTTGGTCGGCGCGTTGGGGCTGGCTGTCGGCGCCGCCGGCAGGCCGGCACGATCGCGGATCTGGCGGTCGATGTCGTCGGCCATCGCGGGATTGTCGCGCAGGAACTGGCGGGCCGCCGCGCGGCCCTGGCCGAGGCGGTCGTCGTTGTAGCTGAAGAAGGCGCCGCTCTT